>NC_020829.1:4515000-4815000 GCF_000349845.1 Pseudomonas sp. ATCC 13867 | reverse complement strand
CTGCTGGCGATGGGCGCGGTGGTGCTGGCCGGCTTCTTCCACTACACCCGCACCGGTCCCAACCGGGTGGAGGAGGATGAGCCGGGTGGCTCCGATCCGGAGGCTCCGGTGAACAAGGTCGACCCTTCGGTGCATGACTATGACCCGCGTAAGCGCCCGTGACCTCCCTGGCAGTCGCTTTTGCCCCCTCTCCCCCTGGGAGAGGGCTGGGGTGAGGGCTACGAGGATCGAGAAATGAAAAAAGATATCCAGCGCTACAACGCCAACGAACGGAGCAACCACTGGATGGTGGCCATTCTGTTCTTCCTCGCCGGCCTCTCGGGGCTGGCGCTGTTCCACCCAGCCATGTTCTGGCTGACCCACCTGTTCGGCGGCGGGCCGTGGACGCGGATCCTCCACCCCTTCCTCGGGGTGGCGATGTTCCTGTTCTTCCTCGGCCTGGTGATCCGCTTCGCCCATCACAACCTGATCGAGAAGCGCGACACCCAGTGGCTCAAGCAATGGCGCGACGTGGTCAACAACCGCGAGGAAAACCTCCCGGAAGTCGGCCGCTACAACGCCGGACAGAAGCTGCTGTTCTGGACCCTGCTGCTGTGCATGCTGGTGCTGCTGGCGACCGGTTTCGTGATGTGGCGGGCGTACTTCAGCCACCTCTTCGGCATCGACCTCATCCGCCTCGCCTCGCTGCTGCATGCCTTTGCCGCCTTCGTGCTCATCTGCAGCATCCTGGTGCACATCTACGCCGGGATCTGGGTGAAGGGCTCGATGGGCGCCATGCTCTACGGCTGGGTCAGCCGCGGCTGGGCGCGCAAGCACCACAACGGCTGGCTGAAGGACGTGGAGAAGGGCAAGGGCCACTGACCTTTGACGTAACCGCCGGCTGGCGCGAGAGCGTCGGCCGGCACGAACAGTCCCCTTTCCCTCCGGGAGAGGGCTAGGGTGAGGGGCTTTTGACGCTCCGATCCGCTATCAACAAGGAGTCCTGCGTGTCAGGCCGAATCCTCGAACCCGGGCAGATCGAAGCTGCCGCCAACATTCCCCCGCTGTTCAATCTGCCGTCCCCCGATCTCTTCAGCCGGCGCGCCGTGCGCCTGCGCCAGTTGGCGCCGGGCAATCCCCTGCAGGGCTATCTCGAACTGATCGCCGGTGTCTGCGCCGCCCAGCAGGCGCTGCTCGACCGCAAGCTGCCGCTGCCGGGCCCGGATGCTGCCGCGCTGGCTCGCAGCCGAGAACACCGCATGCCGCCGCTGGCTTACGAAGTGCTGGTGCGTGAAGGAGCCTGGCTGCCACTGCTGGACGCTTTCCTCGACGCCTACGAGCCCACTGCCAACCCGGCCATCGTCCAGGCGCTGCAGGCCCTGCGCGGTGCCGATGAAGGCCAGCGCAAAGCCTGGGTGCTGGGCCTGCTCAACGGCCAGTTCGACCTGTTGTCGCCGGCGCTGGTGCCTTTCCTCGGCGCAGTACTGCAGGTTGCCTTCAGCCAGTGGCTGCTGGCGCTGCCCGACGACAGCCTGGGCGAAACCGACAGCCAGACCCTCTGCCCGGCCTGCGGCGCGCCGCCGGTGGCGGGGATGATCCGCCATCGCGGCAAGTTCGCCGGACTGCGCTATCTGTCCTGCTCGCTGTGTTCCTGCGAGTGGCACTACGTGCGGGTGAAATGCAGTCACTGCACCGAAAGCAAGGGCTTGGCCTACTACTCGCTGCAACGCGACGGCGTGGCCAGCGACCAGGCATCGCTCAAGGCCGAGACCTGCCCCGGCTGCCAGTCCTACCTCAAGCAGTTCTACCTGCAACACGACGAGCACGCCGAGGCCCAGGCGGACGACCTGGCGAGCCTCGCGCTGGACATTCGCCTCGCCGAGGACGGCTACCTGCGCACCGCGCCGAACCTGCTGCTGGCGCCGGGCGGTTCTTCGTAGGGCGGATAACGCGGAACGCGTTATGCGCCGCCGTCTTCACGTCGAGGTAGCCGGCGGATAACCGCGAGCGGTTATTCGCCCTACACTGACTCCAGCCAACGCCCCCAGCACAAGGCCCGTCCATGACCTCGGTACGCCTGCCTTCCATCGACCGCCTGCTGCGCAGCCTGGCCTGCCAGCCGCTGCAACAGCGCTATGGCCGCGAGGCCCTGCTCAAGACCCTGCGCGACCTGCTCGATGAACTGCGTGAACCCGCGCGCCACGGCCAACTGGCCGCCGCCGAACTGCAAGATGCGGTGCTCGCCGGCCGCGCCGGCGAGCGCCTGGCCGCGCACCATACCAGCCGCGTGCGCCGGGTGTTCAACCTCACCGGCACCGTGCTGCACACCAATCTCGGCCGCGCCTTGCTGCCGGAAGAGGCCATCGAAGCGATCACGCTGGCCGCGCGCTACCCGCTCAACCTGGAGTTCGACCTGGCCACCGGCAAGCGCGGCGACCGCGACGACCTCATCGCCGGGCTGATCCGCGAGCTGACCGGTGCCGAGGCCGTCACCGTGGTCAACAACAATGCCGCCGCCGTGCTGCTGGCGCTCAACAGCCTGGGCGCGCGCAAGGAAGGCATCATCTCCCGTGGCGAACTGATCGAAATCGGTGGCGCCTTCCGCATCCCCGACATCATGGCCCGCGCCGGCGTGAAACTGGTCGAGGTCGGCACCACCAACCGCACCCACGCCAAGGACTACGAAGCCGCCATCGGCCCGCGCTCGGGCCTCTTGATGCGCGTGCATACCAGCAACTACAGCGTGCAGGGCTTCACCGCCAGCGTCGCCACCTCGCAACTGGCGCAGATCGCCCACGCCCACGGCCTGCCGCTGCTGGAAGATCTGGGCAGCGGCACCCTGGTCGATCTCACCCGCTGGGGCCTGCCCAAGGAGCCCACCGTGCAGGAAGCCCTGCGCGACGGTGCCGACATCGTCACCTTCAGCGGCGACAAGCTGCTCGGCGGCCCGCAGGCCGGGCTGATCCTCGGCAGCAAGGAACTGATCGGCAAGATCAAGAAGAACCCGCTCAAGCGCGCCCTGCGGGTGGACAAGCTGACCCTCGCCGCCCTGGAGGCCGTGCTCAACCTCTACCGCGACCCCGATCGCCTGGCCGAGCGCCTCACCAGCCTGCGCCTGCTCAGCCGGCCGCGGACCGACATCCGTGCCCAGGCCCAGCGCCTCGCCCCGGCATTGGCGACGTTGCTGGGTCAGAGCTGGAACGTCAGCGCCGTGGATGCCCTGGGCATGATCGGCAGCGGCGCCCAGCCGGTCGCCCGGCTGCCCAGCGCCGCCCTGTGCCTGCGCCCGAACCAGCCCAAACGCCAGCGCGGCCGCGCGCTGCTGGACCTGGAAGAGCGCCTGCGCTGCCTGCCGATCCCGGTGCTCGGCCGCATCGACGACGACGCCCTCTGGCTCGACCTGCGCCAGCTCGACGACGAGCCCGGCTTCGTCGCGCAGTTGCCGCTGCTGGCCGAGGGCGATTCGTGATCGTCGGCACCGCCGGGCATATCGACCACGGCAAGACCTCGCTGCTGCGTGCCCTTACCGGTATCGAAGGCGACCGCCGCCCTGCCGAGCGCGAGCGTGGCATCACCATCGACCTCGGCTATCTCTATTCCGACCTGGGCGATGGGGCGCTCACCGGCTTCATCGACGTGCCGGGGCACGAGCGTTTCGTCCACAACATGCTTGCCGGCGCCAGCGGCATCGACCTGGTACTGCTGGTGGTGGCCGCCGACGACGGCGTGATGCCGCAGACCCGTGAACACCTCGCCATCGTCGAGCTGCTGGGTATCCGTCGTGCCATCGTCGCGCTGACCAAGGCGGACCGCGTGCCCGCCGAACGCCTGGAGCAAGCCGCGCGCGAAGTGCGGGCGCTGCTCGCCGAGGGGCCGCTGGCGGGCTCACCGGTCCATGCGGTTTCCAGCCTCCGCGGCGAGGGCATCGAAGCCCTGCGCGAGGCGCTCACCGACGCGGCGCGAGACATCCGCGAGCGCACCGCAACCGGTGGCTTCCGCCTGGCCTTGGACCGTGCCTTCAGTGTCAGCGGCGCCGGTGTCGTCGTCACCGGCACCGCCTTCGCCGGCACCGTGACGGTGGGCGATGAACTGCTGCTCGGCAGTGCCGGTCGTCGCGTGCGAGTGCGCGGCCTGCATGCGCAGAATCGCGAGGCGCAGCAAGCGCATGCGGGGCAGCGCGTGGCGCTGAACATCGCCGGCGAACGCCTGAGTCTCGAGCAGATCCATCGCGGCGACTGGTTGATCGCGCCGGACCTGCACGCACCCACCACGCGCATCGACATCGAACTGCACGTGCTGCCCAGTGAAACGCGGGCCGTCGCCCACTGGACGCCGGTGCACGTACACCTTGGCGCCCAGGACGTCACCGGCCGCGTTGCCCTGCTCGAAGATGAACGCCTGCAACCGGGCGAGCGGACCTTCGCACAATTGGTGCTGAACGCGCCCTGTCACGCTGTGCACGGCGATCGCCTGGTGCTGCGCGACCAGTCCGCCCAGCGCACATTGGGGGGCGGCCGCGTGCTCGATCCCTTCGCTCCAGCACGCAACCGGCGCAGCGCGGAACGCCTGGAACAACTGCGCGCGCTGCAGGGTGACAGCCTGGAAAGCGCGTTGCCGACCCTGCTGGCGCACGCCGGCAATGGCCTCGATCCGGCGCTGCTGGCGCGCCAGTTCAACCGCCCGCGAGAGGGCTGGGCGCTGCCTTCCGAACTGGTCGAAATCAACACGCGTCTCGGCGCGCGGTTGTTTGCCGCCGAGCGCTGGTCCGCGCTGCAACGGCACCTGCTCGACGCCCTGCAGCGCTTCCACGAAGAAGCTCCCGACGAACTCGGCCCCGACCGCGACCGCCTGCGCCGCTACGCTTTTTCGCAACTGGAACGCCCCGTCTTCATCGCCCTGTTGGAAAGCCTGCTGGCGACCCCGCGCATCGACAGCAGCGGCCCCTGGATTCACCTGCCCGATCACCGCGTACAACTGGGCGAGGCTGACGAGCGCCTGCGCGAACGCCTCTGGCCGTTGCTGCTCGCCGGCGCCTTCGACCCGCCCTGGGTACGTGACCTGGCCCGCGAGGTCGGGGCCGAGGAAGGCGATGTGCGCCTGCTGCTGCGCAAGCTCGCCCGCCTGGGGCAACTGCACCAGGTGGTGAAAGACCTGTTCTACCCGGAGGCCACCCTCCGCCAGCTCGCCGGCCAGGCCCTGCACCTGCGCGGCGAAGCCGGCATCATCCGCGCCGCCGCCTTCCGCGACCGCATCGGTATCGGCCGCAAGCGCTGCATCCAGTTGCTGGAATACTTCGACCGCATCGGCTTCACCCGTCGCTTCGGTAACGAACGGCGTATCCGCGAGGATTCGGCGCTGGCTCAGGCCGAGCGCGCCGACTGACGATCCTGAGCCCGCTGCGGCATCGCCACGCTGGCATCTGTCGGGGCAATGATGGCAACATCCAGGCTCCCGATCCGCCGACGCGCTCCAGCGCCGGCGCCAGTCCAGGGAAGGCAACCACGCCCGGTGGCGTGGCCGGGCTTCAAACCCGGTGGGGGACGGCAGCCGTTCCTGGGTGGGTTCGACTCCCACTGCCTTCCGCCAACTCTCCCCTCTACAGCCCGCGTGACTCTGGGCTTCCGGCTCTGCCTGGGAAGACGTTTCGGCGTAAGTGTCGAAAGACTTTCAGTGAGGTGTACCCTCGCCAGCCTGCATCCAGGAAGGGATGTCGTTCATGCCGTGGAGTACGCGCCACACATCGATGTGATCGTCTCGCTCGACGTAGAACACCAGGTAGGGGTAGCGCTTGAGGGGCCAGCAATGCAGCCCCGGCAAATCCAGCTCATGGACATAGCGGGATGAGCCACTGGCAGGGTGCCGGGCGATATGGGCGTATGCCTTTTCCAGGGCATCGACAAACCCCAGGGCTGCCTGTTCGGCGTCTTCGCTCAGGTAGTAATCGACAGCCGCTTCAACGTCCTGATTGGCGAGTACTCGCGGAATGACGGGCTTTGCCTTCATCCACGGGCCTTCCGTACCCGCGTGCGGAGCGATTCGAAGTAATCACTGTCGGCAGGTGCTGCAGGCATCGACTCTGCGCCGGCGATCAGCAAGCCCCGCAGACGCTGACGGTCCTGATCCTTGCGAATCAGCTCGCGCACGTACTCGCTACTGGTGCCGTAACCACGCTGGCTGACCTGTTCATCGACGAAACTCTTGAGCGTATCCGGCAGGGAAATGTTCATTGTGCTCATGGGGCCGGTCTCTCGGGAATGGCAAAATTTGCCAAAACATACTAGCACCCGTGATCCTCCCCGGTATCGAGCAGGTGACGAAAGCCCCTGATCGGACCCAACGTCAACACGTCCAGCAGGTGATCTGGCGCGAGGTGTGCGTAGCGCATGGTCATGTTGAGCGAGGCGTGGCCGAGCACCCGTTGCAGCGTCAGGATGTTCCCGCCGTTCATCATGTAGGGACTCGCGAAGGTGTGGCGCAGCACGCGTGCCTTCTGGCCCGACGGCAGGTTCACGCCTGATATTTTTACCGCGTGAGGGTAAATATTCGAAGTAGAGCGAAGGATGTCGAAATCACTTGCCGTCACTCGCCAATGCCCTGAATGGCCCTGCTGAACGCCCCGATCTCAGTGGTGTTAGCCAGAGATGACCAAAAACGGGTTCAAATCCCCTCACTGCTGCAATGGTGGCCACATTCTGGCGGTATGCACCAAAGCCAGAATCCACGCGCTGTCCCTGCCGATCTGGTAGGCCGGCCTGTAGCTTTCGTGTGGGATCAGCTCACGGGGGCCGGGAGTCTTTCCCGGCTTTCCCATTTCGAGGAAGTCGGCCAGCTTGGCTGCTGTGGCACTGAACAGCGAGTCCACGCGCACGGTTGCGGAGGGGTGTCGATGGCGATGAAGTCCCAGATATCGAAACGGTCCTGCTCGGCCTCAGGTGTCCAGTAGACTTTCATTCGTGGCCCGATGCCTGGGCCCGTCGGGCGGCGAAGGCGGCTTCGACATCATCGTTGGAACGGCCACGCCCCGCTTCCATCGAGGCACGTCCCGCCTCGACCTTCTGGCGCAGGTATTCGTCATAGTCCTGGGCCTGCCGCTGTTGGTGGATGAATTCGCGCATCATCCGGGACGCTGGGCAACCTCGGCAGCCGCCATGAAATCAGCGCGCAACTCGGGCTCAAACTTCATGGTGAATACGGCTTCTTTGGACATGGGCTGCCTCTCTGGGTGATGAAGACGTATATACCTCGTTCACTCTGTGCCATATCCCATACCAGCCGGAAGCCCTCAGCAGACCAGCGGAAGCACGCCAGAAACCGTCGAAAAAGTGTCGAAATCAATGACCGGAACAGGAAGGCGAAAATCCTGCCTGCCACTGATATTGGTCTGCATAGTGTATTGATAAACAAGGCATTTTAAGGGGCGACTCCCACTGCCTTCCGCCACTTTCCTTCCTCCGCTACATCTGGCACCACTGCTCCTCGCAGGGAATGCCGTCGCCATCGCCATCCATCTTCATGCCCGGACAACTTCTCAGGAAAGCCTTGGCCTCCGCGCAGGAGGTCATCTGCGAGCAGTACTGGCGACCGTCGCAGCGTACGTTGGGCGTTGACTCTGCCTGGGGCGCTGGCTCTGGCGAGGTGTCGGCGGGCTGGGAGCTCGTGAGCGGGGTGGGGGACGAGCGGAAGAACCGGGACTGCCAATCGGGGTTGTCCATGTATTGCCAGGCGAGCACGGCCAGGGCGGCAAGGACGATCCATTTCTTCATGGGCGGTCACCGGAGTTGTGTTGCGTGACATTCTAGCGGGCCGCTCGATTGGCTTCCTGTCGCTTCACCTCATGGGGTTCCGGCGCTTCCCGACAGCCGTGGCGGCCACGGTCTGTCGAGGTCATGCGGCGTCATTGCCCCCACATCATCCGCTGCTGCTGTGCCGAGTAGTCGTCGTTCTGCAGTTGGATGCGGGTGGGCTGGCGTTCGAGGTTGTCTTCGCCGAAGGATTCGCGCACAGGCGATTCGATGGCGCTGAAGTGGTTGTAGCGCGGGGCGTCGGCGCAGCCGACGAGGGTGATGCAGGCGAAGGTGACCACGGAGAGCTTGAGCATGGGGGAGTCCTCCTGGGGGGAGTCTCGAGAGTCGGCTGGGAGGATTAACGGCGGATTAAGGGGGACGCTTGCCACTGGCTACGGCGAGTCGAACGCGCGGCCGACAGGGACGCTGTTACGCGCGTCTGCGAGCTCCTGTCTGAGAACTCCTGGGCATTTCGTCGGACGGCGCGAACCGCGCGGGCCGCAGCGAGTCTGATGGTTATCTCAACCCCCGCCCTGGAGGGCGCCTCGATCATGAAGAAATCCCTGGTTGTAGCAATAGCCTGTGCGTTTGCGCTCGGGGCGACAGCCTTGCTGCCTGCAGACCTGTCTCCAATCGGCTCCGTCTACGCCAAAGGGAATGGCGGTGGCGGCGGTAATGGTGGTGGCAACGGCGGCGGCAATGGCGGCGGTCACGGCGGTGGCCAGGGGGGGGCCGGTCATGCGGGCGGCAAGTCCGACGGTAACTCGGGTGTCCACGGTGCGAAGAGCAACGGCAGGACCGATGGCGTAGAGCACGCCGGCAAGTCCACTCGCGACCACGGCCTGAGCGGTAACCACTACGGCAGCAGCAAGAACGACAGCAACGGGCATGGTTCGACGACTTCGTCCGTGGCCCATTCGAAGGATACCCGTGGCCTGTCCAAGGCAACGGCGATCTCCGACACCACGCCGGGTACTCACAATACCAAGGGCCTGGACAATGCTTCCGATAACTCCACGAAGAATGACCACGACGACGATTGAGTCGTCCTGCGGCCAGGGACGGCCGCTATCCCTCCTTCAGCGCACCGGAAAATCGAAATACCTCGACGGATAAGGCTCGGCCTTCAGTCGGTAATGCCACCATTCCGCGGCGTAGGGTTCGAAGCCGTGGCGCAGCATGGCCTGGCGCAGGGTTTCGCGGTTGCGGGTCTGCGTCGGTGTAATCAGTGCGGTGCCGTGTCGGGAGATGGGGCCGAAGAAGTCGAAGCGGCTGCCCATGTCCAATTCTTCCCCGGTCCTGGTCTCCACCAGCGTCAGGTCGACGGTGCTGCCGCGCGAGTGCGCTGAATGCTGGGCGATGTAGCCGTCGCGAAACAGGGTGCGCTTGTCCTGGTCCGGGTAGTAGCGGGCTTTCTGCTGAGTGTCCTGCGAGGTGGCGGCCCAGCGCCTGAAGGCTTCCACCGCGCGCTGCGGACGATAGCCGTCGAAGATTTTCAGGGACAGGCCGCTGAGCGCCAGGTCGTGTTCGACGTTTTCCAGGGCCCTGGCCGCAGGCTCGGTGAGGATGATGCGCGCGACAAGGTAGCCATCGATCGGTGCGCCGACGAAGTTGTCGTTGCCGGCGTAGCGCACGTCGTAGCGCGCGGATTTCAGGATCTGGTCGAGGTAGACGAAGCCGGGCTGGGCCGGTTGGTCGGCCTGCAGCGGCAGGCTGGCGAACAGGCACGTCAGGAGCGGCAGGCGCCAGCGTCGTGCCGCGCCTGCCTGGCTCATGGGCGCAGGGCCTGGACCCCGTCGTCATCGGGGTCGTAGTTGTCCAGGTACATGCGCTGGGCGAAGGCGTCCCGCGCGACCTGGCCTTGCAGGAGACGGGCACGGACGGTGGCCCAGTCGTCGGGCTTCAGGCGCACCATCCAGCCTTCGCCGTAGCAATCCTGGTTGATCAGCCCCGGTCGCCGCACTACGGCCTCGTTGCTGGCGAGGATGTGGCCGTCCAGCGGGCAGCGGGCGGACGAGGCGGCCTTGGCGAACTCGACCACGCCGAAGCTGCGGTCACGTTCGATGTGCCAGCCGTCGCGCTTGGGGGTGAAGGCGAAGATCTGCCCGTAGAGTGCGCAGCCATAGGCGGTGAGGCCGAGGGTGACGGCGCCGCCGGGTTCCTCGCGCAGCCAGAGGTTGTACTCGGGGGCGTAGAGGAGGTCGTCAGGAAACTCCAGGCCATGCAGCTTCATTTAAGCCTCTCGTAGGGTCTGCGCTTTGTCGATGCTGCGTCAGACGCCGCTTCGAAATGCTCATTTACGTGGATTGTGAACTCCGCTTTCTCAGCGGCGTCTTCCTTGCCTCAACTTCGCTCGACGCCTCCGAAGTGGCTTAAAGGGTCAGCACCCGGTCGTATTCGAGGATCATCCGCGCCAGCTCGCCGCCGCTGGCGATTTCGTCGACTTCCTCGATCAGCCGGCTTTCGTCGATGGCCACGCCCGGTGCGCGGCACATCAGCAGGCGCGCGCCGGCTTCCTTGGCCTGCTGGATGAAATGGCTGATGGGCTCTCCCCCCTCGGCGGCGTAGAGGTGGTCGGCGATGTCCTGGAAGGCCAGGCGCGTGCCTTCGCCGCTGAGGAACAGGGTGACCTGGGCGTCCATGCAGGCCAGTAGGGTGGCGGTGTAAAAGGGCGCCGCGCAGCGCGCCGGGGTGCTCGGGCCGCTGCCGACGATGATCAGCACCCGCTGGCGGTCAGATGGGCTCAAGGGTTTTCTCCAGTTGTACCAGGGCGATACGCCGGCCCTGTGGGTCGTCGCGCTCGACGATGGCCTGCGGCCGGTAACCCAGCCGAGTGTAGAGCAGCAGCCCGGCAGCGTTGGCGTTGAAGCAGGACACTTTCATCACCCGTGCCTTGTACTGGTCGCGGGCGAGGTTCTCCATGACTTCGATCAGGTACTGCGCCACGCCGTGCCGGCGCGCCGAGGGCGCGACCATCATGTTGCCCAGCGCGCAGTATTCGCGCGGTTGCCACTGGTAGAAGTTGGCGAAGCCCGCCGCGCGCCCGTCCAGCAGGGCGAGGGTGCTGCCGCGGCGTTCGGCCATTGCGGCGGCGAGCTGGCCGACGGTCAGCGGCCAGCTCGCCTTGGGATAGCAGTAGAAGAGCTCGTCGCGATCCTGTGGAAAGCGCACCACCTCGTCGAGGTCGCCCGCGGCGGCGGGGCGGTGGGTGAGGACTGGATGTTCCACGTGGGCTCCCGGCTCAGTGCGGCGGATACTGGGCGATGACTTTCTGCACCGTCTCGCGGATCGCCGCTTCGCGCTCGGCGGGCGTGGGCGGGCTGCTGCGCATGATCTGCTCGCCGCTGCCGCGCCAGACCAGCTTGCCGTCCTTGCCGTCGAACAGGTCGACCTGGATGGTGGCGACCTTGTAGGTGACGGTGCGGGTCTCGGCCATTGGCGGCGGGCCCCAGTAACCTCCCCAGTAGCCGTTCCAGTAGCCACCGCTGTAGGAGGTGACCTGGTCCTGGCGTTGGTCGACGATCAGGTAGGCGCGCACTCTCACGTCGCCGATATTGCCGCCCTGGGCCTGGCGCAGGCCGCGCTGGTCGAGCTGGTCGGCGACCGCCTGGCTGATGCGCTGTTCGGTGAGATCGCTCTTGATGCGCGGGTCGTCCGGGCGGTACTCGAACGACGGCTGCGCCCAGCTCCAGCTCTGGTAGCGGGAGAAGTCGCGGGTGGTGTCGTAATCGCGGCTGAGGCTGGTGGTTTCGCAGGCGGCCAGGCCCAGCATCAGGCCCAGAAGCAGTAATCGGCGGATCATGATGGAATTACTCCTGACAGAGTTCTCATCCAAGCGCAGAGTCCGCGCAAAGGCAAGCGGCAGAGCGGTCGCGCCGGGATGCCGGGGCGGGAGGCGGCATGTTCTCCTGCCGCGAGCGATCAGCCCGGCGGGTAGCCGTCCAGGGCCTTGCGCGCGGCCTCGCGCAGGGCGTTCGCCTGCTCACGCTGGCCGTCGCCGTTCTCGTATTCGGCGCTGCCGCTCCACACCTGCTGGTGGCTGCGGGTGTCGAACAGGGCGATGCGCACCACGCTGACGGTGACCACATAGGTGCGGGTGACCGGATAGTAGCCGCTGCCGTACCAGGGGTCGCCCCAGCCGCCGTAGTAGCCGCCACCGTAGTAGTCGGTGGTCTGCCGGGTGCGCTGCTCGCTGGACAGTTGCGCGCTGACGACCAGGTCCGCCGGCGCATCGCTCCGTGCCGGGCGCAGGCCGCGCTGGTCGAGGGCTTCGCTGACGGCGTCCTGCAGCGGGCCGCCGAGGCCGGCGCCGTCGGCCCAGCTCCACGAGCGATAGTGTCCGTAGTCCAGCGGCGGCGCCGGGTAGCTGCCGGGGTCGAGGCCGGGATTGGCCGCCGACGCGGGCGCCGGTGGCATTGGCAGTGAGGTGGCGGTGTACGGGTTCTGGCTCTGGCAGGCGGCCAGGGCGGCGAACAGTGGCAGGATCGGCAGGTAACGCGGCATGACGGACTCCCGCACGCCCGGACCGGTTGGCGTGCGCAACGACAACTATGCACTCAATCCTGCGGTCGGCACAGCCAGTGCAGGTAGCGGCCCAGGCCGGCGAAGGCGGGATGTCGACGGTATTGCACCTCCATCTCCACCAGGTCCAGCGGCTCGGCCTTGTGCTGGAACTCCACTGGCATGTAGTCGTGGAACACCCGCACGCCGCTACGCGCCTCGATGCGCCAGTGCCCATTCATGGCGTCTTCCAGCACGCGCGGGTCGAGCGGTTCCTGCGGGGTGAGGCTCTGGCCTTCGCCGGCGAAGCGGTTCTTGCGCAGCTTGCGGAAATGCCCCTTGAGCAGGTTGCGGTAGATCAGCGCATCGCGGTTGTAGAAGGCCAGGGACAGCCAGCCGTCGGCGCGGGTCAGCTGGTGCAGCACGGGGAGGATGGCCAGCGGTTCGGCCAGCCATTCCAGCACGGCGTGGCAGATCACCAGGTCGTAGGGCTCGTTGAGCTGGCCGAGCAGGTCCTGCCAGGGCGCCTCGATGAAGGTGGCGGGAAGGCCGGCCTCGGCGAAGCGCTGGCGTGCGCCTTCGAGCATCGGCGCGGCGGGTTCGGCGAGGGTGACGTCATGGCCGCGTCCGGCCAGCCACAGCGACATGTGGCCCAGGCCCGCGCCGATATCCAGCACGCGCAAGGGGCGGTCCGGCAGGGCTTCGGCAAGGTCGGCCTGCAGCACCGCGAGGCGGATCGCGCCCTTTGCGCCGCCGTAGATCTTCTCGGCGAAACGCGTGGCCAGTTCGTCGAAGTGGCGGTCGCCGGTCTTGGGAGGCTGGCTCACTTGGCGCCTCCTTCGATGAAGCGCCGCTCGCTGTCGGCCAGCTTGGCGCGCACCGCCTGATCCATGTCGATACCCAGCTCGGCGCACAGCAGCAGGAGGTAGAGCACGATGTCGCCGACTTCCTGCCCGGCGTGGGCGAGCTTTTCCGGCGGCAACTGACGGGATTCGTCCTCGCGCAGCCACTGGAAGATTTCCACCAGCTCGGCCATCTCCACGCTGGCGGCCATCGCCAGGTTCTTCGGGCTGTGGAAGCGGCTCCAGTCGTTGTGGTCGCGGATGGCGTGCAGGCGCGCGGTGAGTTCTTCGAGGTTCATGCAGATGGGGCTCCAACGTGAGCCCCATAGCTTCAGGCTTCGGGCGGACGCCTTCAAGCGTCGAGCGGGCTCCAACTGCCGGCCATGTGCGGCAGGTCGTCCTTGCCGCGCAGGCTGAACTGCCCGGCCGGCGCCGGTTCGCTGGCCAGCAGGCTGACCGAGGAGGGCAGCAGCACCGGCTTCTGGAAGCGCACCTCGACCCGATAGCCGGCCATCGGCAACTGCTCGCCCAGCGCCGCCAGGCTGCGCGCCTTGTTCCACAGGCCGTGGGCGATGGCGCGGGGGAAGCCGAACAGCCTGGCGCTGGCGGCGGACAGGTGGATCGGGTTGTAGTCGCCGGCGACGCGGGCATAGCGGCGGCCGATGTCCGCCTGGCAACTCCAGGCGTCGATCTGCTCCAGCGGCAGTTCGGCGTTCTCGGTACGGGCCGGCGGCGTGCCGTCCAGACGCATGCCACGGAACAGGATGCGGCTGTCGCCTTCCCAGAGCAGGCCGAGCTGGTCGTGCAGCTGGGTGATGATGCTGAAGGTCACGCCTTTTTCGTGGGGCTGCAGGTTGTCCACCCGCACGCTGACGTTGAACGGACCGAGCCCGCCCAGTGGGCGCAATACGCTGATACGGTTTTCCAGGTGCACCAGGCCCAGCAGCGGGAAGGGGAAGCGCGCGTCGGTGAGCAACCCCATCTGCAGGCCGAAGGCCAGGATGTGCGGGTAGGTGGGCGGCAGCAGGTGGTTGTCGGCGAAGCCGCAGACCTTGCGATAGCGCTCCAGGTGCTTCGGATCGACCGTGACCGGGCAACGCAGGCCGCGGGTCGGCAGGCTGCGGCCACGCACGCCGCGGCGCACGGCAGCGCGGACGAACAGGCCGGTGAGGGCGGGGGGAGCGGACAGGTCGAGCCAATCGCGGGACATCGGGTATCTCCTGACGAGTATTCAATCAGCTTAGCCGCCGCTCACCGGCGGGCATTGGCCGTGGTTTCGCGGCGTGCGGCAGGCAAGTCAATCTGACCGTCCGATTGCTCGGAGATTTCGTTCAAGTGCCGTCCTGATTCTCTTGAGGGGCGACAGGAAAGCTGCCTAAGATGGGCCCGCCTCATGGATAACTAGAAAAAACACCATGCGTGATCTGACCGACGATGTGGCGCTGATGCGCCCGGTGATCGACGCCCTGCGCGCCAGCGGCACCGACCCCGACCGCGTCCTGGCGCGCGTCGGCCTGCCCGCTGGCAGCCTGCCCGCCGGACGTTTCCCCCACAGCGCCCAGAACCTGTTCTGGAAAGCCGCCGCCGAAGAGTGCGGCCAGGAGCACGTCGGCCTCTACCTGGCCGGCCACCTGCCGGCGTTCCACGGTTTGCTGCTGGAGTACCTGTTCCTCTCCAGCGCGACCTTCGGCGAGGGCCTGCGCCATGCCCTGCGCTATGTGCGCCTGCTCTCCGACACCCTCAATGCCCGCCTGGAAATCGAGGGCGAGCGCGCCGTGCTGCTGCTCGGCCATACGGCCGGGACCAACCGGCACTTCCCGGAAATGCTCGCAGGCGCGGTGGTCCGTCTGTTCCACGCCCTCACCGAGGGCGATTTCAATCCCCATGAAGTGCAACTGATGCACGAAGAAGGCGCGCCCGCCGAGCGCTACCGTGAGGTCTACGGTTGCCCGGCCGTGCTGGGCGCCGAGCGCTACGCCCTGGTGTTCGACGCCGCGGTGCTGGACAAGCCTTCGCGCCACGCCGCCCCCGAGCTGCTGCGCATGCACGAGTCGCTGGCGCGCCGGCAACTGGCGGAGGTCGAGCGCCTGGACCTGGTGCGCAAGGTGCGCGAACTGATCGGCGTGCTGCTGGTGGACGGCGGTGCGACGCTGGAGCAGGTCGCCGCCCGCCTGGACATGCCGGCCCGCCGCCTGCGCGAGCGCCTGGCGATGGCCGGGGTGCGCTTCAACGATCTGGTCACCGACTATCGCTGCCGCCTGGCCAAGGAGCTGCTGCTCAAGACCGACGAGCGCATCGAGGTGATCGTCGAACGCACCGGTTTCTCCGAGCCGAGCACCTTCTACCGCGCCTTCAAGCGCTGGGTCGGCGAGACCCCGGTGGAGTTTCGCCGCCGTGGCCGTCCGCAGACGCCGGCGGAGTGATCGAATACCTTCGAGTGGACTGCTGAGTAGGCTTTGCGCGCCTTTCCCAGTCCAAGGAGTTCTCGATGCGAAGCCGAATCCGTCATGCCCTGCTGTGCAGTGTCGTTCTGTTGGGCAGCCAACAGGCGCTGGCCGGTGAAATGGGCGAAACGGCCTTTTCCCGCCTGGACCGCGATGCCAATGGCTATATCGAGGCCAGTGACATGGCGGCGATGCGTGAACGCATGTTCCATCGGCTGGACCGTGACCAGAGCGGTTTTCTCAGCCGCGAGGAACTGACCCCGCCGAGCCAGAGCAGCCACCCGGCGCCGAATGCCGTGGTCTGGCCGGACAAGGATGGCGACGGCAAGGTCAGCATCACGGAGTTCCTGGCCCAGGAACCGGCGCTGATCCTGCGCGGCGATCGCGATGGCGATCACCGGTTGAGCGCGCAGGAGTTCCAGCAGTTGATTGCGGCGCATGGACGGTGAGTGCGGTGGCGGAATAGTCCCGGGCTGAGTTCGACTGCGGAAGGCGATGCTTGCGTAGGAGCGGAGCTTCTCCGCGAAATCCCGGCGAAGCCGGGGCAGTCGTTGTGGCCGGCCTTGCGGCGGGATCGCGGATAACTCCGCTCCTGCAACAGCCGATTCACCCCGAGACGGTTTGAGAGGTGAATCGGCGTACAACCGCGAACGGTTGTACGCCCTACGCGGTCAGGCGCCCAGCAGGCTCTGCCCGCACACCCGCAGCACCTGCCCGCTCACCGCGCCCGAGCCCGGCTGAGCGAACCAGGCCACGGCTTCGGCGACATCCTGCGGCAGGCCGCCCTGGCCCATCGAATTCATGCGCCGGCCGGCCTCGCGGATGGTCAGCGGAATGGCAGCGGTCATCTGGGTCTCGATGAAACCCGGCGCCACCGCGTTGATGCTGATGCCCTTCTTGCCCAGCGCCGGCGCCCAGGCCTGCGCCAGGCCGATCAGGCCGGCCTTGCTCACCGCATAGTTGGTCTGGCCCATGTTGCCGGCGATGCCGCTGATGGAGGCGAGCAGCACCACGCGGCCGTCGTCGTGCAGCTTGCCGGCATCCAGCAGGGCCTGGGTCAGCACCTGCGGGGCCTTGAGGTTCACGTCGATCACCGAGTTCCAGAACGCCTCGCTCATCTTGGCGACGGTCTTGTCGCGGGTGATGCCGGCGTTGTGCACCACGATGTCGACGCCATCGGGTAGTGCCTCCACCAGTTGCGCGCCGGCGTCGGCGGCGCAGATGTCCAGCGCCACGCCACGGCCGCCCAGGCGCGCGGCCAGCGCATCGAGGGCATCCTTGGCCGGCGGTACGTCCAGCAGCACCACGTCGGCGCCGTCGCGGGCGAGGGTTTCGGCAATCGCCGCGCCGATGCCACGGGCGGCGCCGGTCACCAGCGCGCGCTTGCCCACCAGCGGGCGGCTCCAGTCCTGCACCTGCTGGCCGTAGGCGGACAGGCGCACCACCTGCCCGGACACATAGGCGCTCTTGGGTGAGAGGAAGAAGCGCAGCGCACCTTCGAGCTGGTCCTCGGCGCCCTTGCCGACGTACACCAGTTGCACGTTGCCACCGCGGCGGATTTCCTTGCCCAGGGAGCGGCTGAAGCCTTCCAGGCTGCGCTGCACGCTGGCGGCGATGGGGTCTTTCAGCGATTCCGGCGCGCGGCCGAGGATCACCACGTGAGGGCACTTGTCCAGGCCCTTGAGCGCGCCCTGGAAGAAGGTGCGCAGCTCGATCGTCTGCTCGAAGCGGGTCAGGCCGCTGGCGTCGAAGACGATGGCCTTGAGCTTGGGGCCATGCTCGGCGGTCCAGCGCGACAGGCCGTACTGGCCTTCGGCGAAGGCGAACAGCGCGTCGGTCAGGCGTTCGGCGAACGGTAGCAGCGCCTCGTTCAGGTTGCCCACGCCGCCCAGCAGCAGCGCTCCGTCCACCGGCCGCGTGCGCCCGGCGCTCCAGCGCTCCAGACGGACCGGCGCGGGCAGGCCGAGGGCGCCGACCAGGCGGCGGCCGACGTTGGAGTTGGCGAAGGCAATGTAGCGATCGGTCATGGAACGGGCTCCTGCACGGATTCTCGAAGTGGGATCACTTTACGCAGCCGCCGGATCGGCGCAATTGACCGTGCTGACCTGTGCGACGGCGGGGCGGCCAATGCGGCACAAGCGGCTAAGGTTAGCCTTGAGCGCACTTCAACGCTCATTTCAGGAGCCCTGCATGACCCAATTGCGCCGGGTCGCCATCGTCGGCGGCAACCGTATTCCCTTCGCCCGCTCCAACACCGTGTATTCCACGGCGAGCAACCAGGAGATGCTGACCTGTGCGCTGGACGGCCTGATCGAGCGCTACAAGCTGCACGGCGAGCGCCTGGGCGAGGTGGTCGCCGGCGCGGTGCTCAAGCATTCGCGCGACTTCAACCTGACCCGCGAATGCGTGCTCGGCACCCGCCTGGCGCCGGAAACCCCGGCCTACGACATCCAGCAGGCCTGCGGCACCGGCCTGGAAGCGGCCATTCTCGTCGCCAACAAGATCGCCCTGGGGCAGATCGAGTGTGGCATCGCCGGCGGCGTGGACACCACCTCCGACGCGCCCATCGGCGTCAACGAAGGGCTGCGCAGGATTTTGCTGGAGGCCAATCGCGGCAAGTCCAACGGCGAGAAGATCAAGAGCCTGCTGAAGATTCGCCCGCGTCACTTGATGCCGCACATCCCGAGGAACGGCGAGCCGCGCACCGGGCTGTCGATGGGCGAGCACTGCGAGCAGATGGCGCAGACCTGGGCCATCCCGCGCGACGAGCAGGACAAGCTGGCTTTCGAGAGCCACCACAAGCTGGCCGCCGCCTACGACGAGGGCTGGCAGAACGACCTGATGACGCCGTTCCGCGGCCTGGTGCGCGACCAGAACCTGCGCCCGGACATCAACCTGGAGAAGATCGGCACCCTCAAGCCGGTGTTCGAACGCGGCTCGCGCGGCACGCTGACGGCGGCCAACTCCACGCCGCTGACCGATGGCGCCTCCGTGGTGCTGCTGGCCAGCGAGGAGTGGGCCAAGGAACGCGGCCTGCCGATCCTGGCGTACTTCAAGGATGGCGAAGCGGCGGCGGTGGATTTCGTCGGCGGCCACGAGGGCCTGCTGATGGCGCCGGTCTACGCAGTGCCGCGCCTGCTGGCGCGTAACGGCCTGAGCCTGCAGGACTTCGATTTCTATGAGATTCACGAAGCCTTCGCCGCCCAGGTGCTGTGCACCCTCAAGGCCTGGGAGGACGCGGAGTACTGCAAGGAGCGCCTGGGACTGGATGCGCCGCTGGGCTCCATCGACCGCAGCAAGCTCAATGTGAAGGGCAGCTCGCTGGCCGCCGGTCACCCGTTCGCGGCCACGGGCGGACGCATCATCGCCAACCTGGCCAAGCTGCTGGATGGCGCCGGCAAGGGACGCGGATTGATCTCGATTTGCGCGGCGGGCGGCCAAGGTGTGACCGCGATCGTAGAAAAGTAATCCAATACACCGGGGCGGCCCTGGTCGCCCCCACGATGTAGCAACTCCGTGACTTCAGGCGGTGCCGCGCAAGCGGCGCCGCCTTTTTTTATCTGCAGATTGCAGAACCTGTAGGAGCGAGCTTGCTCGCGAACCGCCCTGGCTTTGGAGCCGACCGGTGTTCGCGAGCAAGCTCGCTCCTACAACAAACCGGCAATCGCGGGATTTATCCGCTCCTACGAAAATTCCGTGCGCAAGAAGTCCGCAACGTAGGGCGGATAACCTGGAACGGCCAATAACGCTGGCGCGTTATGCGTCCTGCGAAGAGGCGGCAGCTCAACCGTCCTGCAGCATCGCCGGATGCACGCGCGCGGAGAACGGCGTGGACAGCACCAGCGAGGTCCTGCTGGTGCCGAATTGCGCCAGGCGGTCGATCAGCTCTTCCAGCTCGCGGGTGCAGCTCACCGCGACCTTGAGCATCACGCAGGCCTCGCCGGTGATGCGGTAGCAATCGATGATCTGCGGGATTTCCAGCAGCGGGTCGAGCATGGTCTTGCTGCGATGGTCGTTCAGGCGCATCTCGATCAGGCACTGGATCGAGCGGCCCATCTTCGACAGGTCTACGCTGGCGTGGTAGCCAGTGATCACCCCGTCCGCCTCCAGGCGCGCCACGCGGTCGGCCACCGCCGGTGGCGAGAGGTTGATGCGCCGGGCCAGTTCGGCAAAGGACATCCGGCCATCTTCCAGCAGGGCGGCGAGCAGGGCGCGGTCGTATTTGTCCATCGGGGTAACCTCGGCTTTGGGGCGATATTCGATTCAACGGAAAGTCGCCTGAAAATCCATCGAATGAAAAGTGTTATGCCTGCTTTGGCGTTGTCTGTGCCTTATCCAGCGCTATCGGCCCCCATAAAATGAAGCGCTCCGCCTGCCTTGTCGAGCCTTTCCCATGACCACGATGCCCATGCCCAGAGCCCGCGTCTCCCTGACCCTGATCGCCGCATTCTTCGCCCTGTATTTCATCTGGGGCTCGACCTACCTGGTGATCCGCATCGGCGTCGAGTCCTGGCCGCCGATGTTGATGGCGGGCTGCCGCTTCATCATCGCCGGGACAATCCTGTTCGCCTGGATGCTCTGGCGCGGCGCACCGTTGCCCAGTTTCAGGCAGTGGCTGTCGGCGGGTGCCATCGGCATCCTCCTGCTCAGTTGCGGCAACGGCGGGGTGACGGTCGCCGAGCACTGGGGCGTGGCCTCGGGCGTGGCGGCGCTGGCGGTGGCCACGGTGCCGCTGTTCACCCTGGTGTTCGGGCGCTTCTTCGGCAACAAGACCAATGCGCTGGAGTGGGCCGGCATCGCCCTGGGGCTGTTCGGCATCGTCCTGCTCAACCTCGGCTCCAACCTGCAGGGCAGTCCGGCGGGCGCGGCGCTGATCATCTTCGCGGCGGCCACCTGGGCCTTCGGTTCGGTGTGGAGCCGGCGCCTGTCGCTGCCGGCCGGTCCGATGGCCAGTGCGGTGGAAATGCTGGTGGGCGGTGGGGTGCTGCTGCTGGGCAGTCTCCTCAGCGGCGAGCGCATGACCCAGATGCCGACGGCGGCCGGCTGGGGCGCGCTGGCGTACCTGGTGGTGTTCGGCTCGATCATCGCCTTCAGCGCCTACATGTACCTGCTGGCCAACGTGCGGCCGGCGGCGGCCACCAGCTACGCCTACGTCAACCCGGCGGTGGCGGTGATGCTTGGCGTGATGTTCGCCGGCGAGCACATCGGCCTGGCGGAGTCCCTGGCGATGGCGGTGATCATCAGCGCCGTGGTGCTGATCGGCCTGCCGCAGTGGCGGCGCCAGGGCGCGGCATGAGCTAGGCCAGATAGGTTATTTCGCGCGTTTCGCCAAGGTATGAAACGGTCTCCGCAGGGAGGTCGTTTTCCTTTCTCAAGTACACCCACGCGCCAGTCGTCCAGGCGCTGACCGACAACGAGTGGGGGACAAACCGTTCTGAGGGTTCCTGTGTAGGAGCGAGCTTGCTCGCGAACCACATAACGCTGGTGCCATGCCAGAATCCGTTCGCGAGCAAGCTCGCTCCTGCAGGAGTACCCCGCGTCATTTATTTCCCGCCATCCCCCTGACTTGCGGCAACGAAGCCGCACCCCAGACCGCATTCGTCGCCATTCTGGGTCGCAGCCGCAGGCTCACTGTCCTACGCTTTGGCAGTTCCGCTTCATTATGAGACTGCCTACATGCAAGAAAGGATTCCCGACGAGTCCAACCTCGCCGAGCTGACGGTTCGCGGCCTGATCCTCGGCGCGCTGATCACCGTGGTGTTCACTGCCTCCAACGTGTACCTCGGCCTCAAGGTCGGTCTGACCTTCGCTTCGTCGATCCCCGCGGCGGTCATCTCGATGGCCGTGCTGCGCTACTTCTCCGGCTCCAACATCCTCGAGAACAACATGGTGCAGACCCAGGCCTCGGCGGCCGGCACCCTGTCCTCGATCATCTTCATCCTGCCCGGCCTGCTGATGATCGGCTACTGGAGCGGCTTCCCGTTCTGGCAGACCGCGGCGATCTGTTCCATCGGCGGCATCCTCGGCGTGCTCTACACCATTCCGCTGCGGCGGGTGATGGTGGTGCAGAGCAACCTGCCGTACCCCGAAGGCGTGGCGGCGGCGGAGATCCTGCGGGTCGGCAGCCATGACGAGGAACAGGAAAAGGCCGGCAAGTCCGCGAAGTCCGGCGGCCCGGGGCTGCGCGATATCCTCGCCGGCGGCTTGGTCGCGGCGGCTTTCAGCCTGCTCAGCAGCGGCTTCAAGGTGCTCGCCGAGGGCTTCAGTTTCTGGCTCAGCGCCGGGCAAGCGGCCTTCCGCCTGTCCACCGGGTTCTCCCTGGCGCTGGTCGGCGCCGGCTACCTGATGGGCATCACCGCCGGCATCGCCATCCTCATCGGCGTGGTGATCGCCTGGGGCGTGGCGGTGCCGCTGCTCTCGGTGAACAGTGTGCTGGCCGCCGGGCAGAGCCTGCCGGAGCTGGCCACCAAGCTGTGGAGCAGCCAGGTGCGCTTCCTCGGCGCCGGCACCATCGGCATTGCCGCGCTGTGGACCCTGGCCACCCTGTTCAAGCCGATGGTGCAGGGCGTCTGGTCGTCGCTCAGCGCAGTGCGCGGTCGCGGCGAAGTGAGTGACCTGCGTACCGAACAGGACCTCTCGGCCAAGTGGATCGTGACCATCGCCGCCGTCCTGCTGGTGGCGCTGTTCGGAGTGTTCGCCGCCTTCCTCGGCGAGGCCGCGCCGGACCTGCGCGGGTTCGCCTTCTGGGGCCTGGTGGCGGTCTGCGTGATCTTCGCCTTCTTCTTCGGCTTCCTGATCGCCGCCGCCTGCGGCTACATGGCCGGCCTGGTGGGATCTTCCAGCAGCCCGATCTCCGGCATCGGCATCATCGCGGTGATCCTGGTGTCGCTGCTGATCCTCGGCGTCGGTTCCCTGGAGGACGGCTTCCTGGCGTTGGAAGGCGGCAAGCTCGCCATTGCCCTGGCGCTATTCACCACCTCGGTAGTGATCGCCATCGCGGCGATCTCCAATGACAACCTGCAGGACCTGAAGACCGGCTACCTGGTCGGCGCGACCCCGTGGCGGCAGCAGGTGGCGCTGATCGTCGGCTGCCTGGTGGGTGCCCTGGTGATCCCGCCGGTGCTGGAACTGCTGTTCAACGCCTACGGCTTCACCGGCGCCCTGCCGCGCGAGGGCATGGACCCGAACGCCGCGCTGGCCGCGCCGCAGGCGACGCTGATGACGGCGATTGCCAGCGGGATTTTCCACAACGCGCTGAACTGGAACATGATCCTCATCGGCGTGGCGCTGGGCATCGCGCTGATCCTGGTGGACGTGCTGCTGCGCCGTACCGGCAAGGCCAGCCTGCCGGTGCTGGCGGTGGGCCTGGGCATCTACCTGCCGCCGACCATCGGCATGACCCTGGTGGTCGGTGCGGTGCTGGCCTGGCTGCTGGAATCGGCACTGAAGAAGCGCGCCCTGGCGGCCGGCATCAACGAGGAGAAATTCTCCGACGAACCCAGGCGCCGTGGCGTGCTGCTGGCGTCCGGCCTGATCGTCGGCGAGAGCCTGATGGGTATCTTTCTCGCCGGGGTGATCGGCACCACCGGCAAGGATGCGCCCCTGGCGCTGGTCGGCGCCGGCTTCGAGGACACCGCGCAATGGCTGGGCCT
The DNA here is from genome assembly GCF_000349845.1 of Pseudomonas sp. ATCC 13867. Taxonomy (NCBI): domain Bacteria; kingdom Pseudomonadati; phylum Pseudomonadota; class Gammaproteobacteria; order Pseudomonadales; family Pseudomonadaceae; genus Pseudomonas; species Pseudomonas sp. ATCC 13867. The sequence continues at coordinate 4,791,799 of NC_020829.1, read as the reverse complement.
GGTGGTGTTCGTGGCGATCTGCGTGCTGTTCTACCGCAAGGTGCTCACCGGCACGCGCGGCTGATCCCGAGCGGTGATGCGAAGGCGCCTGCGGGCGCCTTTCGCATTTGGGTTTTTCGTAGGAGCGAGCTTGCTCGCGAACCGCCCGGCATCGGAGCTGCCGGTGAGGCCGTTCGCGAGCAAGCTCGCTCCTACAGACTTACGTCATGCCCAGCGCAGGAGGCCATGCCTCAGCGCACCAGATGCAGGAACTGCAGGTGCCGCTCGTACTGGTCGAGCATGTCGTTGATGATCTGTTCCTTGCTGTAGCCCATCAGGTCGTAGTCCTGGCTGCCTTCGGAAAGGTGCACCTCGGCGCGGAAGTAGCGGCGATTCTTCAGATGCAGGCCGCCCATGCCGGCGCGGGCGAAGGACGGGGTGAAGTAGCCGCGCATCGACACCTGGTAGAGGAACGGATGCTGCGCGCCGTGGCCGATCTCCAGGCCGATTTCCAGGTTGCCCAGGTCCAGGTCGGAATCCACCTGCAGGCCCTTCTCGCGGAACACTTCGGAAACTTCGGCGATCGCCGGGCTGACCACGTCGACCATGTAGCGGTACACCTCGTCGCGGGTGGGGAAGTGCACCGCCTGGGAGATGCGCCGCTTCCAGCCGCCGGGCTTGGCCGAGGGCGGCGGTGCCAGAGAATGGGTGCGCGCGCGCTGGCGCTGGGATTCCAGATAGAACGCCTTGTGCAGGCCCCACATCATCAGTAGCAGGATCAGCGAGAACGGCAGCGAGGTCAGCACCACGGCTGACTTCAACGCATCGATGCTGCCGGCGAACAGCAAACCGCCGGTGACCAGTGCGGTGGCCACGCCCCAGAACACCCGCAGCCACTTCGGGCCGTCGTCGTCGGCGCTGCCGCCGTGGGCGGATAGGGTGGAGAGCACCACGGTACCGGAGTCGGCCGAGGTGACGAAGAACACGAAGCTGACCAGCACCGTTACCGCGATCACCACGCGGCTGCCGGGGTAGTTCTGCAGCAGTTGGTAGAGCGCCATCGACGGTTCCTCGATGGCCACGCGGCCCAGTTCGCTGAAACCGTGGTTGAGCACCTGGTCCAGGGCGCTGTTGCCGAAGATCGACATCCACGCCAGGGTGAAACCGAGCGGGATGAACAGCACGCCGAAGACGAACTCGCGGATCGTCCGCCCGCGCGAAATACGTGCGATGAACAGGCCGACGAAGGGCGCCCAGGCGATCCACCAGGCCCAGTAGAACACCGTCCAGCCACCCAGCCAGTCGCTGCCTTCGCCATAGGCGTAGAGGTCGAAGCTCTTGGTCGGCAGGCTGCCGAGGTAGTCGCCGACGTTCTGCACCAGGGTATTGAGCAGGTGTTGCGTGGGGCCGGCGAACAGCACGAAGAGCAGCAGCGCGCAGGCCAGCAGCATGTTGATGTCCGACAGCAGGCGGATGCCCTTGTCGACGCCGGAGATGGCCACCAGGATCGCCGCGCCCATCATCAGCGCGATCAGGGTCATCTGCACCGGATGGCTGTGGGCGACGCCGAACAGGAAATCGAGGCCGGCGTTGAGCTGCAGTACGCCGAAGCCCATGTCCGCGCCCAGGCCGAACACCGTGGCGATGATGCCGAAGCAGTCCACTGCGTAGCCGATGGGGCTATTGATGCGCTTGCCGATCAACGGGTAGAGCGCCGAGCGCAGCGCCAGCGGCAGGTTGTGCCGGTAGGCGAAGTACGCCAGCGCCATCGCCACCAGGGCGAACACGCCCCAGCCGTGCAGGCCCCAGTGCAGGAACAGCAGCTGCATGGCCTGACGCGCCGCTTCCGGGGTTCCGGCTTCGCCCTGCGGCGGCTGGGCCAGGTGGGTCAGCGGCTCGGACACACAGAAGAAGAACAGGGTAATGCTGATGCCGGCGGCGAACAGCATGCCGGCCCAGGACAGGTAGCTGAATTCCGGCTCGTCGTGGTCGGCACCGAGCTTGATCTTTCCGTAGCCGGAAAGCGCGGTGACCACCACGAAGATCAGGTACAGCGTCATCGCCAGCAGGTAGTACCAGCCGACGCTCCCGGCGGCCCAGGTCTGGGCGGCGAGCAGCCATTCACCGGCCGGTTGCGGCAGGCCGATGACGACGAGGGCGAAGATCAGGATCAGCGCCGCCGCACCGTAGAAGACCGGTGGGTTCATGCGCATGGAGGGACAGGGTGTTACGGGCGGGGTGGGGGATTGTGCAGCGGACAAAACGGGCGGGGTTCCTCGTGTTTTTCCTTGAACAAGCATTCAATGAAAACACGGGATGGCCTTGCAAGGCCAATCGGCGGGACCGATGGTCCCGCCGCCGGCCCTGTACGAGGGCCGAGCGGAGCGGGTACTGCTTTACTTGCGGCGGTTCTTTTTCGCCTCACGGATCTCACGGCGTTCCGGGTCGACCTTCGCGGGCGCGGTCAGGAAAGCGGTGGCGGCGAAGAAGTTAGCAAGAGCGGCAAAGCTGGTCACGATAGTCTCCAATGGCGCCGGGGAAAATGGGTCCCGACCGCCTGATAGCCATTTTCCCTGAAGATTGTGACGAAAAGAAGTGAATGGTCTTGATGAGGGGTATTGATCTGGTCGATGGGACTGCTTTTTTCGATATTTGCGGGTAATCGACCTTATTTTGACTCTTTGCTCAGGATTCCCTCCTGCCGACCTGCAACTCGGCAAAGCCTTTCACTGCGACCGTTCGTCGCGAAAGGTGAAACGGTTCAGCGTCATTCGTGGCTTTGCCACGATTACCGGCTGTCAGGCCGGTGAAACAGTTCTCCGCATAGCACAGTTACCGGAATAGAGCGGGTTCCAGTCCGGAAACTTGAACGGATGTGCAATTTTTCGTGAAAAACATGTGAAACGGCTATGGCGATTGACTTGCCGATTCCGTTAGTCTCCCCGGCAGGACAAAAAAACACCAACAGGGAGCATCTCGAGATGGACTTCAAACGCATTGCCATTGCCACTGCGCTCTTCGCTTCGCTGGCCGGTTGCCAGACCATGACCACCAACCAGGCCATCGTTCCGCTGCAAGCCGCTACCGCCCAGATGATCGGCCTGGCTTCCTCCGACGAGCTGGTTGTCAGCGACGTCAAAGCCGGTCAGCCGGACGCTCTGGGTGGCCAGGAACTCTCCTACGTCGCCACCACCACCAAAGGCCGCGTGTTCAACTGCACCTCGCGCATGATGCCGGGCTTGCTGACCGATCCGGCCAAGCTGACCAACCCGTCGTGCACCCCGGTGGTCGCTCACTCGAACACCGCTACCAAGTAACACCCCAGTTGCATGCAGTCGCCCCTGCGCGGCCCTTCGGGTCGCGCTGGCGACTACAGCGCGGCGGCTCAGCCGCGCTCGTGCTCCAGGCGTTGCAATAGCGCACGCAGCTGCGCTTCGACGCCGGGCTGGCGCAGCAGACGCCCCAGCGCCTCTTCGCTTATCTGCGTTTTCCCGCCAGTTCCGGCCACGCCGCCTGATCCTGCTACGCCGCCTGACCCCGCCACGCCGCCTGAAAAGTTCAGGTGCTCCGGGCGTATCTCCTCGTCCGGGCTGACCAGCAGGGCGAAGTGGATGACGTTCTCCAGCTCGCGGATGTTGCCCGGCCACGGGTAGCTTTCCAGCACCCGCTGGGTGTCGCCGGCGATCTGCGGCACCGGTAGTTCCAGGCGCTGCGCGTGCACGCCGAGGAAGTATTCGGCCAGCGGTTGGATGTCCCCGATACGCTCGCGCAGCGGCGGCAGGGTCAGGTTGCCGTCGTGCAGGTACTGCTTGAGGCCTTCGAGGAACTTCCCCGCCTTCACCGCCTGCCCCAGGTCGACGCTGGTGGCGGCGACCAGACGCACGTCCACTGGCACCGGCTCGCGCGCGCCGACGCGCAGCACTTCGCGCTCCTGCAGCACGCGCAGCAGTTTCTGCTGCAGCGACAGCGGCAGGTCGGCGATTTCGTCCAGGTACAGGGTTCCGCCGTTGGCCGAGCCGAACCAGCCGGCGCGGCTGCCCACCGGACCGTTGTGCGCGCCCGGCGCGTAGCCGAACAGTTCGGTCTCGGCATAGTTGCGGCTCAGGGCGCCGCAGCTTACCGCGACGAACAGGCCGGGCCGTTCGCTGGCGCGGTGGATGTGGCGGGCCAGCAGCTCCTTGCCGGTACCGGTTTCGCCGTGGATCAGCACCGGTTGCGGGAGCGGCGCCAGGCGTTCCACTTCGTCGCGCACCTGGTGCGAACGCGGGTCGAAGAACACCAGCGCCTTGGCGCGGATGCTCAGCGGGCTCTTGTCGGCGTCGGGGAAGGTCAGCAGCGGCGCCGGCGTGTGCGGGGCGTTCATGGGGGTTCTCCTTCTACTTCTGCGCCAGGGCGCGTCCAGCGTCCGCGGGACGTCACGAATGGCGCGAGCCCGCATGCGCCCTGTCCGTGCCGCCCCCGGCGGTCCTGGACGGATTCCAAGAAAAACGCCGGTGGAACCTGCCCACCGGCGTCGAAGCGGGGGCGCGATCAGACGCGCGCCAGCCTGGGAGTCGTTGTGCCCGGCGGCTTGCCGGGCGGCGGATCAGAAGGCCGGCACCACGGCGCCGTTGTACTTCTTCTCGATGAAGGCCTTGACTTCCGGACTGGTCAGGGCGGCGGAGAGTTTCTTCAGGGCATCGCTGTCCTTGTTCTCCGGACGCGCCACCAGGTAGTTCACGTAGGGCGAGTTGCGGTCTTCGAGGATCAGCGCGTCCTTCACCGGGTTGAGCTTGGCTTCCAGGGCGTAGTTGGTGTTGATCAGGTCCAGGTCGACCTGGTCCAGCACGCGCGGCAGCAGGGCCGATTCCAGTTCCTTGAACTTCAGGTGTTTGGGGTTCTCGGCGATGTCTTTCGGGGTGGCCAGGGCGTTGCTCGGATCCTTCAGCTTGATCACGCCGGCCTTCTGCAGCAGGAGCAGGGCACGGCCGCTGTTGCTGCCTTCGTTGGGGATGGCGACGGTGGCGCCGTCCGGCAGTTCGGCCAGGGATTTGTACTTCTTCGAGTAGCCGCCGAAGGGCTCGACGTGCACCCCGGTCACGGTGACCAGGTGGGTGCCCTTGCCGGCATTGAAGTTGTCCAGGTACGGCTTGGTCTGGAAGTAGTTGGCGTCCAGGCGCTTTTCGGCGACCTGCACGTTGGGCTGTACGTAGTCGGTGAAGACCTTGATCTCCAGGTCCACGCCTTCCTTGGCCAGGGTCGGCTTGATCAGTTCGAGGATCTCGGCGTGGGGAACCGGGGTGGCGGCGACGATCAGCTTTTCATTGGCGAAGGCCGAGGTGGTGAAGGCAGCGGCGAGGGCGCTCAGAAGCAGCAGCTTTTTCATTGCGATGTCCTTGTGGGGCAGGTGACCGCGGGCATCCGGGCCGACCGGGATGGGGCCTTCGAACGGGCGCTGGAGTCATGTTCCGCCGCTTCAGTGGCGGTGGTCGATGCAGACGTTAGCGATCTTTTTTATTCCAATAAAATACTAATTTTTCATTTTGATATTCGAATTTGTTCATGTGAGCGGCCTATGACGAGCTGTATGAGACATGCTGTCGCGCGACACCCCGCCGCGCGGCAACCCACCACGGCGGCCTCGGGGCGCGTCGGGCGTAACATCGAATCAATTTCTTGAGCGGCGTCAATGCAGATGGTGGTCCATTCTGATTGGGCGGCGAAAAGAAGCCGAACCGACAGCAGATCGGTGGCTCGAAACTGAGCCATTAGAAAAGACAGACTCACGCAAGAACGCCCTGCGCATGCGCAAGGCACGGTGCCCAACCACCTCGGTGGCGGGCGTCAGCCTGAAGAGGAATCGTCATGTTCGGACTAGAGGCGCTCGACCTGGCCCGGATCCAGTTCGCCTTTACCGTATCCTTCCACATCATCTTCCCTGCCATCACCATCGGCCTCGCCAGCTACCTCGCGGTGCTCGAAGGCTTGTGGCTGAAGACCAGCGACGAGGTCTATCGCGACCTCTATCATTTCTGGTCGAAGATATTCGCCGTCAACTTCGGCATGGGCGTGGTCTCCGGCCTCGTCATGGCCTACCAGTTCGGCACCAACTGGAGCGCCTTTTCGGCGTTCGCCGGGAGCATTACCGGCCCGCTGCTGACCTATGAAGTGCTCACCGCCTTCTTCCTCGAAGCCGGCTTCCTCGGCGTCATGCTCTTCGGCTGGCACCGCGTCGGCCCCGGCCTGCACTTATTCGCCACGCTGATGGTGGCCATCGGCACGCTGATCTCCACCTTCTGGATCCTTGCTTCCAACAGCTGGATGCAGACCCCGCAGGGCCACGAGATCGTCAACGGCGTGGTGGTGCCGGTGGACTGGGTGGCGGTGATCTTCAACCCGTCCTTCCCCTACCGCCTGCTGCACATGGCGATCGCTTCCTTCGTCGCCACCGCCTTCTTCGTCGGCGCCTCGGCGGCCTGGCACCTGCTGCGCGGCCGCGACAACCCGGCGATCCGCAAGATGCTCTCGATGGCCATGTGGATGGCGCTGATCGTGGCGCCGATCCAGGCGATGGTGGGCGACGCCCACGGTCTCAATACCCTCAAGCACCAGCCGGCGAAGATCGCCGCGATGGAAGGTCACTGGGACAACAGCAGTGGCGAGGCGACCCCGCTGATCCTGTTCGGTTGGCCGGACATGGAGCGCGAGGAAACCCGCTTCAAGGTGGAGATCCCGGTCCTCGGCAGCCTGATCCTCAATCACAGCCTGACCGAGCCGATCCCGGCGCTGAAGGACTTCCCCAAGGCCGACCGACCCAACTCCACCGTGGTCTTCTGGTCGTTCCGCATCATGGCCGGCCTGGGCATGCTGATGATCCTGGTCGGCCTGTGGAGCGTCTGGCTGCGCCTGCGCAAGCGGCTCTACCAGAACCGCGCCTTCCTCCGGCTGGTGCTGTGGATGGGGCCGTCCGGCCTGATCGCTATCCTCGCCGGCTGGTTCACCACCGAGGTCGGCCGCCAGCCCTGGGTCGTCTATGGGCTGATGCGCACCGCCGATGCGGTGTCCAACCACAGCGTCACGCAGATGAGTCTGACCCTGGTGATGTTCGTGCTGGTGTACTTCTCGCTGTTCGGTGTGGGCATCGGCTACATGATGCGCCTGGTGCGCAAGGGCCCGGTCACCCATGAGGGCCGCGAAGCCAGCCACGGTGGCGCCGGGCAGAAACGTACTCCGGCGCGTCCATTGTCGGCCACCGCAGAGGGCTTCGACGACGATGACAGCGCCAGTCCGGCAGGGAGGAACTGAGTCATGGGAATCGATCTTCCACTGATCTGGGCAATCATCATCATCTTCGGCGTGATGATGTACGTGGTGATGGACGGCTTCGACCTGGGGATAGGCATGCTCTATCCGTTCTTCAAGGACGAAGGCGACCGCGACGTGATGATGAACACCGTGGCGCCAGTCTGGGACGGTAACGAAACCTGGCTGGTGCTGGGCGGCGCGGCGCTGTTCGGCGCCTTCCCGGTGGCCTACTCGGCCGTGCTCTCGGCGCTCTACCTGCCGCTGATCCTGATGCTGGTGGGGCTGATATTCCGCGGCGTGGCCTTCGAGTTCCGCTTCAAGGCCAAGCCGGCCAAGCGGCACATCTGGGACAAGTCGTTCATCGCCGGTTCCCTGGTGGCGACCTTCTTCCAGGGCGTGGCGCTGGGCGCCTTCATCGAAGGCATTCCGGTGGAGAATCGCGCCTTCGCCGGTGGCGCACTGGACTGGCTGGCACCGTTCCCGCTGTTCTGCGGTCTCGGCCTGGTCGTCGCCTATACGCTGCTGGGCTGCACCTGGCTGATCATGAAGACCGAAGGCCGCCTGCAGGAGCGCATGCACGACCTGGCCAGGCCGCTGGCGCTGGTGCTGCTGGCGGTGATCGGCATCGTCAGCCTGTGGACGCCGCTGGCCCACGAGGATATCGCCCAGCGCTGGTTCAGCCTGCCGAACCTGTTCTGGTTCCTGCCGGTGCCCCTGCTGGTGCTGCTGACCTTCTACGGCCTGCTGCGCTCGGTGGCCAACAACGACCATGTGCAGCCCTTCGTGCTCACCCTGGTGCTGATCTTCCTCGGCTACAGCGGCCTGGGGATCAGCCTGTGGCCGAACATCGTGCCGCCGTCGCTGTCTATCTGGGACGCGGCCGCGCCGCCGCAGAGCCAGGGCTTCATGCTGGTGGGCGCGCTGTTCATCATCCCCTTCATCCTTGGCTACACCGCGTGGAGCTACTACGTGTTCCGCGGCAAGGTGAAGCATGGCGATGGCTACCACTGAGGGCTGCGCGATGACCCATGAGGAGCAAGGCAAGGCGCCGCTGCGCAAGCGGCTCGGCTGGCTGGTGCTGATCTGGGCGTTGAGCGTTGCCGCCCTCGGCGTGGCGGCCTGGCTGATGCGCCTGTTCATGAGCGCGGCGGGCCTGGGCACGCCGCACTAGTCCGCACAATCGATCCCATCCGGGCGCTGTTCTTGGCGCCCGTTCCCACATCCCTCGCCGGTGCTTCCAGCGAGGGATTTTTTTGCCTCGGTGGGTGGGGTTGGGTTTTATGTAGGAGCGAGCTTGCTCGCGAACATACTCACCGGCAGAACCGATGTTGGGCGGTTCGCGAGCAAGCTCGCTCCTACGAAAAGCGGGACGGCGAAGCTGTCAGTGCAGCTTGTCCCGCTTGGCCAGGGTGGGGAACAGCTTCATCCAGACCCCGGTAACGATCAGCGTCCCCACGCCGCCGAGCACCACCGCCGGCACGGTGCCGAGCCAGTGGGCGGTGACGCCGGACTCGAACTCGCCCAACTGGTTCGAGGCGCCGATGAACAGACCGTTCACCGCGCTGACCCGTCCGCGCATCTCGTCCGGGGTTTCCAACTGCACGAAGGCGCCGCGGATGACCATGCTGATCATGTCCGCCGCGCCCAGCACCACCAGTACCGCCAGGGAGAACCAGAACGAGGTCGACAGGCCGAAGGCGATGGTGGTGACGCCGAAGATACCGACGGCGAGGAACATGATCCGCCCGACGTTGCGCTCGATGGGGAAGCGCGCCAGCCAGAACGACATCAGCAGCGCGCCCACCGCCGGCGCCGAGCGCAGCAGGCCCAGGCCCCAGGGGCCGGTGAGCAGGATGTCCTTGGCGAACACCGGCAGCAGCGCGGTGGCGCCGCCCAGCAGCACGGCGAACAGGTCCAGGGAAATGGCGCCGAAGATGTCCGGGCGGCTGCGGATGAAACGGATGCCGGCCAGCAGCGACTCCAGCGTGGCCTTGCCCTGGACGGCCGGCGCCTGGCGCGCGGGCAGGGTGAGCACCAGGCCGCAGGCGATGAAGTACAGCATCGCGGTGGGCGTGTAGACCCAGAAGGCGCCGAAGGCGTAGAGCAGGCCGCCCAGGGCCGGTGCGGCGATGGTCGCTGCCTGCATGGCCGAGGCGGAGGCCGCCACTGCGCGGGGGAACAGCGCGGTGGGCACGATGTTCGGCAGCAGTGCCTGGGTGGTCGGCATCTCGAAGGCTCGCGCGGTGCCCAGCAGGAAGGCCATCACGAAGATCATCTCGCGGGTCACGTTGTCGGTGCTGGCGCCGATCACCAGCGCGACGGCGATCAGGCCCTGGCCAATCTGGCAGAGCGAGGCGATGCGCCGGCGGTCGTAGCGGTCGGCTACATGGCCGGTGTGCAGCATGAACAGCACGCGCGGCAGAAACTCCACCAGCCCCACCAGGCCGAGGTCGAGCACGTTGTGGGTCAGCTCGTAGATGTGCCAGCCGATGGCCACGGTGATCATCTGGAAAGCGCTGGCGGTGCAGACGCGGGCGAGCCAGAAGGCGAGGAAGGGGCGGTGACGCAGCAGGGACGTGGCTTCGGCGGTCATGGAAAGTGCTTTTGTTAGGAGGCTAAGCAAGGGCTGCGCAGCGTAACACGGTGTAGCACTTATCCGGTTGTATTGCGCAGGAGGCGCGGAGTTGAGGCCCGCGCGCGGGAGCTGATGAGTGGTCATCAGATTGGGCGACAGCGCGACAAGTTGCCTGCTTGACTTTGCCTGGAGGGGCGCGAATGGGGTAAAGTTGACGAATGAGTCAGGTTTTTCTGTGGTTTCCCACTCCGACGTCGACTCCGAAACGTCAATGATTCCGCACCCTCCGAGCTCTCTCCAGCATTAGAAAACGACATGGGCGGGCCTTCACCGTCCAGAGGATGAACCATGTCCAACCGTGATATTTCCCGGCGTGCCTTCCTGCAGGGCGGGCTGATCGCTGGCGTCGGCGTAACGCTCGCGCCGCTCGGCAGCCGGGCTTTCGCTGCCCTGATGGAAAACAGCGTCACCGTCTCGCCGCAGCAGTGGATGGGCCACGACGGCAAGGCGCGTTTCCGCAACGACGCGCTGTCCAAGGTCTGCGGCAACAAGGTGTTCGCCCGCGACATCCGCTCCAGGGACATGCCCGGCTGGCCGCAGCAGCAGGGCCACGCCATGCTGCTCAAGACCATCAAGGCCGACCGCATTTTCGAGGGCATCGACCTCGCCTGGCTGGGCGCCGACCTGCAGCCGGACCGCATCGTCACCGCCGCCGACCTGGACAAGGACGGCATCGCCTTCCCCGAGGCCCACGCGCCGGATCCGCTGCTGCCGCCGGGCAAGGTACCGATGTTCATCGGCCACCCGGTGGCGATCCTGATCTGGAACGACTTCGAGCGTTTCCGCAAAGCCAAGCTGAAGATGAAGTTCAACGACAAGGCGATCCGTTACGGCGCGAAGGCTCCGCTGTACCAGGGCGATCCCTACGGCAGCTTCCGCTACGTGCGCGTCGGCGGCGCGACCTCGGCCGATCCGGACGAGTTCTCCAGCCTCAAGGACTCGATCCTCTTCCCGATGATCCGCGAGCGCAAACCGGTGTGGAACCAGCAGCCCAATCAGCACGGCGACCTCACCGAGCAGGGTCTGTTCTACGCGCAGAAGATCAAGGAGCAGATCGACAACCCGCCCCAGGACTGGCTGATCTTCGACGAGCGCTACAAGACCCCGTCCATCGAGCCGGCGGCGATGGAGCCGGACAACGGCAACGGCTGGTACGACCCGGCGAGCAAGACCCTGCACTTCGTGGTCGCCACCCAGTGCCCGTTCGAGGCGGCGTACGAGACGGTGCTGATGATCAAGCCGTCGCGCTTCGGCCTGGCCCAGTTGAACATGCACCCCGGCTACACCGTGGGGTACGGTTCCAAGGACCACAACATCTTCGTCTACTACGCGGCCCTGGCGGCGCTGTACGGCAACGGTGTGCCGGTGCGCCTGGCCAACGACCGCTACGAGCAGTTCCAGAGCGGCATCAAGCGCCACCCGTTCGACATCCACTACCAACTGGCGGTGGACAAGAAGGATCTGACCTTCAAGGTGTTCCGCTCCGAGATGAGCGTGGACGGTGGCGGTCGCATCAACTACAGCCCGTCCGTGGCGGCGGTGGGCGCCACTGCCGCGCAGTCGATCTACTACATGCCGCAGAACGACCTGCAGGTGACTGCCTACCATTCCCGCGCCGTCGAGGCCGGTTCCATGCGTGGCTACGGCACCCTGCAGAGCATGGCCGCCACCGAGATGATGGTGGACGAGATCGCCGGCCGCCTGGGCGTCGACGCCATCGAGCTGCGCCGTGTCAACGCGCTCAAATCCGGCATGAAGAACACCCAGGGCGCGATTCCTGCCGGCGCCCTGCGCCTGCACGAGATCCTCGACAAGGCTGCCGCCCACGAGTGGTGGAAGACTCGCGACGCGCGCAAGAAAGAGATGGACGCCAAGGACCCGGATCACTGGTACGGCGTTGGCTTCGCCATCTGCCAGAAGGACTTCGGCACCGGCTCCGAAGCGCCCATGGCGAGCATCGAGTTCGATGCCCAGGGCAAGGTGCACATGCGCCATATCGGCATCGAGATCGGCACCGGCATGTCCACCTCCCAGGCGCTGGTGGTGGCCGACTTCCTCGGCAAACCGGCGGACGAGATGAAGACCGCCGAGACCGAGTGGCCGGAACTTCAGCTGCTCAGCGGCGAAGATCCCTACACCATGAGCCAGCCCACCCAGGACGAGAAGCTGCGCAACCCGCGCTGGGTCGGCAAGTACGCTTCGGCGTCGTCGGCGACCAACTCGGCCTACTACTTCAGCCACGCCACCCGTGAAGCGGCGCGCGTGCTGTTCAACCACGGCCTGTGGCCGGCGGCCCTGGAAATCTGGCGTCGCGGCCCGTTCAACGGCGCGGCCAACCCGCTGGTGGTGCGCCGCGAAGACGCCCACTGGGTCGACGGCAAGCTCACCGCCAACGGCCTGCAGCCGCTGTCGTTCGCCGAACTGGCCCAGGTCGCCCACGACAAGGGCCTGGTCACCGGCGCCACCGTCCACGGCTTCAACCGCTGGAGCTGGGCGGAGTGCGACTACGTCATCGATGGCGTACGCGACCGCCTGCCGCTGGACGCCCTGGCCGTGAAATACGGCGACGGCGCGCCAAGCGTGAAGAAGGCGCAGATGAACAGCGCCGGCTTCCACCTGCTGGATCGCCAGAACGTGGCCTATCCGCCGGTGCAACTGAACAACGCCGCAGTGACCTACTACAGCCCGGTGGCGACCATCGTCGAGCTGAAGGTGAACAAGGGCAACGGCGAAGTCAGCGTGCTCAACCACCACAGCTGGATCGAGTGCGGCCGCGTGCTGGTGCCCGAGCTGGTGAAAGGCCAGATCGAAGGCGGCACCGCGATGGGCATCGGCCATGCGCTGCTGGAAGACATGCCGCTGTACGAGGGTGGCCCGGGCGAGGGCGACTGGAACTTCAACCGCTACCGTCTCCCGAAGGCGAAAGACGTGGCCGTCTGGCAGCAGAGCTCGGAAATCCTTCCGCCGCTGTCGCCCAGCGACCCGTCCAAGGGCATCGCCGAGGTGGTGATGATCCCGGTGGTCGGCGCCATCGGCAACGCCGTGGCCCACGCCATCGGCAAGCGCGTCCGCGACCTGCCCATCACCCCCGCTCGCATCAAGGAGGCCCTCAATGGCTAACCGTCCGCTCAACCTGACCATCAATGGTCAAACCGTCGGTCCGGTCGAGGTTCCCGAGGACCTGCCGATGATCGACTACCTGCACGAATACCAGAACCTCACCGGTTCGCGCCTGGGCTGCGGCCAGGGCATCTGCCACGCCTGCGTGGTGATCGTCGACAACCCCGACGGCACCAGCGAGGAAGTGCGTACCTGCATCACCGGCGCGCACTACTTCGAAGGCAAGAAGGTGCGCACCATCGAGGGCCACGCCAAGCGCGAGGACGACGGTTCGGTGAAGGAACTGAACCCGATCCAGCAGAAGTTCGTCGACCGTTTCGCCTTCCAGTGCAGCTACTGTGCACCGGGCTTCGTCAACGCCGCCACCGTGCTGGTGGAGAAGGCCCAGCGCCAGCCGCTGAAGAAGAGCGAACTGGAATCGACCATCGAGGCGAGCCTCGGCCATCACATCTGTCGCTGCACCGGGTACGTGCGTTACTACGACGCCACCCGCGAAGTGCTGACCGATCTCGGCCTGGTCAAGGAGGGCTAAGCATGCAGCGCATTCTTTCCGGCCTCACGCTGGCTGTCGGCCTCGGCCTTGCGGTCACTGCCCAGGCGGCCGACCAGGAACTGATCAAGCGCGGCGAGTACGTCTCCCGCGCCGCCGACTGCATGGCCTGCCACACCGCCGAGGGCGGCGCGCCGTTCGCCGGCGGCCTGCCGATCCACTCGCCGTTCGGCACCATCTACGGCAGCAACATCACCCCGGACAAGGACTTCGGCATCGGCAACTACAGCGCTGACGACTTCTTCGCTGCCCTCACCGAGGGCAAGCGCAAGGACGGCGCCAACCTCTACCCGGCCATGCCCTACACCTCGTACCACCTCATCAAGCGCGAGGACAGCGATGCCCTTTACGCCTACCTGATGAGCCAGACGCCGGTGCACCGCGCCGCTCCGGAAACCAGCCTGAGCTTCCCGTTCAACGTGCGGATGGGGCTGTCGGGCTGGAACATGCTCTACGGCAAGAGCGTCCAGCTCGAAAGCACCGAGGGTAAGAGCGACGCCTACCAGCGCGGCCAGTACCTGGTGGAAGTGCTCGGCCATTGCGGCGAGTGCCACACCCCGCGCAACAGCATCGGCGCGCTGCAGCAGGACAAGCGCCTCACCGGCGGCCTGCTCAACGGCTACAGCGCCCCGAGCCTGCTGGCCCAGGACCTGGCCGAGCGCGGCTGGACCAGTGCCGACCTCACCGGCTTCCTCAAGCACGGCATGAGCCCCCAGGGCAGCATGTTCAACGAGATGTTCCCGGTGATGCACCTGAGCACCCAGCACCTGGGCGACGAGGACCTGGCTGCCATGTCCACCTACCTGCTGGGCGATCAGCCGCCGCAGGCCAAGGTGGTCCAGGCAGTTGCCCAGGACCAGCTCAGCGACAGCGCCAAGCGTGGCCGCCAGCAGTACCTCAACGTCTGCGCCGGTTGTCACGGCAACGACGGCGAGGGCAAGCCGCACATCGCCGTGGCCATGCAGGGCAATACCACCTTGCGCCTGGCCGATTCGCGCAACCTGGCCAAGGTCATTGTCGAGGGCATCCGCGAGCAGCAGTTCACCGGCTTCGAGCGTATGCAACCGATGCCGGGCTTTGCCGACAAGCTCAGCGACGAGCAGCTCACCGACCTGATCAACTACCTGCGTCAGGCCTGGGGTGGCTTGCCGGGCGACATGGGCGTACAACAGGTCGCTCAACTCAAGGCGGAGTGAGTCGTGCAGCATCTCGATCTGCAAGTAGTCCGACAGGCGCTCCAGTGGTCCAACGCCGGGCAGCGCGTGTGGCTGTGCAGCGTGCTCTTCACCTACGGCTCGGCGCCCCGCGCGCCGGGCTCGCTGCTGGCGGTCAACGCCAGCGGCCAGTGGGTGGGTTCGCTCTCCGGGGGCTGCGTCGAGGATGATTTCCTCGAACGCGTCGCCGAGGGCGAGTTCAGCGAACCGGTGGTCGTCGTGCGCTACGGCGACGGCACCGACACCCGCACGAACATCCGCTTGCCCTGCGGCGGCATCCTCGACGTGCTGGTGGAAAACCTCGTGCCCGATTGCGACGTGCAGGCCCACCTGCGCGAGCTGGAATCGGCGCTGCTCGGCCAGCGCCGCCTGCTGCGCGAAGTGAACCTGCAGGACGGCAGCCGCCGCCTGAGCGACGACCACGAGCACGGCCCGCGGGTCGAGCGTGACGAAGCCCGCGTGCGTCTGCGCGTCGGCGCTGCGCAGCGCTTGCTGCTGGCCGGGTACTCCAGCGTCGCGCACTTCTGCGCGGAGTTCGGCAAGGGGCTGGGCTTCGAAGTCATCCTCTGTGATCCCCGCGAAGAAGCGCTGGACGGCGTGGTGCTGGACGGCATCGAAATCCGCCGCGAACTGCCGTCGATCTTCATCGCAAACGGCGGCTGCCACGCGGACACCGCCGTGGTCGCCCTGACCCACGACCCGAAGATCGACGACCTGGCGATGCTCGAGGCCGTGCGCACCGAGGCCTTCTACATCGGCGTGATGGGTTCGCGCACCACTTCCGAAAAGCGCCGCGAGCGCCTGGTACGGGTGGGAGGCCTGAGCGAGACCGAACTGGCGCGCATTCACGCGCCCATCGGCCTCAACCTGGGCAGCAAGACCCCGGCGGAAATCGCCCTGGCCGTGCTCGCCGACATCCTGCGCACCCGCAGCGGCATCGCCCGCGAGGCGCTGTGACGGTCGTGGCGCTGGTCCTGGCTGCCGGCCAGGGCTCGCGCTTCGGCGCGGACAAGCGCCGCGCGACCTTGCCCGACGGGCGCAACCTGCTGGCGCATAGCGTTGAACGCGCGCTGGCGGTGTTCGCTGAAGTACGGGTGGTGCTGCGTGACGGCGAGCGGGCGGAGGATTTCGGCCTGCCCGCCGGCTGCCGGGTTATCCACAGCCCGCAAGCGGCGTTCGGCATGGGGCACAGCCTGGCAGCCGGCGCGGCTTCTCTGGTGGACTCCAAGGCTCAGGCCGTGGCCATCCTGCTCGGCGACATGCCGTGGATCGCTCCTCAGACTCTGCGTGCGTTGAGCGAGGCGGCCAGCGCCTCGACCATTCTCTTCCCGCTTCACGATGGCCAGCGTGGGCATCCCGTGCTGTTCGGGCGCGATTTCTGGCCCGAACTCTCTCGCCTCTCTGGCGATGAAGGCGCGCGCGCCGTGGTGCAGGCGCACCGCGATCGCTGCCTGACCTTGAACGTCGCTGATGCCGGCGTGCTGCGCGACGTGGATACGCCGGATGCTCTGAGCGGCTGAACGGGTTCGCGAGCAAGCTCGCTCCTACAAGGTGGAGCGAATCGCATCCGCAGGCCGAATCGGTAACGCTTTTCGTAGGAGCGAGCTTGCTCGCGAACCAGGGCTTAGTGCTGCGCCAGCCACTGGCCGATGCGCGGCCAGACTTCCGCGCTGGCATTGCGCGACAGCAGCAGGCGGTTGTGGCTGTAATCCTCCCGCGCACCGGTCGCCAGCCCGAACAGCTCCAGCTTCGCCTGCGCACCGCCAAAGGCATTCACCAGCGCCTCGCACCCCGCCACCGGCGCGATGAAGGTATCGCCGCTGCCCGCCACGCCCAGCACCGGCAGCTCGACGCCGCCCAGCCCGGCCAAGTAGTCGAAGCCCTCCAGCGAATCGAAACGCCGACGGAAATTCCACTGGCACCACTGGCGCATCAGCCGTGCACTCTCTGCCTCGGGGCCGACGCTCTTCGCCCGGCTGGGCGCGATGCGCCGCCAGCGCAGCATCCAGTCGAACGCCTGGATCGCCAGCCAGTGCCGTGGGCTGGCGCCGGCCGCCGTGGCCTGGGAACCGATCAACACCAGCGAGCGCAACCTCCGCTGCGCCAGTTCGGGATTACGCGCCGCCCACATCGAGACGATCAGCCCGCCGCCTGAGTGGCCGACCCAGTGCAGCGCCGTCTGTCCGGTACGCTGGCTCACCGCATCGAGTATCGCCGGCACGTCCTGCTCGGCCACGTCATCGAAGCTGTGCAGGAAGTCATTGCGTCCGCTGTCGCCATGCCCGCGCCAGTCGAACACCCAGCAGGCGAAGCCCTGGCTGCCCAGGTAATTGGCCAGCCCCAGGCAACTGCGGTGGTTGGAGAAGGTGCCGTGGGTCAGCACCACCGGCACGCCGTCCTCCGGGCCAACGCGGCGCAGGGCGAGATCGACGCCGTCGGCGGTGCGGATCAGTTCGGGTGGGAGGAGAACGGCTTCTTGGGCGGTCATGGCGCGCATCCGGGTGGGGGCGATCCATGCTGCTCCGGCGCGCTGGCCGGAGCAATCCCGAGCGCTTATTTGGTCGCTTTCAGCACCACGAATTTCGGATTTGCCGCCACTTGCTCGACGCCGCGGAACAGGCGCTTGAGCTTGGCGTGGTAGCCCAGGTGGCGGTTGCCGACGATCCACAGCTCGCCGCCGGTGACGAGCGCGGCGCGGGCCTGCTGGAACATGCGCCAGGCGAGGAAGTCGCCGACCACCTGCTGCTGGTGGAAGGGCGGGTTGCACAGCACCAGGTCCAGGGAGTCTGCGGCCTGGCTGGCGAGGCCGTCGTCGGGGTGGATATCCACAGGGCGCTCGCCCAGGGCGGCCTGCCAGTTCTCCCGTGCGGACCGCACCGCCATGTAGGACTCATCCACCAGGGTCAGTTCGGCCTGCGGGTTCAGCAGGGCGAAGGCGATGCCGAGCACGCCGTTGCCGCAGCCCAGGTCCGCCGCGCGCACGGCGTGGTGTACCTGCGGCAGGTGCGGGAGGAAGGCGCGGGTGCCGATGTCCAGGCCCTCGCGGCAGAACACGTTGGCGTGGTTGACCAGCGTCAGCGCGGGTTTGTCCAGGCGATAGCGGCTGGGGTAGGGCGAGGTTGGCGACGGCCGCTGTTCGGCGGTGGCGATCAGCAGGCGGGCTTTCTTCACCGCCAGCGAGGCCTGCATCGGGCCGATGTATTTTTCCAGCAGGTCGCCGGCGGCGCGCGGCAGGTGTTTGATCATGCCGGCGGCGACCACTTTCGCGCCCGGCGCGAGCTGGTCGTGCAGGCGGATCAACTGTTCTTCCAGCAGCGCGAGGGTCTTGGGCACGCGCACCAGGACGTAGTCGAACGGGCCTTGCGGCGTTTCGCTGGAGGGCACGAAGGTCGGCGCGGCGTCGCTCAGCCCGTTGCGTTCCAGGTTGCGTTGCAGGGCGATGAAGCCCAGGTGCGAGTCGCCGCTGCTGGTCAGGCGCACATGGGGCGCCAGGCTGGCGGCGAGGGCGCCGAAGCTGTCGTTGAGCACCAGCACACGGCTGTCGGCGGTTACGCCTTGCTCATGCAGATGACCGAGCAGGTACTCGTCGGCCGCATCGAAGGCCTGCAGCGGGTCTTCGCGCTGTTCGGGGTGGCGGACCAGGTCGAGCTGGGCGAAGGGGCTGGCGAGGACGGGCATGGGACTCTCGAACGAAGGTGTCTGGCTGAAGTCGCGGAACAGGGTGGATGGCAATAACGGAGGGCTCACTGCAATCGCATTGTCATGAAACTGAGACGTGGTTGGCTGTCGGCGACTTGTGTGGACCGGCTGGATACCGAAAAATTATCGCCTATCCGCCCCGCCTTCGTCTGCGTTGCGGATTACCAATAATAACCGGGCGCTGCGTGCGACCCGGTAGGGCCGGATCCCGGGACCGCTGTCCCGCCGACCTGCGGCCACTCCCCTGACAAGTCTTCACGGAACCTCGATGCGCGAACCTGTTCGCGCGCCGGGCTATTGCTATTGCATAAGGATATCGATGTACAAGTCGTTTCTCGGGGTGGCGTTGTCCGTCCTGTTCTTCCCGGTCCAGCCGGCCTTCGCCGATGCGCCCATCGTGATCAAGTTCTCCCACGTCGTCGCCGACGACACCCCGAAGGGCCGCGGCGCACTGCTGTTCAAGAAGCTGGTGGAGGAGCGCCTGGCCGGCGAGGTGAAGGTCGAGGTATTCCCCAACTCCACACTGTTCGGCGATGCCGACGAGTTGCAGGCGCTCAGGGACGGCAAGGTGCAGATGCTGGCGCCGTCGCTGTCGAAGTTCGAGGGCTACACTCGGCAACTGGAGGTTTTCGACCTGCCGTTCCTGTTCGATGACCTGGAGGCGGTGAAGCGCTTCCAGAAGCGCAGCATGAGCCGCGAGCTGCTGCATTCGATGGCCACGTCCGGCATCTATGGCCTGGCCTACTGGAACAACGGCATGAAGCAGCTTTCCGCCACCCGCGAGCTGCGCGCCCCGGCGGACGCCAAGGGGCTGAGCTTCCGCATCCAGCCGTCGTCGGTGATCGATGCGCAATTCGGCCTGCTCGACGCCAAGGCGGTGAAACTGCCCTTCGCCGAGACTCTCAAGGCGCTGCAGGACGGCAAGGTACAGGGCACCGAGAACACCTGGTCGAACATCGGCAGCCAGAAGCTCGACAGCGCCCAGCCGTTCATCACCGAGACCAACCACGGCGTGCTCAGCTACATGCTGATCAGCAACCAGAAGTTCTGGAACAGCATGCCGTACCCGGTGCGCACCCAACTGGAAAGCATCATCGAAGAAGTCACCGTCGAGGTGAACAAGGACGCCGAGGCGCTGAACCAGAAGGAGCGCGAGCAGGTGCTTGCCAACGGCAAGGCGCGCATCGTCGCCCTGACCCCGGCTGAGCGCGACGCCTGGCGCGCCGCCATGCAGCCGCTGTGGAAGCAGTTCGAGGGTGAGATCGGCAGCGATGTGCTACGCGCCGCCCAGGTGGTGAACCGCAAGCACTGATCCAGAGCAGGCTTGTGGCGATCTACCCGGATAGCCACAAGCCTTGCGGGTGTTTCTCCGCGTGCCAATACGGGAAAATAGCTTCGTTCCCGAGAAAGGAGTGGACGATGACCGCCAGCGAAGAGAAGTTCACCCGCCAGGCCCTGGTGGAGGTGCAGACGCTTACCCCTAGCCTGTTCACCCTGCGCACCACCCGCGACAGCGGCTACCGCTTCCGCGCCGGGCAATTCGCCCGCCTGGGCGTGTACAAGCCCAGCGGCAGCATCGTCTGGCGCGCCTACTCGATGGTCTCGGCGCCTCACGACGAGTTCCTCGAGTTCTTCTCCATCGTCGTTCCCGGCGGTGAGTTCACCAGCGAGCTCAGCCGCCTGCGCGTCGGCGACCAGTTGCTGGTGGATCGCCAGGCCTTCGGCTTCCTCACCCTCGACCGCTTCCCCGATGGCCGCGATCTCTGGCTGCTGGCCACCGGCACCGGCCTTGCGCCGTTCCTGTCGATCCTGCAGGACTTCGAGGTGTGGGAACGCTTCGAGACCATCAAGCTGGTCTACAGCGCCCGCGAGGAGAAGGAGCTGGCCTACCGCGACCTGATCGCCAGCTTCGGCGCGATGGAGCATCTGGCCGAACATATCCACAAGCTGCAGTTCATCCCGGTGGTCACCCGCGAACAGGTGCCCGGTTGCCTGAGCGCGCGGATCACCACGCTGATCGAGAACGGCGAGCTGGAACGCGCCGCCGGTCTGGAACTCAGCCCGGAACATTCGCGGGTGATGCTCTGCGGCAACCCGCAGATGATCGAGGACACCCGTGCCGTGCTGAAGGCCCGCGGCATGAGCCTGGCACTGACGCGCAAGCCCGGCCAGATCGCCGTGGAAAACTATTGGTAAGGTCGGCTCGATAGATTTTGAAAAGATTGTCCCCTTAGGGCAGCGAGGCTTTGCCCTTAGGATGGGCGTCCGTTTCCCTTTTTTCGGACCTCATGGACAGTCAAAGTACGACGCCGACCCCGATGCCTACCCCGGTAGAGCCGGCGGTCGGCGAACCTCCCCCGGCATCCGCGCTCGCGGATGATCCTTCCCAGCCTGCCCTGGCGCGCACCCAGCGAGGTCGTCCGGCATGGAATGGCTGATGGACCCCACGGCCTGGCTCGGCCTGCTCACCCTGATCCTGCTCGAGCTGGTGCTCGGCATCGACAACCTGGTCTTCATCGCGATCCTCGCGGACAAGCTGCCGCCGCACCTGCGCGACCGCGCGCGGCTGATCGGCCTGTCGCTGGCGCTGCTGATGCGCCTGGGCTTGCTGGCGAGCATCTCCTGGCTGGTCACGCTCACCGAGCCGTTGATCGAAGTGCTGGGCAAGACCTTCTCCGGCCGCGACCTGATCATGCTGTTCGGCGGTCTGTTCCTGCTGTTCAAGGCGACGCTGGAGTTGCATGAGCGCCTGGAAGGCCGCGTGCACACTTCCAACGGCAAGCGCACCTACGCCGCCTTCTGGCCGGTGGTCGCGCAGATCGTGGTGCTGGACGCGGTGTTCTCCCTCGATGCAGTGATCACCGCCGTGGGCATGGTCGAGCAGTTGGAAGTGATGATGATCGCGGTCATCTTCTCCATAGGCCTGATGATGATCGCCAGCAAGCCGCTGACCCGCTTCGTCAACGCACACCCCACGGTGATCATGTTGTGCCTGGGCTTCCTGTTGATGATCGGTTTCAGCCTGACTGCCGAGGGCCTGGGCTTCCACATCCCGAAAGGCTACCTGTACGCCGCCATCGGCTTCAGCCTGCTGATCGAGATGGCCAACCAGCTGGTGCGCTGGAAGCGCCAGAAGAGCCAGCGCGGGCAGCGCGGCCTGCGCCAGCGGACCGCCCACGCCGTGCTGCGCCTGATGGGCGGCAAGGTCGACGCCGACGAGGTGGGCGAGGACATCGCCGACCTGGTGGGCCCGGAGGAGGGCGGCGACGCGCCGTTCGACCGCCGCGAGCGGGTGATGATCAGCGGTGTGCTGGGCCTGGCCGAGCGTCCGGTGAAGGCCGTGATGATCGACCGCCAGCGGGTGCACGGTATCGACCTGGCCGACGACCCGGATGCCGTGCGCCGCGCGCTGCTGGAGTCGCCTTACTCGCGCCTGCTGGTGATCCGCGAAGGCAACATCGACGAGCCGCTGGGCTATGTGCACAAGAAGGAGCTGTTCTCCGTCCTGCTGCAGGGGCGCGAGCTGGACATCCTGCCGCTGCTGCGCGAGCCGCTGAGCCTGCCGGACAGCAGCACGGTGCTGGGCGCCCTGGAGCTGATGCGCGAGGCCTCGACCCACCTGGCCTTCGTGGTCAACGAGTTCGGCGGCTTCGAGGGCATGCTGAGCATGACCGATATCCTCGAGGCGATCGCCGGCGAGCTGCCGGATGCCAGCGAAGTGTCTGGCACGGACATCGAGCCGGACGCGCAGGGGTATCGGGTGGACGGCGCGGTGACGATGGCGGCGTTGGCCGCGCGGGTGGGCTTCCGCGCTCGCTCGACCGCGGAGTACCAGACCCTGGGCGGCCTGGTGCTCAAGCACCTGGGCCGCTTGCCGGCCAAGGGGGACACGCTGGAGCTGGCCGGCTGGCGCCTGGAGGTGACGGACGTCAGCGAGCGGCGGATCGGCCGCGTGCGGCTCACCCCGCCGCTGTGACGGGGTGAGTCGGGGGCTCAGGGAGCGCGGTTGCGCTGCTCCTTGAGCAGGTCCCGGATTTCGCTCAGCAGTTCCTGATCCTTGGTCGGCGCGGCCGGCGCGGCTTCTTCCTCGCGCTTGAAGCGGTTGATGGCCTTCACACCCATGAAGATCGCGAAGGCGACGATGATGAAGTCCAGGCAGGTCTGAATGAACTTGCCGTAGGCCAGGACCACGGCGGGCACGTCGCCTTCGGCAGCCTTGAGCGTGATCGCCAGGTCGGAGAAGTCGACGCCACCGATCAGCAGACCGATAGGGGGCATGATCACGTCGCCGACGAAGGACGAGACGATCTTGCCGAACGCGGCACCGATGATGATACCGACGGCCATGTCGACCACGTTGCCCTTGACGGCGAAAGCCTTGAACTCGCTAAGCAGACTCATGCAGGAACTCCTTGTAACTGAGGGGGACAGGTGGGCAGTTTAGCGGCCCGCCGCGGTCCGATCACCCCGAATCGTTCAATGACCGGCGGTGCTGGGCGCTTTTGCCGGGTGGGCTAGGCTTAACGGGCAACCCATCCACTGACGGAGGTCCGCCATGCCACTCGAGCATCATCCCTTGTCCCGAGAGTTTCCCGACCAGAAGGCACTGATGACCCGGTTGCACGGGAAAGACGCCACCTTCACCCGCCTGGCCTCCAGCTATGAGGAGCTGGACAGGAAAATCTACGACATCGAGGACGGCCGCCAGGCGATGGATGACCTCGCCCTCAACTCCCTCAAACTGCAACGCGTGACACTGAAGGACGAGATCGCCGACCTGCTCAGGCGATCTTCCTGAGCTTGATTGATGTCAAGGGTGTGGGTCGGAGCGAGGCGTAGGCTCCCGTCATCCATTTCCAACCGGTGCCACCGCCATGCGTAAAGCCATTTCGTCCTCTGGCAAGTCCGTCACCAAGTCCGCCAAACGCAACGTCGAAGCCCTCCGCGCTCAGGAGCGCCTGGTCCGCCTGAAGCTGCAGTACGAGCTGCTGGACCAGCGCATCGGTCGGGTGGAAGAGGGCGTCGAGCGTCCCGACTGCACCCTGGCGTCGCTGCTCATGCGTCGCGAAAGCCTCAAGTACGATATGGAGTGCCAATATCGCCGCCTGGCGGGCTGAGGACCTGCTTACGGTCTGCTTCGCGTCGGCACAACTGCGTTGAGGTCGGTTTCGGGCTGCGCGCAAACTCCGCTCCCTCAACCGGCTGATTCGCTGCGCTCGCCCTTCGGACCAGCCTGAAGGTTGTTACTCCCGTTGGCCGTTGCGCCAGGTTCTGCTCTGGCTTGCCGGATCGTAAACAGGTCCTGAAGCGCGTGGCCCGATTGGCTATGATGCGGACTTTGTCTTCGACGGAGTCCGCTCATGGCCAAGGCCAAGCGCATGTACGGCTGCACCGAGTGCGGCGCCACCTACCCCAAATGGGCCGGCCAATGCCCTGATTGCGGCGCCTGGAACACCCTGGTCGAGACCGTCATCGACACCACCCCCACCGGCGGCTCGGGCAGCAGCTCTTCCGGGCGCGGCGGCTGGGCCGGCCAGCAGGCCAACATCAAGACCCTCGCCGAAGTCAGCGTCGAAGAGATGCCGCGCTTCACCACCGCCTCGGCGGAGTTGGACCGCGTGCTCGGCGGCGGTCTGGTCGACGGCTCGGTGGTGCTGATCGGCGGCGACCCCGGCATCGGCAAGTCCACCATCCTCCTGCAGACCCTCTGCAACATCGCCGCGCGCCTTCCCGCGCTCTATGTCACCGGTGAAGAATCACAGCAGCAGGTCGCCATGCGCGCCCGCCGCCTGGGCCTGCCGGAAGACAAGCTCAAGGTCATGACCGAGACCTGCATCGAAAGCATCATCGCCACCGCGCGCCAGGAGCAGCCGAAAGTGATGGTGATCGACTCGATCCAGACCATTTTCACCGAACAACTGCAATCGGCCCCCGGCGGCGTCGCCCAGGTGCGCGAGAGCGCGGCCCTGCTGGTGCGTTTCGCCAAACAGAGCGGCACGTCGATCTTCCTGGTCGGCCATGTCACCAAGGAAGGCGCGCTGGCCGGCCCGCGCGTGCTGGAGCACATGGTCGACACCGTGCTGTATTTCGAGGGCGAGTCCGATGGCCGCCTGCGCTTGCTGCGGGCGGTGAAGAACCGTTTCGGCGCGGTGAACGAACTGGGCGTGTTCGCCATGACCGACCGGGGGCTGAAGGAAGTCTCCAATCCTTCGGCGATCTTCCTCACCCGCGCCCAGGAATCGGTGCCGGGGAGCGTGGTCATGGCCACCTGGGAAGGCTCGCGGCCGATGCTGGTGGAGGTGCAGGCGCTGGTGGATACCAGCCACCTGGCCAACCCCCGTCGCGTCACCCTGGGCCTGGACCAGAACCGACTGGCCATGCTGCTGGCGGTGCTGCACCGCCACGGCGGCATCCCGACCTACGACCAGGACGTGTTTCTCAACGTGGTGGGCGGGGTGAAGGTGCTGGAAACCGCCTCGGACCTGGCGCTGATGGCGGCGGTGATGTCCAGCCTGCGCAACCGGCCGCTGGATCATCAGTTGCTGGTGTTCGGCGAGGTGGGGCTGTCCGGCGAGGTGCGTCCGGTGCCCAGTGGCCAGGAGCGCCTGAAGGAAGCGGCCAAGCACGGCTTCAAGCGCGCCATCGTACCCAAGGGCAATGCGCCGAAGGAGGCGCCGGCCGGCTTGCAGGTGATCGCGGTGACGCGCCTGGAGCAGGCGTTGGATGCCTTGTTCGAATAGCGGCTTTCTGTAGGAGCGAGCTTGCTCGCGAACTCTCACCGGCGGCTCCGGTGTCAGACGGTTCGCGAGCAATAACGATGGCGTCCCCCTCGCTCCTACAAGGTTGGATCAATGCTCGCTGAGCAGCGTCAGCTCCCGCTCCAGCAGTGATTCGTCACCCAGGTTGAGCTCCACCAGCCGCCGCAGGTGGCTGATGGACTCCAGGTCGATGTGCCGGCAGGCGAAGCCCAGCAGGCCCTCGCGCTCCCAGGCCAGGTCGGCTTCCATGTAGACGTTGGCGTCGAAACCCAGGTAGATGCGCACGTGCACCGGCTCGCCGGCCACCACGTTCCAGTGTTCGGGGCGCTCCACCAGTACGCCCTGCAGTGACAGGTCGAGCAGCGTCACCTTCCAGCGCTGGTCGCCCTGGCTGATTTCCGTGCCGGCATCGAAGGCGATGCGCTGGAAGCGCCGGCGCTCGGCGTGATCGTCGCTCATGTCCTGACTCTCCGGCCAATCGGGTTCGCCTCACTATAGACAAGCGGCGCAGGCTTCGTCGGACGGTTATCGCTCGGACGGAAACCGTAGGCCTTTCGTCTGTCCGGCACGGCTGGTGGCGGTTTGACAGGGCGCCGGCTCTAGCCAAAGCTCCTTGGGCACGAACCAACACCCACTGCGGAGCGCAGAATATGGACAAGAAACTCCTGAGCAAGGGCCTGATCCTTGGTGTTTTGAGCGCCACCAGCCTGTTGGCGCAAGCCGACGAAGCCGGCGGCAAGGGATGCGGCTGGGGCAACATGGTGTTCGAGGGGCAGCGCGGCCTGCTGCCGCACCTGCTGGCCACCACCACCAACGGCACGTCGGGCAACGCCACCTTCGGTCTGACCTCGGGTACCAACGGCTGTGACTCCAATGTGCGCATCGGCTACGGCGGCCGCTCGATCTTCGCCATGAACGGCATGCTCGACAACATCGCCGAGGACATGGCCAAGGGCCACGGAGAGGCGCTGGATGCCTACGCCGTCCTGCTGGGCATCCCGAGCGAGGACCGCGCGCACTTCGCCCAGGTGACCCAGCAGCACTTCGGCGAGATATTCGCCACCCAGGACAGCACCGGCGAGCAGGTGCTGAACAATACCCTGGCGGTGATGAGCCGCGATCAGGTGCTGTCGCGCTACGCCAAGCAGCCAGTCTGATCCCCCGCGCCCCCGAAAAGCCCGCTGCAGATGCGGGTTTTTCTTTTGCATCGTCCGGCTGGTCGATTTTGAGCTCAGGCAATAAGCACGTAACCGCTCTAGACTAAGGTCGTATGAATGGGTCGTGGGAAAAGATTAGAATTTTTCTGCGAATTCTCGCCTTCAAACTGTCGGAAGCCTCGCTATGAACAATAACAACAACCTGCTGCGTCACCTCGCATGGCTGGTGGTGGCGATAGTCGGTGCCTTTGCCTTAGGAGTCGTGGCGTTGCGCCGCGGCGAAGCCATCAACGCATTGTGGATCGTCGTCGCAGCGGTCGCCATTTACCTGGTCGCCTACCGCTACTACAGCCTGTTCATCGCCACCAAGGTGATGCAACTGGATCCCAACCGAGCGACCCCCGCGGTCCTCAACAACGACGGCCTGGACTACGTCCCGACCAACAAGCACATCCTCTTCGGTCACCACTTCGCCGCCATCGCCGGCGCCGGCCCGCTGGTCGGTCCCGTGCTCGCGGCGCAGATGGGCTACCTGCCCGGCACGCTCTGGCTGATCGCCGGCGTGGTGCTGGCCGGTGCCGTTCAGGACTTCATGGTCCTGTTCATCTCCAGCCGCCGCAATGGGCGCTCGCTGGGTGAACTGGTGCGCGAGGAAATGGGGCAGGTGGCGGGGACCATCGCCCTGTTCGGCGCGTTCCTGATCATGATCATCATCCTCGCGGTACTCGCCCTGATCGTGGTGAAAGCCCTGGCCGAAAGCCCGTGGGGCATGTTCACCGTGCTGGCGACCATCCCGATCGCGATCCTCATGGGCGTGTACATGCGCTACATCCGCCCGGGCCGCATCGGCGAGATTTCCGTGGTCGGCGTGGCGCTGCTGCTGGGCTCCATCTGGTTGGGCGGGCAGGTCGCCGCCAGCCCGGAATGGGCGCCGGTCTTCACCTTCCACGGCGTGCAGATCGTCTGGATGCTGATCGGCTACGGCGCCGTCGCCTCGGTGCTGCCGGTGTGGCTGCTGCTGGCGCCGCGTGACTATCTGTCGACCTTCCTCAAGATCGGCACCATCGTCGCCCTGGCCATCGGCATTCTGATCGTCATGCCGGAGCTGAAGATGCCGGCCCTGACCCAGTTCACCGACGGCACCGGCCCGGTGTGGAAGGGCAGCCTGTTCCCGTTCCTGTTCATCACCATCGCCTGTGGCGCCGTGTCCGGCTTCCACGCGCTGATCTCCTCCGGCACCACGCCGAAGCTGCTCAACCGCGAGCCCGACGCCCGCTACATCGGCTACGGCGGCATGCTGATGGAGTCCTTCGTGGCGATCATGGCGATGGTCGCCGCCTCGGTGATCGAGCCGGGCATCTACTTCGCCATGAACAGCCCGCCGGCCGTGGTCGGTACCGACGTCAACGCGGTGGCCGCCACCGTCAGCAGTTGGGGCTTCATGATTTCCCCCGAGGTGCTGACCCAGACCGCCAAGGATATCGGCGAAACCACCATCCTGGCCCGTGCCGGCGGTGCGCCGACCCTCGCCGTGGGTATCGCGCACATCCTTCACCAGGTGCTGCCGGGTGAGAATACGATGGCCTTCTGGTATCACTTCGCGATCCTCTTCGAGGCGCTGTTCATCCTCACCGCGGTGGACGCCGGTACCCGTGCCGGTCGCTTCATGCTGCAGGACCTGCTGGGCAACTTCGTCCCGGCACTGAGGAAGACCGACTCCTGGGGCGCCAACATCGTCGGCACCGGCGGTTGTGTCGCGCTGTGGGGCTGGCTGCTGTACCAGGGCGTGGTCGATCCGCTGGGTGGGATCAACACGCTGTGGCCGCTGTTCGGCATCTCCAACCAGATGCTCGCCGGTATCGCGCTGATGCTCGCCACCGTCGTGCTGATCAAGATGAAGCGTCAGCAGTACGTCTGGGTGACCGCGCTGCCGGCCGCCTGGCTGCTGATCTGCACCACCGCGGCGGGGCTGATCAAGGTCTTCGACAGCAACCCGGCCGTGGGCTTCGTCGCCCTGGGCAAGAAGTACAGCGCCGCGCTCGATGCCGGGCAAGTGCTGGCGCCGGCCAAGGATATCGGCCAGGTGCAGGCGGTGATGATGAACGCCTACATCAACGCCGGTCTCACCGTGCTGTTCCTGCTGGTGGTGTTCAGCGTGCTGGTGTACTCGATCAAGGTGGGCGCCAGCGCCTGGAGCAAGAAGGAGCGCACCGACAAGGAGGCGCCGTTCCAGCCGATCCCGGACGCCTGACGGAGGTAGATCATGTTCAACGACCTCAGCCGCATGGGTAAGTATCTCGGGCAGGCCGCACGCATGCTGGTCGGCATGCCCGATTACGACACCTACGTTCAGCATATGCAGAACAAGCACCCGGACAAGACTCCGATGACCTACGAGGAGTTCTTCCGCGAGCGCCAGGAGGCTCGCTACGGTGGTGGCAAGGGGAGGCCGATCCGCTGCTGCTGATGCGATGAAACTGGCTGCGTGGCCGATGCTGCGTTGCCAGTGGCCGGAAAAATGCTCATCTACTGAAGTAGACTCCGCTTTTTCCGGCCACTGGCGCCTTGCCTCGCCTGCCTCGCCGACGTTTCATAAGTAGAGATGCGGGCCGCGAGCGATCGCGGTCCGTTTTCATTTCTGCCTGTTTTCTTTTCTGATTGCCTGGATGTTCCCATGACCGATTCCGCAAGCGCGCCGCAGATTCCGGTGACCGTCCTCACCGGCTTCCTCGGGGCCGGCAAGACCACCCTGCTCAAGCACATCCTCAAGGCCGAGCACGGTCTGAAGATCGCCGTGATCGAGAACGAGTTCAGCGAGACGCCGATCGACGCTCAATTGCTCGGCGACGACGCGGTTCAGGTGACGACGCTGTCCAACGGCTGCGTCTGCTGCACCATCAATAGCGACCTGGAGCGCACGCTCTACGTCCTGCTGGAGCGCCGCGACAATGGCGAGCTGGACTTCGACCGCGTGGTGATCGAGTGCACCGGCCTGGCCGATCCGGCCCCGGTGGCGCAGACCTTCTTCGTCGACGAGACCCTGCGCGAGCGCTACCTGCTCGACGGCATCATCACCCTGGTGGACGCCGCCAACGCCGAGCGCCACCTGCAGGAAGCCATCGCCCAGGCCCAGGTCGGCTTCGGCGACCGCATCCTGGTAAGCAAGAGCGACCTGGTGTCGCCTGCACAATACGAGGCGCTGGTCGAGCGCCTGCAGCGCATCAACCGCCGCGCCGAAATCCACGCCGTGAAGCACGGCGCCATCGAGCTGGAACGCCTGCTCGACGTGCGCGGCTTCAACCTCAACGCCGACCTCGGCCTGCGCCCGCTGCTGCGCCCCGTGCGCCCGGCGGCGGACACCACCGACCGCATCACCACCCTGGTGCTGCGCAGCGACAACCCCCTGGATATCGAACGCCTCAGCGAATTCATGGACGACCTGCTGCAATGGCACGGCAATTCGCTGCTGCGCTACAAGGGCGTGCTGAATATCGCCGACGAGGCGCGTCGCCTGGTGTTCCAGGGCGTGCTGCGGCTCTATGGCTTCGATTGGGACTCCGAGTGGAAGGGCGACGAGAAGCGCGAGAGCGTGATCGTCTTCATCGGTGACAACCTGCCGGAAGAGCAGATTCGACAGGGCTTCGAAGCCATCGCGGGCGAGCCTGCCGCCTGACCGAAACGCCCGGCCAGCGCCGGGCGTTTTTCTCTGCCGCTCTTTGTAGGAGCGAGCTTGCTCGCGAACAGTTGCTCCCGGCTAACGCCATAGTGCAATCACGCACCGACCGGTCCTCTTTCGCTGAGGCGTGGGGATGGGATTCGGTATCAACGGGGCGCCTCGGTTCGCGAGCAAGCTCGCTCCTACAGTAAATCTCAGCCGCCGATCAGGTGCTTGAGCGGGTGGTAATCCGCCTTCAGGTTCCCCGCCGCCCTGAGGATGGCCTGCTCGATGGCGTTGAGGTGCATGCAGGTCAGCTCGATGGCCGCCGCCTGGTTGCCCGCCTCGATGAACTCGATCAACCGCAGGTGCTCGTTGCCCCGGCAGGTTTCGTGGTGCTCGTCGTCCAGGGTGGTGGCGTAGAGCGAGGCGCGCTCGATCAGCTTGCGGAAGAAGTCCAGCAGCACCGGATTGTGCAGCGCCGCCGCGAGCTTGAGGTGAAACTCCCCGAGCAGGTGGACGAACTGCGCATGGTCGCGGCCGTGGGCCGCATCCTCCAGCGCCACGTGGTCGCGCAGGTCCTGGAAGATCGCGCTGTCGGCTCGGCGGCACAGTTCGCTGACGATGCCGATCTCGATCAGCCGCCGCGTTTCGAACAGCGAACGGATCTCCTCGTCGCTGGGGAGCGACACCCAGGCACCCTTGTTGAGCGCGCTGGAGACCAGCCCGTCCGCTTCCAGATGTTTCAGCGCCGCGCGCACCGAAGTGCGGCTGACCTTGAACAATTCCGCCAGCGCCGCCTCGCCCAGCTTCATGCCGGGGCGCAGGGTGCGCTTGCTGATGGCCTCGTAAACCCCTTGGTAGACGCGTTCCACCGTGGACTCGGGGTGTTTCTCCGTCATGACCGACTCCGCCTCTTGCTTGACCCAGGAAAGGATGCCGCAAACCGTCCGTGCAAAACCTGTTGCGGAAGAAAAATAAACTCGTTGGTCGATGTCCGTCGGGTCAGCAAACGCTCCACCGACGCGCCCCGCCTCAACGAGGTCTCCACCTTGCTGGGGACGTCGGGTTGCGGCAAGACCGCGCTGCTGCGCAGCAGCGCCGGCGTCGAGAACGTCACCTCCGGCGACATCCTCATCGGCGGCGAGCAGGTCAACGACCTGCCGTCATATCGCCGCCGCATCAGCAGCGTGTTCCAGAGCTGCGCGCTGTCCCCGTACATGTCGGTGAGCAGTGCCATCGCCTATCCCAACGGCATCTGGTCCAGGCTCTAGGGCTGACGAGCCGCTTTCGCTTTTCTTCGGAGCGAGCTTGCTCGCGAACGGATTCTGCTCCGCCACCGGAGTCATGCAGCTCGCGAGCAAGCTCCTGCAACAAGATGCGCATTGGCACATCGATGGAGCACGAAAAACGCCCGGCAACTCATTGCCGCACTCCCTTTCACGCCGCCATGTCGGAAGTTTCTGCCTGCACCTGGTGGAGGCGCCGCATTGGAACCACTTCCCCTATTCGTCAGCCTTGTTCGTTTCCTCGGGACGAGAAGGCAACCATGTCGAACGGGTTGAGCAGTGAGGTGCGCTGGCACGAACAGAAGGTCACGACGCAGATGCGCGCCGAGGTCATGCAGCAGCGCGGAGCATGCATCTGGTTCACGGGCCTGTCGGGAGCCGGCAAGTCGACGCTTGCCAATGCGCTGGACGTGGCGCTGTATGCGGCCGGCAGGAAGACTTATCTGCTCGATGGCGACAACGTGCGCCACGGGCTCTGCCGTGATCTGGGCATGGCAGAGGCGGACCGGGCGGAAAATATCCGGCGCGCAGGCGAAGTGGCGAAACTCATGGTGGACGCCGGCCTGATCGTGCTCTGCGCCTTCATCTCGCCGTACCGGCGCGACCGCGAGCGACTGCGGGCGCAGTTCCAGCCGGGGCAGTTCGTCGAAGTCCATGTTTCCACGCCACTCGATCTCTGCGAGCAGCGTGATCCCAAGGGGCTGTACAGCAAGGCGCGACAGGGGCTGATCAGCGATTTCACCGGCATCGATTCCCCCTATGAAGTGCCGCCTGCGCCGGAGTTCGTCGTTGATACCAGCCTGGAGCCGCTGGACCTGTCCATTCGACGATTGCTCGGCGCCTGCGCGTACTGAGGCGCCCGTTGGCGCACGCTGGAGCGTAATGCGCAGGAGCGCGAGCAGGCGTCGGCGGAAAGGAACATCGAACGACCACTGAACCGTCGCCCAGCCAGAGCCGCCTGAAGCTGCCAAACGCCGCGTAAACGGCTAGGCTAGGGCGGTTCCCTCATCGACGGATACCGCCATGAGCCAGTCGCTCGACACCCTCTCCGATTTCGAACCCCTGAGTGCCGTGGATGCCCGCGTTCTCGGGTGCCTGATCGAAAAGCAGCTCACCACCCCCGAAGCCTACCCGCTGACCCTTAACGCCCTGGTTACCGCGTGCAACCAGAAGACCAGCCGCGACCCGGTGATGAACCTCACCCCCGGCCAGGTCGGCCAGTCCCTGCGCCATCTGGAAGGGCGCGAGATGACCCGCCTGGTCATGGGCAGCCGCGCCGACCGCTGGGAGCAGCGCTTGGACAAGGCGCTGGAACTGGTCAAGCCGCAGGTCATCCTGCTCGGCCTGCTGTTCCTGCGCGGCCCACAGACTCTCAACGAGCTGCTCACCCGTAGCCAGCGCATGCACGACTTCGACGACACCGAGGAAGTCCGCCACCAGCTCGAACGCCTCGCCGGACGTGGCATGGCCGTGCAACTGGAGCGCCTGAGCGGCCAGCGCGAAGACCGCTACATGCACCTGCTGGGTACCGAGGAAGACCGCGAGGCCGCCATCGCCGCCAGCGGCAGCCGCGCCTCCAGCGAGCGCAGTGACGGCGGCGGGCACGACGAGTCCCGCCTGGTCGAGCTGGAGGCTCGCATCGCCGCCCTGGAGGAGCGTCTTGCCCTGCTGGAACTGGGTGTCTCGCGGGATTGAGTCAGGTCTTTTCCACTGGCCGGTCGACTTTGGTCGGCCAGCCATCCGACTAATCAAGCGTTAACATTCGGCGTCGATAGTCACAGCTTTACCCGCTATACCCGGAGTTCACCATGAGTCGTCGAAAACCCTCCCAGGCCCAGTTGACCGCCGTGCTCAGCCAGCTTTCGGAAATCGACTTCAAATCCGTGAACGAGCTCACCGGGCATCGCGAGAGCAATCTCCTCGCCATTCGCGCACTGTTCCGCCAGGGGCTGATCAAGGGGGTGCTGATCGATGATCCGTTCGGGGCCGAAGACGACGCGGGCCCCTTGCTCCACAGTGCGGAACGGCTGCGCCTGGCCCGGCGCCTGAAGGAGGCCGTTGTCGTTGTGGAGGCTCCGGAGGAGTTGGTGCGCTGGGGAGCCTTGCTGGTCTAGCGCCTGCTTCCCTGTCTGCATACCGTGGCTCGCTCATTTCGCGGAACGGGTCGACTACGTATTGAGTACGGTATTGGCCAAGCCTGTGGCTTCGTCCCTGCCGCAAGCTGGCGCTGTAACGAAAAAGCCCCTGAAGTTCGCTAGGAAAATCAGGGGCTTCTCGTCTTGCGTTTGGTGGAGCCGGGGGGATTTGAACCCCCGTCCGCCAGTTCTCCGCTGTCGGTTCTACATGCTTAGCCATCTCTACTGAGTTAACTCCGCGCCGCCCGAGTGGCAGGGTGCTTGGAGCGAGCTGTATGAGTTTTAGCCGTTACGTCTACAGCGAACTTGGCGGCGATCCTGTTCTATATGACAGACCTAATCGTCGGGTTTACAGGCATCCCCTAGGGTCTGCTAGCGGCACTTAGGCTGCTAGGGCGTAGTTGTCGTCGTTGGCAACTATAAAGTTGTGGCAGCTGATTTACGAGAACTGTCACCTACTCGGCATGCCCCTCGAGTTTTGTTACCGGCGTCGAATCCTAATCGGCCCCAAAACCTTTGAAGGTCGTGACCATTCTACGGTAAAGCCGCCCCGAGGTCCAACCAGGGCGGTGCAAACCATTGTCAGGTCAGGAATTTCAGTACGGCTTCGGCCACGGCTTCGGAGGAGGCGGGGTTCTGGCCGGTGATCAGTCCCCGGTCGACTTCGACGTGGCTCTGCCAGTCGGGGCCTTTGCTGTAGCGGGCGCCGTTGGCCTTGAGCATGTCCTGGACGAGGAACGGCACCACGTCGGTGAGGCCCACCGCTTCCTCCTCGTTGTTGCTGAAGCCGGTGACATGCCGGCCCTGCACCAGTGGACAGCCGTCCAGGCCGCGCGGATGGCGGAATACGGCGGGGGCGTGGCAGACGGCGGAAACGGGTTTGCCGCTGGAGTGGAAGGCTTCGATCAGCGCCACCGAGGTGCGGTCCTCGGCCAGGTCCCAGAGCGGGCCGTGACCGCCGGGATAGAAGAGGGCGTCGTAGTCGTCGGCCTGTACCTCGCTGAGCTTCACGGTGTTGGCCAGCGCGACCTGCGCATCGCTGTCCTGGCGGAAGCGGCGGGTGGCCGGGGTCTGCGCGTCCTCTGCGTCGCTCTTGGGGTCGAGCGGTGGCTGGCCGCCCTTGGGCGAGGCCAGGGTCAGGGTGGCGCCGGCATCCTTGAACACGTAGTAGGGAGCGGCGAACTCCTCGAGCCAGAAGCCGGTTTTTCTGCCGGTGCTGCCGAGCTGGTCGTGGGAGGTCAGG
Organism: Pseudomonas sp. ATCC 13867; assembly: GCF_000349845.1. NCBI lineage: Bacteria > Pseudomonadati > Pseudomonadota > Gammaproteobacteria > Pseudomonadales > Pseudomonadaceae > Pseudomonas > Pseudomonas sp. ATCC 13867. The sequence continues at coordinate 4,757,081 of NC_020829.1, read as the reverse complement.
ACTACCAGGATTTTCATGCTCACTCCTTCGGCGTATCTCGATGACAAGGGGCTGCCGCAGCATCGGCAGCCCAGACTGGTCAGTGTAGGCGGTACGCCGCAGGCGTCAGCGTGACAGGGTGATGCCCAGATAGGCGGCGTACAGCACGCCGTTCAGCAGCAGCACCCAGACCGGCAGTCCATCGCGCTGCGCATTGAGACGCAGCCAGAGCGTGGCGCCGAGGGTGATCAGTACGCCGGTGAGCACTTCGATGCGCGGTTGCCAGGGGGTGAGCAGGATGCCGATGGCGGGCAGCAGGGTGCCCTGGAACACCATCGCGCCGCTGATGTTGCCGAAGGCCAGGGTGTCCTTGCCGCGGCGGACCCAGAGGATGCTGTTGATCTTCTCCGGCAACTCGGTGGCAATCGGGATGATCAGCAGCGACAGCAGCAGGGCGGAGAGGCCCAGCAGGTGTGACAGTCCCTCCACTCCGTGGATGAAGCCCTTCGCTCCCAGCACCAGCAAGCCAAGGCCCAGCAGCAATTGCAGCAGGATGGTCGCCAGGTTGGTCGGCAGGCCGAGGCGCGACAGGTACATGTGGTGATCGGCTTCAGTGCCGTGGCCGTTCTCCACCAACTCCTGCGAGGCCCGCAGCGTAAGGGTGATGTAGGCGACATAGGTGAGGACCAGCAGCAGGCTCAGGCCGATGCGGAGGGGCAGGAACTGCGTCGGTACGAACATGGCGATGGCGGCGATGCTGAAGGCGATCAGGAAGAAATTCAGGTCGCGCTGCAGTCCGCTGCGCTCGGGGCGAACGCGGCCGGCCAGCCCGCGCGCTCGCCAGGCGAAGCAGGCCATCAGGCAGGTGGACAGGGTCGACAGCATCAGCGGCGCGCCGAGAATGGCGCCCACGCCGACTTCCTGGTTGAGGTTCACGTTCCGGGTGCCGGCAAACAGGGCCAGCAATGGGATCAGGGTTTCCGGAAGCGCAGTACCGATGGCGGCGAACAGTGAGCCGGTGGCGCCTTCGGAGATGCCCAGGCGTTCGCCGAAGTGTTCCAGCGCGTTGGTGAAGAGTTCGGCGGCGATCAGGATCACCAGCAGCATGCCGAGCAGTTCGAGGATGAAGGTCAGCATGCGCGAGGCTCCAGACGGATGGAGCGGGAGATGAGGCGGTGCGTCACGGTGAAGACTCCCGGCCGGTCCGATACCCATGACCACGCGCTCCCCGGCCGCTCGGAGGCTGCGTGGTCAAAGGTCTTGCCAGGCGGATCGCTGGCGACGCCATAGCCTTGTGGGCCAAGTGTGTTGACGTCGCCCCCGCTCGCATGAGCGGTCGGCTACTCCCCAATGACGATGCGCATTTTAGCCAATCAGGAGCTTAGCTCAACCCGCTGGGTCACCAGGTGTCGATCAGTGGACGCTTCTTGCCCTGGCGCGGAGCCGGGCGTGGCACTGAGGCGAGCCCGCGCAGCAGCCAGCGGCGGGTGTCGGCGGGGTCGATCACGTCGTCGATCTCCAGGTAGCTCGCCATGTTCAGGCCCTTGCCGTTGCGGTAGGCGGCGGCGACCAGCTTGTCGAACAGCGCCTTCCGCTCTTGCGGGTCCTCCAGCGCAGCCAGCTCCTTGGCGTAGCCGAGGCGGATCGCGCCTTCCAGGCCCATTGCGCCGAACTCGCCGCTGGGCCAGGCGACGGTGAACAGCGCAGCGTGGAAGCTGCCGGCAGCCATTGCCTGCGCACCCAGGCCGTAGCCTTTGCGCAGCACCACGGTGAAGAAGGGCACGGTCAGGCTGGCGGCGGTGACGAACATGCGCGAGACGTGGCGTACGGTGCCGGTCTTCTCTGCCTCCGGGCCGACCATGAAGCCGGGGGTGTCGCACAGGGAGATGATCGGCAGGTCGAAGGCGTCGCACAGCTGCATGAAGCGCGCGGCCTTGTCGCCGGCCTCGGCATCGATGGCGCCGCCCAGGTGCATGGGGTTGTTGGCGAGCAGGCCGAAGGGCTTGCCTTCGATGCGCACCAGCGCGGTGATCATGCCGGCGGCGAAGTGCCGGCGCAGTTCCAGCGTCGAGTCGCTGTCGGCCAGTTGTTCGATGACCTGGCGGATGTCGTAGACGCGCAGGCGGTTCTCCGGCACCGCGTGGCGCAGCCGGCGCTGGTCGGCGCATTGCCAGTCGGCGCTGTCGCCCTGGAAGTAGGCGAGGTACTGGCGGGCGATGCGGGTGGCTTCGGCCTCGTCCTCCACCAGCACGTCGATCACGCCGTTGGCGCTCTGCACGTCGCTGGGGCCGACTTCCTCGGGGGCGAACCTGCCCAGGCCGCCGCCCTCGATCATCGCCGGGCCTGCCATGCCCAGGCTGGTATCGCGGGTGGCGATGATCACGTCGCAGCAGCCCAGCAGGGCGGCATTGCCGGCGAAGCAACGGCCGGAGACCACGCCCACCAGCGGCACCAGCCCGGAGAGCCGCGCCAGGCCGACGAAGCTCATGTTGTCGAGCCCGGCCACGCCGACGAAATCGGTGTCGCCCGGCCGCCCGCCGCCCCCTTCCGCGTAGAGCACCAGCGGGATGCGCCATTGCTCGGCCAGGTGCAGCATGCGGTCGGTCTTCTTGTGGTTCATCACGCCCTGGGTGCCGGCGAACACCGTGTAGTCGTAGGCCAGCACCAGGCAGCGGGCCTTCTCGTCGCCGAACTGCGCGGCGTTGATGCTGCCCAGGCCGCTGACCAGGCCGTCGGCAGGACTGCTGGCGATCAGTTCCTCGACGCTGCGGCGACGGCGCTGGGCGGCGATGGCCAGGGCGCCGTACTCGATGAAGCTGCCGTCATCGAGCAGATCGGCGAGGTTCTCGCGGGTGGTGCGCTTGCCGATCCTGTGGCGCTTGGCGACGGCCTCCGGGCGGCGCTCGTCGAGGCCGATGGCATGGCGTTCAAGGACTTCGGCGAGGTCGGCGCGGATGGCGTCGAGGTCGATGGCGGCAGCGCTTTCATGGTCCTGCGCTTCGACATCCGCCGGTTCGACGAACAGCAGCGGGTCGCCCTCGCCGAGGCTGTCGCCGGGCGTGGCGGCGAGACTGTGGACGATGCCACTGGCGCTGGCCTTCACTTCGAACTCCATCTTCATCGCTTCGATCACGGCGATGGTCTGGCCCTGGGCGACCGCGTCGTCGGGGATGACGTTCAGGCTGACCAGCACACCAGCGCTGGGCGTTCCCAGCGCAATGCAACCGGCGGGCGCCTCGCTGGTGCGCTGGATTTCCGGCGCCGCGCCGGCATGTTTGAAGAAACGGTGCGGATGGGCATGTTCCTGCGCGCCGAGCAGCGTGGGCAGGTGTTCTTCGATGTAGCGCGTGGTGACCTGGTTGTCCGCCACTGCCGGCTGGCGCAGCAGGTTGAGCAGCAGCGGGATGTTGCTCGCCACACCCTCCAGGCGGAATTCGCAGAGGGCGCGGTAGGCGCGCTGCACCAGTTGTGGATAACCGCCGTTGCCGTGGACGATCAGCTTGGCCAGCAGCGAGTCGTAGCCGGCGCTGTTGCGGTAGCCGGCGTAGCCGTAGCCGTCCACGCGCAGGCCGGGGCCGCTGGGCGGTTCGTAGGCGCTGAGGGTGCCGCAGGCGAGGTGGGGCGTGCCGTCGCTGGCGAGGTTTTCCAGGTTGATCCGCAGTTGCAGGGCGTGGCCGCGCGGCGCGGGGATCTCCGCCTGGGTCAGGTTCAGTTCGGCGAGGCTGGCGCCAGCGGCGATGCGCAGTTGCGCCTGGACCAGGTCGATGCCGGTCACCGCTTCGGTGACGGTGTGTTCCACCTGCAGGCGTGGGTTGGCTTCCATGAACACGAAGTCACCGCTGTCCTCGTCCAGCAGGAACTCGAAAGTGCCCAGACCGCGATAGTCCACGGCTTCGGCCAGGCGCACGGCGGCGGCGAGGATGGCGCCGCGCAGGCGCGGGTGCAGGTTGGGGCTGGGGGCGATTTCCAGCAGCTTCTGGTTGCGCCGCTGCAGGGTGCAGTCGCGCTCCCAGAGGTGACTGACGCTGCGGCCGTCGCCGATCACCTGCACTTCGATATGGCGGGAGCGCTGGATCAGGCGCTCCACGTAGAGCCGATCATCGCCGAAGGCCGCGCGGGCCTCGGCCTGGCAGCGCGCGTAGGCGTCGGCAATTTCCTCGGGGCTGCGTACTGCGCGCATGCCGCGTCCACCGCCGCCGGCCAGGGCCTTGATCATCATGCCGGACCCGCCGGGCAGTTCGCGGAAGAAGCGCTCGGCGTCCTCCAGCGCAGTGGCGCGGTTGCTGCCCGCGGCCAATGCCACGCCGTGCGCGCTGGCCAGGTCGCGGGCGCGGGCCTTGTCGCCGAAGCACGCGAGCACGTCCGCCGAGGGGCCGACGAAGGTCAGGCCGGCCGCTTCGCAGCGGCGGGCGAAGTCGGCGTTTTCGGAGAGGAAGCCATAGCCCGGATGTATCGCGTCGCAGCCGTGCGCCAGGGCGATCTCGATGATCTGCTGCTGGTCGAGATAGGCGCTGGCGCCACGCCCTTTCAGGGCCGCGGCCTGGTCGACCTGGCGCGTGTGCAGCGAGGCGGCGTCGTCCTCGGCGAAGATCGCCAGCGTCTGGATACCCAGCTCGGCGGCGGCACGGGCAATGCGGATGGCAATCTCGCCACGGTTGGCGATGAGCAGGTGCGTCAGGGGCATGGCGATTCCGGTTGTGATTATTGTCGATCGGCAATCGCTACATCTTAGGGAGGTGGTCGGGCGGAGGAATGAACTGCTTTCTCGCGAATGGCGAGAGCTTCGTGGGGCTTATCGGTGCAGGAAACCCGCGCGAGCGCCTCGGTGCGGCAGGCGCACGGGAAATGGGGCGGCCGGCCGGTCCGACCGGCCGTCGAAGCGGGATCAGGACTTACCGCTCTGCTTGAGCAGCTTCAGGGCTTTCTCGGTCTGTGCGATGCAGGCCTTGGTATCGCCCGACTGCTGGGCCTGGATAGCTTTTTCCTGCAGGCGCATGGCTTGATCCTGGGTTTGTGCGGTGCCGGCGTTGGACTGCACGGCAGCGTCGATTTTCTGCAGATTGTCGCTGCACAGGTCGGCGGCGAAGGCCGGCGACGCCAGCAGGGCGGCGGTAATGAGCAAGGCGGTACGTTTCATGGCTGTACTCCTGGCAAATTGACCGGGTTATCGCGGACCGTTCACGCGGACCGTACAGGGTCGACTGCCGGGCTTTTCGCCAGGTTCAGTCTTTTTCGCCAGTGGTTGCCGGCAGCTCGACGCACACGCCCAGGCCGGCGCCATCCAGCCCTTCGTGCAGGCTGATACGGCCGTGGTGAATCTCCACGATGCGCTTGACGATGGGCAGCCCGAGTCCGCTGCCGGCGCTGTCGGCCACGCTGGGGCTGCGATAGAAACGGGTGAAGATGGCTGCCTGCTCGGCCTGCGCCACGCCGGGGCCGTTGTCGCGCACCCAGAGTGCGAGCGTGTCGTCCGTGCGTTCCAGGCTCACCTCCACGCGGCCGCCCTCGGGCGTATAGCGCAGGGCGTTGCCGACCAGGTTGGTGAGGATCAGCCCGAGCCAGACCGGTACGCCCATCAGGGTACAGCCCGGATGGGCGTCGAGGGTGAGTTCGAGGTGCCTGTCGATGGCCTGGGGGGCGAGTTCGGCAATGGTTTCCTCGGCGAGCGGACCGAGATCGATGTGGCTGAAGGTTTCGTGCAGTTCTTCGCCGTCGAGTCGGGCCAGCAGCAGGATCTGCTCCATCAGCGCACTGATGCGCTCGACGCTGCGGCTGACCTGCTGCAAGCCGTGGGCGTGGGCCGCCGGGTCGGCGGAGCGCAGCGCGACCTGGGCGTGGGTGCGCAGGCTGGCCAGCGGCGTACGGATTTCGTGGGCGGCGTCGCTGGTCAGGCGGCGTTCGGCTTCCATCGCCGAGTGCAGGCGCTCCAGCAGCAGGTTCAGTTCGTTGACCAGGCTGTGCACTTCCACCGGCGCCCGGCTCAGCGACAACGGATGCAGGCTCTGGGCGGTGCGCAGGTGGACCTGGTCGATCAGGCCGCGCAGTGGCGCCAGGCCCTGGCGGACGCCGAGCCAGACCAGGATGAGGAACAGCGGCAGCGCCAGCAGCAACGGGAACAGCGCGCTGAACAGCAGCAGACGCAGGGTTTTCGAGCGGTAGTGCAGGTCTTCGAAGACCCAGATGCGGACTTCGCCGGCGCCTGGCGAGGCGATCTGCAGGACACGCCAGTTCACGTCGTCGCGTTGCAGGCCGGAGAAGCCCGGCGGCTGGGCTTCGATTCCGCGCGGCGGGCTGTGGGTGGCGATCAGGGGTTGGCCGTGGTACCAGATGGCATAGCCGAGGGTGGCTTCGCGGCGGATCAGCGGTAGCCCCTCGATGGCGTTGCGGCTGCGGGCGAGGATTTCCATTGCGTCGCTGGACTGCGGGTCGACGGCGTCGGCGATGTTCACCAGGCTCAGCGCGGCCTGGCCGAAGTCGATCATGTCCTGGTCGTAGAGTTGGTTCACCTGCTGACGGGTCAGGTGGTAGGTGAACAGGCCCGCGACCAGCCAGCACAGCGAAATGCCGCCGATCAGCAGGAGCAACAGTCGGCGGCTGAGCGAGCCGACGCGGCGCGGGGCGAGACTCACGGCTGGGAGGGGTTGCCGGGCCGGTCGATGCCGTAGCCGATGCCGCGTACGGTGCGGATCAGGCCGTTGCCCAGCTTGCGGCGCAGGTGGTGGATGTGGACCTCGATGGCGTTGCTCTCCAGGTCGCCGTCCCAGCCATACAGGGCCTCCACCAGGCGGGTGCGCGACAGCACTTTGCCGCGTTGTTCCAGCAGTAGGCGCAGCAGGGCGTACTCGCGCGGGGCCAGGTCCACCGGTGTACCGGCGAGGTTGACCTGATGGGTGGCGGGGTCCAGCATCAGTTCGCCGTGCTGCAGCAGCGGCACGGCACGGCCGGTGCGGCGGCGGGTGAGGGCGCGGACGCGGGCGAGCAGTTCGTCGAGGTCGAAGGGTTTGGTCAGGTAGTCGTCGGCGCCGGCGTCGAGGCCAGCCACGCGGTCGGCCACCTTGTCGCGGGCGGTGAGGATCAGCACCGGCGTCAGGTCGCCGCGCCGGCGCAGGCTGCGCAACACGTCCAGGCCGTCCTTACGCGGCAGGCCGAGGTCGAGCACCAGCAGGTCGAACTCGTCGGTCTGCAACGCCTGATCGGCGGCCAGGCCATCATTGACCCAGTCCACGGTGTCGCCTTCCAGACCGAGCCCCGCGCGAATGCCATCGCCCAGCAACTGGTCGTCTTCCGCCAACAGGATTCTCATCGATGTCCCCTCAACCGGCCTTGTGCAGCAGGATAGCCGGTCGCTCTCGTTTCCGGCAGAGGGTGGCAATGATGGATTAAGAGCGGGTTAATTCGGGGGGATCGTAGGGCGAATAACCTGGAACAGGTTATCCGCCGTCCGCAGAGACGGCGGATAACGCTTGGGGCGTTATCCGCCCTACGGTTGCGCGTCCGTCGCTCTAGCTCGGGTCACGCGATCCACCAGGTAGACCACTCCGCGATAGTCGATACCGCCGTGGGTGGACAGGCCGATTTCGCAGGTGCGGCTGGTGGAGACGCCTTCCTCGCAATGCCGCACCGCGTCCTTGAGCGTGCGCAGCGAGTGCGCATTCAGCTCGGGGGTGGTGAAGCCCTTGTCGCCGGCGAAGCCGCAGCAGTGGATGCCCTCGGGGATCACCACTTCGCGGGTGCAGCGCCCGACCAGGTCGATCAGCGCCTGGCTCTCGCCCAGGTGCTGGGTGCTGCAGGTGACATGCACGGCTACCGGCTTGTCCTGTGGCTGGAAGTCCAGGCGCTCGACCAGGTGGGTGCGGATGAACTTCACCGGGTCGTAGATTTTCAGCCGGTCGTCCGCCAGGTCCTGCATCAGGCGCAGGGTGCAGGGGCTGGTGTCGCAGTAGATCGGGTCGAGGCCGCCACGGCTGGCGCGCAGCAGTTCGGCGAGCAGTTCGTCGCGCTTGGCGTCGGCCTGGTCCTTGTAGCCCTTGGAGGCGAACGGCTGGCCGCAGCAGAGGTTGTCGGCGTTGTCCGGGAAGACCACCTGGTAGCCGGCTTTCTCCAGCAACTGGCGAGTCTTGTCGATCAGCGGCATCTGCTCTTCGTCCGCCGCCGCCGGGCCCATGGCGCGGGATACGCAGGCGGTGAGGTAGACGACGCGCGGCTTGCCGTTATCCACAGGCTGCGAAGCGGCAGCCAGGCGCACGGGCTGCGGCATGGACGGCGTCCACTGCGGCACGCGGCCCTTGCTGGCGTGACTGATGCAAGCGCTGAGGCGGGCTAGGCGCGGCGCGCCGAGCACCATGCGCGCACCGTTGGCAGCGTGCAGCATGAACTTCGCACCCTTGAGTGCGGTGGCGAAGTTGCGTGCCAGCCAGGTGGCGGTGCCGGCGTGGTGCGCTTCTTCACCGCGCAGCTTGCGGACCAGCTCGCCGGTGTTGATGTTCACCGGGCAGCGCTGGGCGCACAGGCCGGTGGCGGCGCAGGTGTCGATACCCTGGTACTGGTAGTCGCGCTCAAGCTCGGTGGTGTCGACGCCGGCGCGGCGCTTGGCCTGGATGTCGCGCCACATGACGATGCGCTGGCGCGGGCTGAGGGTCAGCCCCTTGGACGGGCAGACCGGCTCGCAGAAGCCACACTCGATGCACTTGTCGACGATCTCGTCGGCGGCCGGCAGCGGTTTGAGGTTCTTCAGGTGCAGCTGCGGGTCGTCGGTCAGCACCACGCCGGGGTTGAGGATGCCGGTGGGGTCGAGCAGGCGCTTCAGCTGCCACATCAGTTGGTAGGCGTCGTGGCCCCATTCCAGCTCGACGAAGGGCGCCATGTTGCGCCCGGTGCCGTGCTCGGCCTTGAGCGAGCCGCCGTATTCCACGGCGACCAGGTGCGCGACGTCGTCCATGAAGGCCGAGTAGCGCGCGATCTGCTCAGGCGATTCGAAACCCTGGGTGAAGACGAAGTGCAGGTTCCCTTCCAGCGCGTGGCCGAACAGGATGGCCTCGTCGTAGCCGTGCTTGTCGAACAGCTCGATCAGGCGGTTCACGCCTTCGGCTAGCTGTTCGACGGGGAAGGTGACGTCCTCGATGATCACCGTGGTGCCAGTCTCGCGCACTGCGCCGACGGCCGGGAAGGTGTCCTTGCGGATGCGCCACAGCTGGTTGTAGACCGCCGGGTCTTCGCTGAAGTCGACCTGTTTCTCCACCGGGTAACCGGCGATGGAGGCGCTGATCTGTGCGAGTTGTTCGTGCAGCAGCGACTGGGTCGCCGCACGGGATTCGATGAGCAGCGCGCAGGCATTCGCGGACAGGCTTTGCACCCACTCGGGCATGCCCTGCATGTTCTCCACCGAGCGCAGGCTGCGACGGTCGAGCAGTTCCACGGCGGACACCGGCTGCTGCTTGAGCACGGTCACGGCCTTGCAGCAGGTCTCCACGTCGGGGAAGACGATCAGCGCGCTGGCCTTGTGCGGGTGGTCCGGTACGGTGTCGTAGGTCACCGCGCTGATGAACCCCAGGGTGCCTTCGGAGCCGACCATCAGGTGGGTGAGGATATCCAGCGGCTCGTCGTAGTCGACCAATGCATTCAGGGACAGCCCGGTGGTGTTCTTCAGGCGGTACTTGTGGCGGATCTTCGCGGCCAGTTCGGTATTGGCGCGAGTCTGCCGGCCCAGCTCGGCGAGTTGCTCGAGCAGTGCGCCGTGGCTTGCGTGGAAGGCGGCGACGCTGGCGGGCAGCTCGCTGTCCAGCAACGTGCCGTCGGCCAGCAACAGACGCATGCCGGCCAGGGTGTGGTAGCTGTTCTGCGCGGTGCCACAGCACATGCCGCTGGCGTTGTTGGCGACGATGCCGCCGATCTTGCAGGCGTTGATTGAGGCCGGGTCGGGGCCGATCTTGCGGCCGAACGGAGCAAGCCAGGCGTTGGCCTGGGCGCCAATGACGCCGGGCTGCAGGCGGATCTGCGTGCCGCCGTCGCGGATGTCGCGGCCATTCCAGTTGTCGCCCAGCACCAGCAGCACCGAATCGCTCACGGCCTGGCCGGAGAGGCTGGTGCCCGCGGCGCGGAAGGTCACCGCGACCGCGTTGGCGTGGGCGGCCTTGAGCAGGCTGGCGACTTCGTCTTCGCTCTCGACGCGGATCACCAGCTTGGGGATCAGCCGGTAGAAGCTGGCGTCGGTGCCGAAGGCCAGGGTCGAGAGCGCATCGTCGAAGCGGCGCTCGCGGGGGATCAGGTGTTCTACCGTGTCGATGAACGCGGCGGGCAGGCTCATGGCGGCTCCAGTCATCATCGGTGAGCGTGGACCGCTGGACGGCCCATCGGTGTTTTTTCCAGCGCGCCATTGCGCGCTTTTCCTGTAGGAGCGAGCTTGCTCGCGAGCCCGGGGGCGCGGAGTTGGGCAGGTTCGCGAGCAAGCTCGCTCCTACAGGTTTGGGCTCTCAGGCGCCCAGTTCGCGCACCAGCGAATCACGGGTGATCTCGCTGATGGACTTGGCGCCGGTCAGCACCATTGCCACGCGCATTTCCTTCTCGAACAGGTCCAGCAGGTTCTTCACGCCGGCCTCGCCGTGGGTCGCCAGGGCGTAGAGGAAGGCGCGGCCGATGAGCACGGTGTCCGCGCCCAGGGCAATCATCCGTACCACGTCCAGGCCGTTGCGGATGCCAGAGTCGGCGAGGATCTTCAGGTCGCCCTTCACCGCATCGGCAATTGCCGGCAGGGCTCGGGCGCTGGAGAGCACGCCGTCGAGCTGGCGGCCGCCGTGGTTGGACACGATGATGCCGTCGGCACCGAATTTCACCGCGTCTTTCGCGTCATCGGGATCGAGGATGCCCTTGATCACCATCGGGCCGTCCCAGAAGTCGCGAATCCACTCCAGGTCCTTCCAGGAAATCGACGGGTCGAAGTTGGCGCCCAGCCAGCCGATGTAGTCGGCAAGACCGGTGGGGTTGCCACGGTACTTGGAGATGTTGCCCAGGTCGTGGGGCTTGCCCAGCAGGCCGACGTCCAGCGCCCACTGCGGGTGAGTCATGGCTTGCCAGACACGGCGCAGCGGCGCGTTCGGACCGCTCATGCCGGAGTGGGCGTCACGGTAGCGGGCGCCGGGCACCGGCATGTCGACGGTGAACACCAGCGTAGTGACGCCAGCGGCCTTGGCGCGCTCCAGGGCGTTGCGCATGAAGCCGCGGTCCTTGAGCACGTAGAGCTGGAACCACATGGGCCGGTCGATGGCCGGGGCGACTTCCTCGATGGGACAGACCGACACCGTGGACAGGGTGAACGGAATGCCTTTCGCGGCGGCCGCACGGGCTGCCTGCACCTCGCCGCGCCGCGCGTACATGCCGGTCAGGCCGACCGGAGCCAGGGCGACGGGCATGCTCAGCGTTTCGTTGAACAGCGTCGTCTCGAGGCTCAGTTCGGACATGTTCTTCAGCACGCGCTGGCGCAGGGCGATGTTGGCCAGGTCGTCGACGTTGTTGCGCAGGGTGCGCTCGGCGTAGGCGCCGCCGTCGGCGTAGTGGAAGAGGAACGGCGGCAGCTTGCGTTGGGCTGCGGCGCGGTAGTCGGTAGAGGCAGAGATGATCATTGGGCTCTTCCGTTTTGAGAGAAAAGTTTTGGATCGAGCGAGCTAGAGCGAGACAAGGCGGAAATGGCCGAGGGAGCGGAGCCTACAACTGTAGGTGAGCATGACTCGCTCCACTCGCCCCTTCGGGGCCGCACTGAAGTGCGTTAGCCGCAAGCGGCTTTCCGAGGCCATTTCCAACGCAGTATCGCCGACGCGCAGCCGATCAGCGCTCGGTCAGTGAACCAGCATGCCGGTGAAGATGTAGGCCTGCGCGAGGGTGATCAGACCCACCATAGCGGCGAACATCAGGCTGTGCTTGAGGGTGAAGCGGAACAGGTCGGATTCCTTGCCGACCATGCCGGTGGCGGCGCAGGCCACGGCGATGGATTGCGGCGAGATCATCTTGCCGGTCACGCCGCCGCTGGTGTTGGCGGCCACCAGCAGGGTGTCGTTGACCCCGATCTGGTGTGCGGTGGTGGACTGCAGCGAGCTGAACAGGGCGTTGGAGGAAGTATCCGAACCGGTGAGGAACACGCCCAGCCAGCCGAGGAACGGCGAGAAGAACGGGAAGGCCGCGCCGGTGCCGGCCAGGACCAGCGCCAGGGTGGTGGACATGCCCGAGTAGTTGGTGACGAAGGCGAAGGCCAGCACCATGCCGATGGAGAGGATCGGCCATTTCAGCTCGACCAGGGTCTCCTTGAAGGTGGTCAGACCAGTTTTCGCGCCGATGCGCAACACGAACATCGAGATCACGGCGGAGAGGAAGATCGCGGTGCCGGTGGCCGAGATCGGGTCCAGCTTGAACACGGCGGCGATCGGCGTCGGGTTGGCGACGATGGGCGCGGTCTTCACCACCAGTTGGTCCAGGTGCGGGATGGCGAAGTTGAACACCAGGCTGTACAGCGTGCCGCCCGGCGCGAACATCGCCTTGAACGGCTTCAGGGTCCAGATGGTGACCAGCACGGTGAGGATCAGGAAGGGCGACCAGGCCTTGAGGATTTCACCGAAGTTGTAGGGCGAAGGCTCGGCGCCGCGGGAGCCGTTGCCGCCCATGACGGCGGCGCCGCCGGCGGTGGCGACCACTTCACGCTCGCTGGCCGGCTGCCAGACCTTGAGGAACAGGGTCAGGGAAATCAGGCTGACCAGGGCGGAGGTGATGTCCGGCAGTTCCGGGCCGATGAAGTTGGAGGTGAAGTACTGGGTGATGGCGAAGCTGCCACCGGCGACCAGGGCGGCCGGCCAGGTTTCCTTCACGCCCTTGAGGCCGTCCATCATGAACACCAGCCAGAACGGCACGAGGATCGACAGGAACGGCAGTTGGCGGCCGGTCATGGCGCCGATCTTGAAGGCGTCGATGCCGGTCACCTGGCCGGCCACGATGATCGGGATGCCCAGGGCGCCGAAGGCCACCGGTGCGGTGTTGGCGATCAGGCACAGGCCGGCGGCGTACAGCGGGTTGAAACCCAGGCCGACGAGCAGGGCGGCGGTGATCGCCACCGGCGCGCCGAAGCCCGCCGCACCTTCGAGGAAGGCGCCGAAGGAGAAGCCGATCAGCAGCACCTGCAGGCGCTGGTCGCCGGTGATCGACAGCACCGAGCTGCGGATCACTTCGAACTGGCCGCTCTTGACCGTGAGTTTGTAGAGGAACACCGCCGCGACGATGATCCAGGCGATCGGCCACAGGCCGTAGGCGAAGCCATAGCCGGCGGCGGCGATGGCCATGTCGGCGGGCATGCCGAAGGCGACGATGGCGATGATGATCGAGAGGGCGAGGGTGATGCTGCCGGCGACGTGGCCCTTGAGGCGGAACACGGCGAGGGCGAGGAAGAAGAACACGATCGGGATAACGGCGACCAGCGCGGACAGGCCAAGGCTGCCGAGCGGGGTGTAGATCTGCTGCCAGGTTTGCATCTGGTTGGCTCCCTAATTGTTTTTGGGTGGAGGGCCTGGTTGCCGGTCGGGCGATTCCGGTGCGCTTGTGGCGCGTTGGGCAGACGGTCGACTGATCGCGGCTTGTTGTCTTTCGTGCATGTGTTGTCGTGCAATCCGGATTCCGGTAAATTGGTATGACCAATTTACAAATCCGAGCGCTCAGAGTAAAAGCCCTGCTGGCGGCATGTCAATTTGCTGTGGTTCAACTTTTGTCGATGGCGCCCGGAGGGATGGGGTGGTCTTGTTGCCGGCTTCCGGGCTGGTTAGGCTGCCGCGCTCGGCGCGCAGGTCGCGGCGCAGAGCGTTTTGTCGTGGGAGAGCACGAAGATGGGTTTTGGTCAGGTCAAGCAGCGCCGTCTGTCGGATGACATCGTCGAGCGGCTGGAGGCGATGATTCTCGAGGGCACCCTCAAGGCTGGCGAGCGCCTGCCGGCGGAGCGTGTGCTGGCCGAGCAGTTCGGCGTGTCGCGGCCGTCACTGCGCGAGGCGATCCAGAAGCTGGCCGCCAAGGGGCTGCTGGTCAGTCGCCAGGGTGGCGGCAACTACGTCAGCGAAGGGCTGGGTTCGATGTTCAGCGATCCGCTGCTGCATCTGCTGGAAAGCAATCCGGAGGCGCAGCGCGACCTGCTGGAGTTCCGCCATACCCTGGAGGGCTCCTGCGCCTACTACGCCGCGCAGCGTGCGACCGAGGTGGATCACCAGCGCCTGAAGCAGGCCTTCGACACCCTGCAGGACTGCTACCAGAGCCCCGGCAAGGTCGGTCGGGCGGAGGAGGGCGCGGCGGATGCGGCCTTCCACCTGGCCATCGCCGAGGCCAGCCACAATGCCGTGTTGCTGCACACCATCCGTGGCCTGTTCGACCTGCTCAAGCGCAACGTGGTGACCAATATCGGCGGGATGTACGCGCAACGCGACGAGACTCGCGAGCAACTGATGCGTCAGCACCGCGAGCTATACGAGGCGATTGTCGGCGGGCACGCGGAAGCGGCGCGGAAGATTTCCCAGCGGCATATCGACTACGTGCAGGAAGTGCTGGCCGAGGCGCAGGCGCAAGAGGTGCGTCTGCAGCGCGCGCAACGACGCCAGGGGGCGGTGGACGCCTGATGTGATCGCGCCCTCTCGGGTGGAGGGCGCGAAGGCGTCAGTCGTCCTTGCCGTGACGCATGGCGCGCTGGATTTCCCGGTTGGAGTCGCGCTCCTTCTCGGTGTCGCGCTTGTCGAACTCTTTCTTGCCCTTGGCCAGTGCGATCTCGCACTTGATCAGGTGCTTCTTCCAGTAAATCGACAGCGCGACACAGGCGTAGCCTTTCTGCTGCACGGCACCGAACAGCTTGCCCAGCTCGCGTTTGTGCAGCAGCAGCTTGCGCGTGCGCACGGGGTCGGCGATGACGTGGGTGCTGGCGGTGGTCAGCGGCGTGATGTGGCTGCCCAGCAGCCAGGCTTCGCCATCCTTGAGCAGCACGTAGCTGTCCACCAGCTGCGCCTTGCCGGCGCGCAGGCTTTTGACTTCCCAGCCGGCCAGGGCGATGCCCGCCTCGAAGCGCTGCTCGATGAAGTAGTCGTGCAGAGCCTTCTTGTTCTGCGCGATGGTCCCCGAAGGGTGTTTTTTCTGTTTAGCCATAGGCCGCGCATTATAGGGAGTCGCTCGCCGCGCCGCTATCGGGACGGTGCATGCCGGCATGCACGCTTGAGGGGGCGTGACTAATCTCGGAGAATGCGCGCTGTTTTTTGATCGGCGGGCATTCGAGCCGCCCCATGACAAAGCGAGACGTCTATGAGCACGCATATCCAGCGTTCGGCGCTGCTGCCCTATCCGGCGCAGGCTCTGTACGACCTGGTCAACGATGTAGCGCGCTATCCGGAGTTCCTGCCCTGGTGCTCGGCTTCCACCGTGCTGGATGAGAGCGAGGTGTCCATGCGCGCCGAGCTGACCGTGGCCAAAGGCAGCATCACCCAGCGTTTCACCACGCGTAACGTGCTGGTGCCCGGCCAGAGCATCGAGATGAATCTCGAGGAAGGCCCCTTCACCCAGCTGCACGGCGTGTGGACCTTCAAGGCCCTGGGGGACAAGGCCTGCAAGATTTCCCTCGACCTGACCTTCGATTACGCCGGCGCCCTGGTGAAGGCCACCCTCGGCCCGCTGTTCACCCAGGCAGCGAACACGATGGTCGATGCCTTCTGCCAGCGCGCCAAGCAGTTGCATGGCTGAGCCGGCGAGTATCGCCATCGAGGTGGTCTATGCGCTGCCCGAGCGGCAATCCTTGCTGCGCCTGAGCGTGCCCTGCGGTACGCGGATGCGCGAGGCGGTGCTGCTGTCGGGCATCGCTGCGCAGTTCCCCGATCTGGATGTGCAGCGGTGCCCGTTGGGGATCTTCGGCAAGGTCGTGGCCAGGCCCGATGAGCGCGTACTGGAAGAGGGCGAGCGGGTGGAAATCTACCGGCCGCTGATCGCCGATCCCAAGGAAGTGCGCAAGCAGCGCGCCGCCCGCGCGAAAGCCGCCAGGGGCTGAGTTCTCGAGTCATGAAATAACAGGCAACAAAAAGCCCGGCATTGACCGGGCTTTTTCGTTGGGGCAGGCCCCTTATTGCGGGTTCACGTCCAGCGGTTCTGGAGTCGGGATCGGTACGGTTTCGACCTGGTCCACTTCCTTCTGGATCTGCTCTTCTACGGAGCCGGGCTTGGCCGGTTCTTCCTTGGGTTGCTCGGGTTGCTGCTGGGTCGGTTGCGACGGCGCGGTGGCCGGGCTGCCTTCCTTGCCGAGGATCGACTCGTCACGGCTCACGCCGGGCATGAAGTCGCCGTTGAGGCCAACCAGTTGGTCGCTGTCGCTGAAGTACAGGCTCATGCGTTCCTGCTGGCGCTGACCGCCACCGGGCTGGATGCTGTACAGGTAATCCCAGCGATCAGGGTGGAAAGTGTCGGTGATCAAGGGGTTACCCATGATAAACCGCACTTGGCGTCGGGTCATTCCAGGCTTCAACTGGTCTATCATGTCTTGTGTTACGACGTTGCCCTGCTGGATGTCGATTTTGTAAACCCCCGGGAAAGAGCAACCGGCGAGTGCGGCGAGTCCCAGCGTGAAAGCGAGACTGGTCAGCATGAGCTTGGCATTTTGCATCGGGGGGTGACTTCCACTATCTTGGCTGAGCGACGAAATCCCGATCATACCTGCATTGAGGGAAGCTGCGAAGCATCCCGCGCCGAGAAAGCACACATGGTTGAAAATAGCGAACTGCGCAAAGCCGGACTGAAGGTCACGCTGCCGCGCGTCAAGATCCTCCAAATGCTCGATTCCGCCGAGCAACGCCACATGAGCGCGGAGGATGTCTACAAAGCGCTGATGGAGGCGGGGGAGGACGTAGGTCTGGCCACTGTCTATCGCGTGCTGACCCAGTTCGAGGCCGCCGGCCTGGTGGTTCGCCACAACTTCGACGGCGGTCATGCCGTCTTCGAGCTGGCGGACAGCGGTCACCACGATCACATGGTCTGCGTCGATACCGGCGAAGTGATCGAGTTCATGGACTCGGAAATCGAGAAACGCCAGAAGGAGATCGTCCGCGAGCGCGGCTTCGAGCTCGTCGATCACAATCTGGTGCTCTACGTGCGCAAGAAGAAGTAAGCGCACGCGGATGCAGAAACGGCGACCCAAGGGTCGCCGTTTTTATTTTCGGGCGTCTTTCATGTAGGAGCGAGCTTGCTCGCGAACCGCTCAGCGCTGGAGTGGCCGGACGCACGTTCGCGAGCAAGCTCGCTCCTGCAGGATCAGCCCTGTAGGGCGGAATCCACCATCTTGCGCGCGTGGGCCAGGGATTCCTTGGTCAGGTCGACGCCGCCGAGCATGCGGGCGATTTCCTCGATGCGTTCGGCCTTCTTCAGGTTGGCCACGGCGGTGCGGGTTTCGCGGGTGTCGCGATCCTTGTGCACGAACAGGTGCTGGTGGCCCTGGGCGGCAACCTGCGGCAGGTGGGTGACGGTCAGTACCTGGCCGCGATCGCCCAGGCGGCGCAGCAATTGGCCGACCACTTCGGCGGTGGGGCCGCCGATGCCGACGTCCACTTCGTCGAAGACCAGGGTGGGGATGCGCGAGGTCTGCGCGGTGATCACCTGGATCGCCAGGCTGATGCGCGACAATTCGCCACCGGAGGCGACCTTTGCCAGGCCCTTGATGGGTTGGCCGGGGTTGGCGCTGACCAGGAACTCCAACTGCTCCAGGCCGTTGACCTGCGGTTCGTCCGAGGTGGCGTCGCGCAGTTCGATGGCGAAGCGCCCGCCCGGCATGCCCAGGCGCTGCATTTCCACCTCCACGGCCTTGGCCAGTTGCGGCGCGGCGCCCTGGCGGAGGCGGCTGAGTTCGTCGGCCTTCTCCTGATAGTGGCGGGCGTAGGCGGCCAGTTCGTCGCCCAGGCGCTCCACGGCTTCGTCGTCGGCGTTCAGCGCTTCCAGTTCGTCCAGCAGGCGTTGCTGCAGATCCTGCAGTTCGTGGGGCTGCACGCGGTGCTTGCGCGCAAGGCTGTAGATGGCATCCATGCGTTCTTCCAACTGCTGCAGACGTATGGGGTCGGCGTCGAAGTGATCGACGAAGCGGTTCAGTTCGCCGATGGCTTCCTCTACCTGGATTTGCGCGCTGGAGAGCAGATTCACGGCTTCGGAGAGCGCTGCCGGCTGGCTCTGGAAGGCCGTCAGGCGGTTCAGGCTGGAGGTCAGCGCCGAGAGCACGTTGCCGGCATCGCTTTCGCTGCACAGCTCGACGACCTGGCGGCAGGCGGCGATCAGGCTGCCGGCGTTGCTCAGGGTTCTGTGTTCGGCCTCCAGCGACTCCAGTTCGTTATCACTCAGGCCGAGGTTTTCCAACTCCTCCAACTGATAGCTGAGCAACTGGTGGCGGGCGCGCTGCTCGTCGCCGTTGCGCGATAGGCGGTCCAGCTCCTGGCGGGTCTGCTTCCAGCGCTGCGCGGCGAGGTGTACCTGACGCGCCAGCTCCTGGCTGCCGGCGAATTCGTCGAGCAGGCGGCGATGGGTGTCGGCCTTGAGCAGCGATTGGTGTTCGTGCTGGCTGTGGATATCGATGAGCAGCTCGCCCAGGTGCTTGAGGTCGCCCAGCGGGCAGGGAGTGCCGTTGATGTAGGCGCGGGAGCGGCCTTCGGCGGTGATCACCCGGCGCAGGATGCACGGACCGTCCTGTTCCAGGTCGCGCTCGGCCAGCCAGTCGCGGGCTTCGGCAATCGCGCTGACATCGAAGCTGGCGAGAATGTCGGCCTTGTCCGAGCCGGGGCGCACCACGCCACTGTCGGCACGGTCGCCCAGGGCCAGGCCGAGGGCGTCGAGCATGATCGATTTGCCGGCGCCGGTTTCGCCGGTGATCACGGTCATGCCGGCGGCGAGCTCGAGATCGAGGTGCTCGACGATGGCGTAGTTGTGCACGGACAGGTGAACCAGCATGGGCGGCGGCTCCATAAATAGGTCTGGTTATTTATACAGTATTTTGAGCTGCTGGCAATTCTCCTCTCGGCCCTTGAAGTGGCCGAATCCCACCCCATATAGACGGCAGAGCCGCGGACCAATGGGTTCGCTTTGTTTTCAAAGGCTTATTTTCTTTTTTAGGAGAGTGGCATGTCTGACGAACAACAGACTCAGGATTCCCAGTTCAACGAGCAGCCGGACACCGGTGCTGCCGAGGACCTGAACGCCCGCGTGCTGGAACTGGAAGAGCAGGTCGCCGCGGCCAAGGATCAGAGCCTGCGCGCCGTCGCCGAACTGCAGAACGTCCGCCGCCGTGCCGAGCAGGACGTGGAGAAGGCGCACAAGTTCGCCCTGGAGAAGTTCTCCGGCGACCTGCTGCCGATCGTCGATACCCTCGAGCGCGCGCTGGAGATGTCCAGTTCGACCGATGAGGCGATCAGGCCGATGCGCGAAGGCATCGAGCTGACCCTGAAGATGTTCCACGACACCCTCAAGCGCTACAACCTGGAGCCGGTCGATCCGCACGGCGAGCCGTTCAATCCCGAACATCACCAGGCGATGGCGATGGAGGAGAGCGTGCACCTGGAGCCGGGCAGCGTGGTCAAGGTGTTCCAGAAGGGTTACCTGCTCAACGGTCGCCTGCTGCGTCCGGCGATGGTCGTGGTCAGCAAGGCGCCCGAACAAACCCCGCCTTCGATCGACGAGAAGGCTTGAAATCCACCACCCGGTCCCCATCTGGGTAATCAACCGAGCCAAATACCCGCAACAGGGTCAGCGCGGAATCTAATTTCTGGAGAGTGAATATGGGCAAAATCATTGGTATCGACCTGGGGACCACCAACTCCTGTGTGTCCATCCTGGAGAACGGTAACGTCAAGGTCATCGAGAACGCCGAAGGCGCTCGTACCACCCCATCGATCATCGGCTACGCCAACGATGGCGAAATCCTGGTAGGTCAGCCGGCCAAGCGCCAGGCCGTGACCAACCCGACCAACACCCTGTACGCGGTGAAGCGCCTGATCGGTCGTCGCTTCGAAGAAGACGTCGTACAGAAAGACATCAAGATGGTGCCTTACAAGATCGTCAAGGCTGACAACGGCGACGCATGGGTCGAGGCCAAGGGCCAGAAGATGGCTCCGCCGCAGGTCTCCGCCGAAGTCCTGAAGAAGATGAAGAAGACCGCCGAAGACTATCTCGGCGAACCTGTCACCGAAGCGGTCATCACCGTTCCGGCCTACTTCAACGACAGCCAGCGCCAGGCCACCAAGGACGCCGGCCGCATCGCCGGTCTGGACGTCAAGCGCATCATCAACGAACCGACCGCGGCTGCGCTGGCCTATGGCCTGGACAAGGCCAAGGGCGACCACACCATCATCGTCTATGACCTGGGCGGCGGTACCTTCGACGTTTCCGTGATCGAAATCGCCGAAGTCGATGGCGAGCACCAGTTCGAAGTACTGGCCACCAACGGCGACACCTTCCTCGGAGGTGAAGACTTCGACCTGCGCCTGATCGACTACCTCGTCGAAGAATTCAAGAAAGAATCCGGCATGGACCTCAAGGGCGACCCGCTGGCCATGCAGCGCCTGAAGGAAGCTGCCGAGAAGGCCAAGATCGAGCTGTCCTCCACCCAGCAGACCGACGTCAACCTGCCGTACGTGACTGCCGACGCCAGCGGTCCGAAGCACCTGAACGTCAAGGTTTCCCGCGCCAAGCTGGAATCCCTGGTGGAAGACCTGGTCACCCGCACCATCGAGCCGTGCCGCGTTGCGCTGAAAGACGCAGGCCTGGACGTCTCGAAGATCGACGAAGTGATCCTGGTCGGCGGTCAGACCCGCATGCCGCTGGTGCAGAAGACCGTTGCCGAGTTCTTCGGCAAGGAAGCGCGCAAGGACGTCAACCCGGACGAAGCCGTCGCGATGGGTGCCGCCATCCAGGGCGCAGTGCTGGCCGGCGACGTGAAGGACGTGCTGCTGCTCGACGTCACCCCGCTGACCCTGGGTATCGAAACCCTGGGTGGCGTGATGACCGCGCTGATCGACAAGAACACCACCATCCCGACCAAGAAGTCGCAGGTGTTCTCCACCGCCGATGACAACCAGGGCGCCGTGACCATCCACGTACTGCAGGGCGAGCGCAAGCAAGCCACGCAGAACAAGTCGCTGGGCAAGTTCGACCTGGCCGACATTCCGCCGGCTCCGCGCGGCGTGCCGCAGATCGAAGTGACCTTCGACATCGACGCCAACGGTATCCTGCACGTCGGCGCCAAGGACAAGGCCACCGGCAAGCAGCAGTCCATCGTGATCAAGGCCTCTTCCGGCCTGTCCGAGGACGAGATCGCGCAGATGGTGCGTGATGCCGAGGCGAATGCCGAGGAAGACCGCAAGTTCGAGGAACTGGCCGCTGCCCGCAACCAGGGTGACGCACTGGTCCACGCCACTCGCAAGATGGTCACCGAGGCTGGCGACAAGGCCACCGCCGAGGAGAAAGCCGCCATCGAGAAAGCGCTCGGCGAGCTGGAAGTTGCCGTGAAGGGCGACGACAAGGCCGAGATCGAAGCGAAGATGAACGCGCTGTCCCAGGCGTCCACCCCGCTGGCGCAGAAGATGTACGCCGAACAGCCGCAGCCGGGCGCTGCCGCTCAGGGCGAGGCCGCTGACGACAAGGCGGGTGACGATGTCGTCGACGCCGAATTCGAAGAGGTCAAGGAGAACAAGTAAGCCGCGTGCAAGCTTGCGCTCCAGCGCACCGGCCCGCGTGTCGGTGCGCATGAAACGTCACGCGGGGGCTTGCTCCCGCGTCGGCGTGTCTGGGGGAGAGGTTTTCGAGGTGCAGGAAAGTTATGGCCAAACGTGATTTTTACGAGGTACTGGGTGTCGAGCGTGGCGCCAGCGAGTCGGACCTGAAGAAGGCCTACCGCCGGCTGGCCATGAAATTCCACCCGGACCGCAATCCCGGCGACAAGGAGGCCGAGGACAAATTCAAGGAGGCCAACGAGGCGTACGAGGTTCTGTCCGACGCCAGCAAGCGCGCGGCCTACGACCAGTACGGCCATGCCGGCGTCGATCCGCAGATGGGCGGTGCCGGTGCGGGCTTCGGTGGTGCGAGCTTCTCGGACATCTTCGGCGATGTCTTCAGTGACTTCTTCGGTGGTGGTGGCGGACGCGGCGGTTCCCGTGGCGGCCCGGCGCGCGGCGCCGACCTGCGCTACACCCTCGACCTGGACCTGGAAGACGCGGTTCGCGGCACCACCGTGACCATTCGCGTCCCGACCCTGGTCGGTTGCAAGACCTGCAGCGGCAGCGGCGCCAAGCCCGGCACCACGCCGGTCACCTGTACCACCTGCGGTGGTATCGGCCAGGTGCGCATGCAGCAGGGCTTCTTCTCGGTGCAGCAGACCTGCCCGCGCTGCCACGGCAGCGGCAAGATGATCACCGACCCCTGTGGTTCCTGCCACGGTCAGGGTCGCGTGGAAGAACACAAGACCTTGTCGGTGAAAGTGCCGGCGGGCGTCGATACCGGTGACCGCATCCGCCTGACCGGCGAAGGCGAGGCTGGCGCCCACGGTGGCCCGGCGGGCGACCTCTACGTGGTGGTGAACGTGCGCGAGCACGACATCTTCCAGCGCGACGGCAAGCACCTGTACTGCGAAGTGCCGATCAGCTTCGCCGATGCTGCGCTGGGCGGCGAACTGGAAGTGCCGACTCTGGATGGCCGCGTGAAGCTGAAGATTCCCGAGGGCACTCAGACCGGCAAGCTGTTCCGCCTGCGCGGCAAGGGTGTCGCCCCGGTGCGCGGTGGCGGTGCCGGCGACCTGATGTGCCGCGTCGTCGTGGAGACTCCGGTGCAACTGGACAAGCGCCAGCGCGAGCTGCTCGAAGAGTTCCGCAATACCCTGCAGGGCAACTCTTCCAATTCGCCCAAGGCCAGTGGCTGGTTCGAAGGCATGAAGCGCTTCTTCGACGATCTATGACTTTCTCGAGCCGCAAGCTGCAAGCGACAAGCTCCAAGGGGCGGCGCTTGCAGCTTGCAGCTTGTTGCTTGGAGCTGATGTTATGCGACGTATTGCCGTAATGGGCGCCGCCGGGCGCATGGGCAAGACCCTGATCGAGGCGGTGCAGCAGACGGGCGGCAGCGCCGGCCTGACCGCGGCGGTCGACCGCCCGGACAGTACTCTGGTCGGTGCCGATGCCGGTGAGCTGGCCGGCCTGGGCCGCATCGGCGTGCCGCTGTCGGGCGACCTGGCCAAGGTGGTCGACGAGTTCGACGTGCTGATCGACTTCACCCACCCGACCGTGACCCTGAAGAATCTGGAAGTCTGCCGCAAGGCGGGCAAGGCGATGGTTATCGGCACCACTGGCTTCACCGTCGAGGAGAAGGCGCTGCTGAGCGATGCGGCCAGGGACATCCCGATCGTCTTCGCCGCCAACTACAGCGTGGGCGTGAACCTCTGCCTGAAGCTGCTCGATACCGCTGCCCGTGTGCTGGGCGACGAAGTGGACATCGAGATCATCGAAGCGCACCACCGCCACAAGGTCGACGCGCCGTCCGGTACCGCGCTGCGCATGGGCGAAGTGGTCGCCAATGCGTTGGGTCGCGATCTGGAGAAAGTGGCCGTGTACGGTCGCGAAGGCCAGACCGGTGCTCGTCCGCGCGAAACCATCGGTTTCGCCACCGTGCGTGCCGGCGATGTGGTGGGCGATCACACCGTGCTGTTCGCTGCCGATGGCGAGCGCGTGGAGATCACCCACAAGGCCTCAAGCCGCATGACCTTCGCCCGTGGCGCCGTGCGCGCCGCGCAGTGGTTGGAAGGGCAGGGCAGTGGCCTGTACGACATGCAGGATGTGCTCGGCCTTCGCTGAGCGGCATGGCCGTACGTCGTGCAAAAGGTGGACCATGATGTCGCTTTTCTGTAAACTACAGCTTTAGTGTGTCCACTAAAAGCAGCGCAGCATGATCACATAAAAAGCGGGATGACTTCTTCTGATGTCATCCCGCTTTTTTACAATCTGCGCACGCCCAGCCAGGCTTGAACTACGGGAGGTCTTCTTGACTAAGCCAGCCATACTTGCACTTGCCGACGGCAGCGTTTTTCGCGGTGAAGCCATCGGCGCCGACGGCCAGACCGTCGGAGAGGTGGTGTTCAACACCGCCATGACCGGCTACCAGGAAATCCTCACCGATCCTTCCTACGCCCAACAGATCGTCACCCTGACTTACCCGCACATCGGCAACACCGGCACCACGCCGGAAGACGCCGAGTCGAACAAGGTCTGGGCCGCCGGCCTGATCATTCGTGACCTGCCGCTGCTCTCCAGCAGTTGGCGCGACAAGCAGTCCCTGCCGGACTACCTGAAAGAGAACGGTACCGTTGCCATCGCCGGTATCGACACCCGCCGCCTGACCCGCATCCTGCGCGAGAAGGGTTCGCAGAACGGCTGCATCCTGGCAGGCCCCGACGCCACCGAGGAAAAAGCCCTCGAACTGGCGCGCGGCTTCCCGGGCCTGAAGGGCATGGACCTGGCCAAGGTCGTGTCCTCCACCGAGAAGTACGAGTGGCGTTCCAGCGTGTGGAGCCTGGAAACCGACAGCCACCCGGAAATCGCCGCCGCCGACCTGCCGTACCACGTGGTCGCCTACGATTTCGGCGTCAAGCTGAACATCCTGCGCATGCTGGTCGCCCGCGGCTGCCGCCTGACCGTGGTACCGGCGCAGACCCCGGCCAGCGAAGTGCTCGCCCTGAACCCGGACGGCATCTTCCTCTCCAACGGCCCTGGCGACCCCGAACCGTGCGACTACGCCATCCAGGCCATCCGCGAGTTCCTCGACACCGAGATCCCTGTGTTCGGCATCTGTCTCGGTCACCAGCTGCTGGCCCTGGCCTCCGGCGGCAAGACCATGAAGATGGGCCACGGCCACCACGGTGCCAACCACCCGGTACAGGACCTGGATTCGGGCGTGGTGATGATTACCAGCCAGAACCACGGTTTCGCCGTGGACGAGACGAGCCTGCCGGGCAATCTGCGCGCTACCCACAAGTCGCTGTTCGACGGCACCCTGCAGGGTATCGAGCGCACCGACAAGGTGGCCTTCAGCTTCCAGGGCCACCCGGAAGCCAGTCCCGGTCCGCACGACGTGGCCCCGCTGTTCGACCGCTTCATCGCGGCGATGGCCGAGCGTCGCTGATCACGAACTCGAAGAGATAGAAGAAGATGATGCCGACCCTGGGAATCACCGACCTCTGGACCTACGTCCTGGGTACGCTGTTCATCGTCCTGCTGCCGGGGCCGAACTCGCTGTTCGTCCTCGCCACCGCCGCCCAGCGCGGCGTGGCCTCGGGCTACCGGGCGGCGAGCGCGGTGTTCCTCGGTGATGCGATCCTGATGTTCCTCTCGGCGCTGGGTATCGCCTCGGTGCTCAAGGCCGAGCCGATGCTGTTCCTGGGCCTTAAGTACGTCGGCGCCGCGTACCTGTTCTATCTGGGTATCGGCATGCTCCGCGGTGGCTGGCAGAAACTGCGCCACCCGCTGGAAGCGGCCGCTGCGCCGGCCAGGGAAGTGGACGTCAACCAGCCGTTCCGCAAGGCGCTGCTGCTGAGCCTGTCCAACCCCAAGGCGATCCTCTTCTTCATTTCCTTCTTCATCCAGTTCGTCGACCCGGGTTACGCCTACCCCGGCCTGTCGTTCCTGGTGCTGGGCACGATCCTCGAGATCATCAGCGCCCTGTACCTGAGTTTCCTGATTTTCTCCGGTGTGCGTCTGGCGGCCTGGTTCCGTCGGCGGCAACGGCTGGCTGCCGGCGCCTCGAGCGGCGTCGGCGCCCTGTTCGTCGGCTTTGGCGTGAAGCTGGCCAGCGCAACCCTTTCCTGAATATTGCAACGAGAGTCCCATGCCCAAGCGTACAGACATCAAGAGCATCCTGATCCTCGGCGCCGGCCCGATCGTCATCGGCCAGGCCTGCGAGTTCGACTACTCCGGCGCACAGGCCTGCAAGGCCCTGAAGGAAGAAGGCTTCCGTGTCATCCTGGTGAACTCCAACCCGGCCACCATCATGACCGACCCGGCGATGGCCGATGCCACCTACATCGAGCCGATCAAGTGGCAGACCGTTGCCAAGATCATCGAGAAGGAGCGCCCTGACGCGCTGCTGCCGACCATGGGCGGCCAGACCGCGCTGAACTGCGCCCTGGACCTGGAGCGCCACGGCGTGCTCGAGCAGTTCGGCGTAGAAATGATCGGCGCCAACGCCGACACCATCGACAAGGCCGAAGACCGTTCGCGCTTCGACAAGGCCATGCGCGACATCGGCCTGGCCTGCCCGCGCTCGGGCATCGCCCACAGCATGGAAGAAGCCTACGGCGTGCTGGAGAAGGTCGGCTTCCCCTGCATCATCCGTCCGTCCTTCACCATGGGCGGCACCGGCGGCGGCATTGCCTACAACCGCGAAGAGTTCGAAGAGATCTGCGCCCGTGGTCTGGACCTGTCGCCGACCAACGAGCTGCTGATCGACGAATCGCTGATCGGTTGGAAGGAATACGAGATGGAGGTTGTCCGCGACAAGAAGGACAACTGCATCATTGTCTGCGCCATCGAGAACTTCGACCCGATGGGCGTGCACACCGGTGACTCCATTACCGTGGCTCCGGCGCAGACCCTGACCGACAAGGAATACCAGATCATGCGCAACGCCTCCCTGGCGGTGCTGCGTGAGATCGGCGTGGAAACCGGCGGCTCGAACGTGCAGTTCGGTATCTGCCCGAACACCGGCCGCATGGTCGTGATCGAGATGAACCCGCGCGTATCGCGTTCCTCGGCGCTGGCATCCAAGGCGACCGGCTTCCCGATCGCCAAGATCGCCGCCAAGCTGGCCGTCGGCTACACCCTCGACGAACTGCAGAACGACATCACCGGCGGTCGCACCCCGGCCTCCTTCGAGCCGGCGATCGACTACGTCGTCACCAAGATCCCGCGTTTCGCCTTCGAGAAGTTCCCGAAAGCCGACGCGCGCCTGACCACCCAGATGAAATCCGTGGGTGAAGTCATGGCCATCGGCCGCACCTTCCAGGAGTCCGTGCAGAAAGCCCTGCGCGGCCTGGAAGTCGGCGCCACCGGTTTCGATCCGAAGCTGGACCTGAACGATCCGGAAGCCGAGAGCATCCTCAAGCGCGAACTGACCGTGCCCAATGCCGACCGCATCTGGTACGTCGCCGACGCCTTCCGCGCCGGCAAGAGCATCGCCGAAGTCTTCGACCTGACCCGCATCGACGAGTGGTTCCTGGTGCAGATCGAGGACTTGGTCAAGGATGAGGAGCGCGTGAAGACCCTGGGTCTGTCCGCCATCGACCGCGACCTGATGTACAAGCTCAAGCGCAAGGGCTTCTCCGACGCCCGCCTGGCCAAGCTGCTCGGCGTGACCGAGAAGAACCTGCGCAGCCATCGCCAGAAGCTCAAGGTGCTGCCGGTGTACAAGCGCGTGGACACCTGCGCCGCCGAATTCGCCACCGACACCGCCTACATGTACTCGACCTACGAGGAAGAGTGCGAAGCCAATCCGTCGACTCGCGACAAGATCATGATCCTGGGCGGTGGTCCGAACCGCATCGGCCAGGGCATCGAGTTCGACTACTGCTGCGTACACGCGGCGCTGGCGATGCGTGAAGACGGCTACGAGACCATCATGGTCAACTGCAACCCGGAAACCGTCTCCACCGACTACGACACGTCCGACCGTCTGTACTTCGAGCCGGTGACCCTGGAAGACGTGCTGGAAATCGTCCGCGTCGAGCAGCCCAAGGGCGTCATCGTGCAGTACGGCGGCCAGACCCCGCTGAAACTCTGCCGCGCCCTGGAAGAAGCCGGCGTGCCGATCATCGGTACCAGCCCGGATGCCATCGACCGTGCCGAAGACCGCGAGCGCTTCCAGCAGATGGTCCAGCGCCTGAACCTGCGCCAGCCGGCCAACGCCACCGCGCGCAGCGAAGACCAGGCCCTGGAGCTGTCGAAGAACATCGGTTACCCGATGGTGGTGCGCCCGTCCTACGTACTGGGCGGTCGCGCGATGGAAATCGTCTACCAGGAAGAAGAGCTCAAGCGCTACATGCGCGAAGCGGTGAAGGTCTCCAACGACAGCCCCGTGCTGCTGGACCGCTTCCTCAACTGCGCCATCGAGGTCGACATCGACGCGGTGTGCGACGGCGAGACCGTGGTGATCGGCGCGATCATGCAGCACATCGAACAGGCCGGCGTACACTCCGGTGACTCCGCCTGCTCGCTGCCGCCGTACTCGCTGCCGCAGCACATCCAGGACGAGATCCGCGAGCAGGTCAAGAAAATGGCCCTGGAGCTCGGCGTGGTCGGCCTGATGAACGTGCAGATGGCCGTGCAGGGCGAAGATATCTACGTGATCGAGGTGAACCCGCGCGCGTCCCGTACCGTGCCGTTCGTCTCCAAGTGCATCGGCGAATCGCTGGCCAAGGTTGCGGCCCGCGTCATGGCCGGCAAGTCCCTGGCCGAAGTCGGCTTCACCCAGGAGGTGATCCCGCCGTACTATAGCGTCAAGGAAGCGGTGTTCCCGTTCGCCAAGTTCCCGGGCGTCGACCCGATCCTCGGCCCGGAGATGAAGTCCACGGGCGAGGTGATGGGTGTCGGCGACAGCTTCGGTGAGGCATTCGCCAAGGCCCAGCTGGGCGCCAGCGAAATCCTGCCGAACGCCGGTTGCGCCTTCATCAGCGTCCGCGAGGATGACAAGCCGCAAGCCGTTCAGGTTGCTCGCGATCTGGTCGCGCTGGGCTTCGAAGTCGTTGCCACCGCCGGTACCGCCCGCGTCATCGAGGCCGCCGGTCTGCCGGTGCGTCGCGTGAACAAGGTGACCGAGGGCCGTCCGCACGTGGTCGACATGATCAAGAATGACGAAGTCACCCTGATCATCAACACCACCGAGGGCCGTCAGTCCATCGCTGACTCTTACTCCATCCGTCGCAACGCCCTGCAGCACAAGATCTACTGCACCACCACCATCGCGGCGGGTCAGGCGATCTGTGAGGCGCTCAAGTTCGGTCCCGAGAAGACCGTTCGCCGACTGCAGGATCTCCATGCAGGAATCAACGCATGAGCAAATTTCCAATGACCGTCCAGGGCGCTCGCGCCCTGGAAGAAGAACTGAAACACCTGAAGACCGTTCTGCGTCCGCAGATCACCCAGGCCATCGCCGAAGCGCGTGAACTGGGCGACCTCAAGGAAAACGCCGAGTACCACGCGGCCCGT
Organism: Pseudomonas sp. ATCC 13867; assembly: GCF_000349845.1. Taxonomy (NCBI): domain Bacteria; kingdom Pseudomonadati; phylum Pseudomonadota; class Gammaproteobacteria; order Pseudomonadales; family Pseudomonadaceae; genus Pseudomonas; species Pseudomonas sp. ATCC 13867. Next base: position 4,727,853 of record NC_020829.1, on the reverse strand, counting down.
GAACAGCAGGGCATGTCCGAGGCTCGCATCCGCGACATCGAGGCCAAGCTGTCCAACGCGCAGATCATCGACGTGACCACCATTCCGCACAGCGGCAAGGTGATCTTCGGTACCACCGTCGATATCGCCAACGTCGAGACCGACGAGACGGTGACCTACCAGATCGTCGGCGACGACGAGGCGGACATCAAGAACAGCAAGATCTCGGTCAACTCGCCGATCGCCCGTGCGCTGATCGGCAAGACCGAAGGCGACGCCGTTCTGGTCAAGACTCCGGGCGGCGACGTCGAGTACGAGATCGTTGAAGTTCGCCACGCCTGATCGACCGTCCCTTAGCGCAGGCACCATCAGTTGGCTGCTGGCCCAGACATTCTGGGTCGGCGGCCTCTGGCTGCTGCAGTTCGTGGTGTTGCCGGCGCTGGACAAGATCGGCCTGGCGCCACTGCTGGTGGAAGCTGTCGCCGACGCGCTGAAGCCATTGCTGCTGGGCTTCGCCGGTTTCTGCGTGCTGCTCCAGGCCCTGGTGCTCTGGCAGGCGCGCGGGTTCGCTGCCTTCACCCGTGAAACTCGGGGGCAGTTGCTGCTGACCGTACTGGTGATGGCGGCGGTTTATTTCGTGGTGCGCCAGGTAGCGCCGGATGCTCAGCGCTGGCTGCTGTTCAACTACCTGGTGGTGGCGCTGTGCGGCTTGCTGCTGGTGCTGCAGCCGGCGCCCGGGCGGGACGAGCGGAACTGACGCGGCGGAGCCTTGCCGGCTCCGCGTTGCCGGGCTTGACTGTCAGAGGCCGCTGAAGCGGCTGATGTTCGACAGGTTCTTGTTCGGCTTGGGATTGCGACGATAGATCAGCGCCATCTTGCCGATGGACTGAACCAGTTCGCAGCTGCCGTTCTGGCAGAGTTCGTCGATCAGCGCACGACGATCGTCGCGTTCGGTGATGCGGAACTGCACCTTGATCAGTTCATGATCGTTGAGCGCACGCTCAAGCTCGGCCATCACACCTTCCGAGAGACCGTTTTCAGCAACGGTCAATACGGGTTTCAGGTGATGCCCGATAGATTTGAACTGCTTTTTCTGCTCCTGAGAGAGCGCCATAATCTGACCCCTGGGAAAAAAGGCGGATATTCTACCCGAGTTTCGGTTATGCCGGGATGCCGCTCAGACGAGGTAATACGTGGCCCGTTCCAAGACTAGCCATCGCTGGCTGAAAGAACATTTCGACGATCCTTACGTGAAGATGGCACAGCGCGACGGCTATCGCTCGCGTGCCAGCTACAAACTGCTGGAAATCCAGGAGAAGGATCGCATCCTGCGCCCCGGCATGACCGTGGTCGACCTCGGCGCGGCGCCGGGCGGCTGGTCGCAGGTCACCAGCCGGGTGATCGGTGACAAGGGCACTCTGATCGCGTCGGACATCCTGCCGATGGACAGTATCCCGGACGTCACCTTCATCCAGGGCGACTTCACCGAGGACGAGGTCTTCGCCCAGTTGCTCGCGGCCATCGGAGAAAATCCGGTAGACCTTGTGATTTCCGATATGGCCCCCAATATGAGTGGATTGCCCGCCGTGGACATGCCTCGTGCGATGTTCCTCTGTGAGCTGGCCCTGGACCTGTGCACCCGTGTGCTGCGTCCGGGCGGCGATTTCCTGATCAAGATTTTCCAGGGCGAGGGTTTCGACGCTTATCACAAGCTGGTACGCGAGAACTTCGAAAAGGTGCAGATGCGCAAACCGCTGTCGTCCCGCGACCGTTCGCGGGAGCAGTATCTGCTCGCACGGGGCTTTCGCGGCGCCTAGACTGGAATGATTGGGCCGGCTATTGGTCTATGTCTTGCGGGTTTTGCTTGTACCGGTGAAAGCCGGGGTTCATAAAGGGTTACAGACGACGCCTGCCGCGCTGCAGGGGTTGTGTAGTAATTTTGGCCGGAAGGAGTCTGGCCGTCGTGAGAAGCGGTTTCCAGGGCGGAGCCGGCTTCAGAGGGTAGTCAATTGAACGACATGGCAAAGAACCTGATTCTGTGGCTGATCATCGCGGCGGTACTCGTCACCGTGATGAACAACTTCTCCAGCCCGAGCGAGCCGCAGACGCTCAACTATTCCGACTTCATCCAACAGGTGAAGGACGGCAAGGTCGAGCGCGTAACCGTCGACGGCTATGTCATCACCGGCAAGCGCCAGGATGGTGACACCTTCAAGACCATCCGCCCGGCGATCCAGGACAATGGCCTGATCGGCGACCTGGTCAACAACAACGTGGTTGTCGAAGGCAAGCAGCCCGAGCAGCAGAGCATCTGGACCCAGTTGCTGGTCGCCAGCTTCCCAATCCTGGTGATCATCGCGGTCTTCATGTTCTTCATGCGCCAGATGCAGGGCGGTGGCGGTGGCCGCGGCGGCCCGATGAGCTTCGGCAAGAGCAAGGCGCGCCTGTTGTCTGAAGACCAGGTGAAGACCACCTTCGCCGACGTCGCCGGTTGCGACGAGGCCAAGGAAGAAGTCAGCGAACTGGTGGAGTTCCTCCGCGATCCGGGCAAGTTCCAGCGCCTGGGCGGCCGTATCCCGCGCGGCGTGCTGATGGTCGGCCCGCCCGGTACCGGTAAGACCCTGCTCGCCAAGGCGATCGCCGGCGAAGCCAAGGTGCCGTTCTTCACCATTTCCGGTTCGGACTTCGTGGAAATGTTCGTCGGCGTGGGCGCCTCGCGCGTTCGCGACATGTTCGACCAGGCCAAGAAGCACGCACCCTGCATCATCTTCATCGACGAGATCGACGCCGTCGGCCGCCATCGTGGCGCCGGTCTGGGCGGCGGTCACGACGAGCGCGAACAGACCCTCAACCAGTTGCTGGTGGAGATGGATGGCTTCGAGATGAATGACGGCATCATCGTCATCGCTGCGACCAACCGTCCGGACGTGCTCGACCCCGCGCTGCTGCGTCCGGGCCGCTTCGACCGCCAGGTGGTGGTCGGCCTGCCGGACATCCGTGGCCGCGAGCAGATCCTGAAAGTGCACATGCGCAAGGTCCCGCTGGGCGACAACGTCGATCCGGCCGTGATCGCGCGCGGTACCCCGGGCTTCTCCGGTGCCGACCTGGCCAACCTGGTCAACGAGGCCTCGCTGTTCGCCGCCCGTTCCAACAAGCGCATCGTCGACATGCGTGAGTTCGAGCTGGCCAAGGACAAGATCATGATGGGCGCCGAGCGCAAGACCATGGTCATGTCCGAGAAGGAGAAGAAGAACACCGCGTTCCACGAAGCCGGCCACGCCATCGTCGGCCGACTGGTTCCGGAGCACGACCCGGTCTACAAGGTTTCCATCATTCCGCGCGGTCGTGCCCTGGGCGTGACCATGTTCCTGCCGGAAGAGGATCGCTACAGCCTGTCCAAGCGCGCCCTGGAAAGCCAGATCTGCTCGCTGTTCGGTGGCCGTATCGCCGAAGAGATGACCCTGGGCTTCGAAGGTGTGACCACTGGCGCCTCCAACGACATCATGCGCGCCACCCAACTGGCGCGGAACATGGTGACCAAGTGGGGCCTGTCGGAGAAACTCGGCCCGCTGATGTACGCGGAAGAAGAAGGCGAAGTCTTCCTCGGCCGCAGTGCCGGCGGCCAGCACTCGAATATCTCGGGCGAGACTGCCAAGCTGATCGACCAGGAGGTGCGCCGCATCATCGACGACTGCTACGGCACCGCCAAGCGCCTGCTGGAAGAGAATCGCGACAAGCTCGACATGATGGCCGACGCGCTGATGAAGTACGAAACCATCGACGCCGACCAGATCGACGACATCATGGCCGGTCGTACGCCGCGCGAACCGCGTGACTGGCAGGGCGGCAACTCCGGTTCCTCCGGCAATGCTGCCGCGCCGCGCGATGAAGGTCGCCAGGAGAACCCGATTGGCGGGCCCGCTGGCGAACACTGAGAGCACTGAATGAGTTCGTTGTACCACCCGACCCGGTTGCCTTGCGGCAACCGGGTTCTTGATTTAAGCCGCCCGCACGTCATGGGCATCCTCAATGTCACTCCCGATTCCTTCTCCGATGGTGGGCGCTTCAATCAGCACGATGCTGCATTGCGCCATGCGGCGGAGATGGTCGCGGCCGGCGCCACGCTGATCGATATCGGCGGCGAGTCGACCCGGCCGGGCGCTCGCGTGGTTTCGCCTACCGAGGAGCTGGAGCGCGTCGCTCCGGTGGTCGAAGCCATCGCGCGCGAGCTGGATGTGGTGATCTCCGTAGATACCTCCACACCGGCGGTGATGCGCGAAACGGCGCGGCTTGGCGCCGGTTTGATCAATGACGTGCGTTCGCTGCAGCGTGATGGTGCACTGGATGCGGCGGTCGATACCGGTTTGCCTGTCTGCCTGATGCACATGCGTGGCGAGCCGGGAAACATGCAGGATGACCCACGCTATCCGGACATCCTTCAGGAAGTCCGTGGCTTCCTCGAGGCGCGTATCGCGGTGTGCGAATCCGCGGGCATTGTCCGGGAGCGGATCGTCATCGATCCTGGCTTCGGTTTTGCCAAGACCCAGAGCCACAACCTGAATCTGTTCCGGCAGATGGACGGGTTGATGGATATGGGATGTGCGCTATTGGTTGGTGTCTCGCGCAAGAGCATGATCGGTCGCGCGCTCGGCCGTGAGGTGGGTGAGCGTCTCTATGGCAGCCTGGCGCTGGCGGCGTTGGCGGTGGCCAAGGGCGCCAGTATTATTCGCGTCCATGACGTCGCTGAGACAGTGGACGTGGTTCGAATGATTCACGCAGTGGAAAGTGCAAAGGAAGAGGGGCGACTCGCATGAGCAGGAAGTATTTCGGCACCGATGGTATTCGCGGTCGTGTCGGCACGCCGCCGATCACGCCGGATTTCGTGCTCAAGTTGGGCTGGGCTGTCGGCATGGCGTTCCGTCAGCAGGGCAAGTGCCGTGTGCTGGTGGGCAAGGACACCCGGATTTCCGGCTACATGTTCGAATCCGCGCTAGAGGCGGGGTTGTCTGCGGCCGGTGCGGACGTGCTGCTGCTTGGCCCGATGCCGACCCCGGGTATTGCCTACCTGACTCGCACCTTCCACGCCGAGGCCGGCATCGTCATCAGTGCGTCGCACAATCCGCACGACGATAACGGTATCAAGTTCTTCTCTGGCCAGGGCACCAAGCTGCCTGATGAGGTCGAGCTGATCATCGAGGAGTTGCTCGATGCGCCCATGACGGTGGTCGAGTCGGCCCGCCTGGGCAAGGTGTCGCGTATCAACGATGCAGCGGGTCGCTACATCGAGTTCTGCAAGAGCAGTGTGCCCACCAATACCGACTTCGCCGGGCTGCGGATCGTGCTCGATTGCGCCCACGGTGCGACCTACAAGATCGCTCCTAGCGTGTTCCGCGAGCTGGGTGCCGAGGTGTCGGTGATCGGAGCGCAGCCCAATGGCCTGAACATCAATGACAAGTGCGGTTCGACCCATCTCGAGGCGTTGCGGGAGGTCGTGTTGGCCGAGCAGGCCGACATGGGCATCGCCTTCGATGGCGATGGCGACCGCGTGATGATGGTGGATCACACCGGGGCAGTGGTTGACGGTGATGAGATCCTCTTCCTGATCGCCCGCGACATGCTCGATCGCGGCAAGCTGCACGGTGGTGTGGTTGGCACGTTGATGAGCAACCTGGGCCTGGAACTGGCATTGCAGGACCTGAACATTCCATTCGTGCGCGCCAAGGTCGGCGACCGCTATGTGATGTCCGAGCTGCAGTCCCGCAATTGGCAGCTGGGCGGCGAAAATTCCGGCCATGTCGTATGCTGCCAGCATACGACCACCGGCGATGCCATCATCGCGGCGTTGCAGGTGCTGATGGCGTTGAAGGCGCGTGGCCAGACCCTGGCCGAGGCGCGCATGGGCATCCGCAAGTGTCCGCAGGTGCTGATCAATGTACGCTTTGCCGGCGGCGATGTGGACCCGTTGGAGCACCCGGCCGTCAAGGAGGCCTGCGCCAAGGTCACTGACGAGATGGCGGGTCGTGGGCGTGTGCTGTTGCGCAAGTCCGGTACCGAGCCGCTGGTGCGGGTGATGGTCGAGGGTGATGACGAGGGCCGGGTACGGGCTTACGCCGAACAGCTGGCGAAAGTCGTGACTGAGGTATGTGCTTGATTTCTCTTGTCAGTTCAAAGTCTGTCGAGTAATATCTGCGCCCACTTTGCTCAGCGAGGTACAGCATGCGTCGACCCCTGGTGGCCGGTAATTGGAAAATGCACGGTACCCGCTCCAGCGTAACGGAGCTGATCAAAGGCCTGCGGCAACTGGCTCTTCCTACGGGTGTCGACGTGGCGGTGTTTCCGCCTTGTCTGTACATCAACCAGGTCAAGCATGGACTGGAAGGCAAGGCGATTGCCGTCGGTGCGCAGAATTGCGCGGTTGAACCGATGCAGGGTGCCCTCACGGGCGAGATCGCGGCCAGTCAGCTGGCCGATGCGAACTGCTCCCTGGTGCTGGTAGGTCATTCCGAGCGTCGCCTGATTCTGGGTGAAAGCGATGGAATGGTCAGTCGCAAGTTTGCAGCGGCTCAATCGTGTGGCCTGGTTCCGGTGCTGTGCGTAGGGGAAACCCGCGAGCAGCGCGAGGCGGGCAAGACTTTGGAAGTCGTCGGGCGCCAGTTGGGCTCGGTGATCGAAGATTTGGGCGTTGGGGCGTTTTCCCGCGCTGTAGTGGCTTATGAGCCGGTGTGGGCGATCGGGACGGGGCTGACGGCTTCTCCCGAGCAGGCCCAGGAAGTGCACGCGGCGATTCGCGCGCAGCTCTCGGCGGAAAACGCTGAAGTGGCTCGCGGCCTTCGTCTCCTGTACGGCGGCAGCGTCAAGGCAGCCAATGCTGTCGAGCTGTTCGGCATGCCGGATATCGATGGGGGGCTCATTGGTGGGGCTTCCCTGAATGCGGATGAGTTCGGTGCGATCTGTCGCGCCGCAGGAAACTGAAGATGCTGGAAACAGTTGTAATCGTGATTCACCTGCTGATGGCGCTGGGTCTGGTTGTGCTGGTCCTGCTTCAGCATGGCAAGGGTGCCGACGCTGGTGCGTCGTTTGGTGCAGGTGCTTCGGCCACCGTTTTCGGTAGCCAGGGTTCTGCTACCTTCCTGAGTCGTTTTACTGCTATACTTGCTGCGGTTTTTTTCATTACTAGCTTGGGTTTAGCGTATTTTGCTAAAGAAAAAGCTGATATGATACGCAACGCCGGGCTTCCTGACCCGGTGGTAATGGAGCAGAAGCAGGAGCAAGCTCCGGCAGCTAGCGATGTGCCGGGCGCGCAAGGGCAACCTCAAGCCCCTGCGGGCGGTAACGGCGACGTTCCGGCGGCTCCTGAGCAGAAGTAAGCAGGCAAGAGTTTTTGCCGAGGTGGTGGAATTGGTAGACACGCTACCTTGAGGTGGTAGTGGCCATAGGCTGTAGGGGTTCGAGTCCCCTCCTCGGTACCATATGCGAAAGGCCCGCTGTGCGGGCCTTTTCGTTCCGGAGTTTCGGTTGACCTTCAAGGGGGGCGACCGTATAATTTCGCACCAGCTTTGACGCGGGATGGAGCAGTCTGGTAGCTCGTCGGGCTCATAACCCGAAGGTCGTAGGTTCAAATCCTGCTCCCGCAACCAGTTTGGCAGAGCCCCTTTTGAGGGGCTTTTTGCTAGCTGGACAGTCCGCACCGCCAGGGTAGGGCGGTCCTTAAGGGATGGGCGTTTCGCCCATTTTTTGTTTCTACAGCATACGCGAGGCGATCAGGTGTCGAGCAAGCTAGAACAGTTGCAGGCCTTGTTGGCCCCTGTAGTAGAAGCGCTCGGCTATGAGTGCTGGGGCCTGGAGTACATTTCCCAAGGTCGCCATTCCCTGCTCCGGGTTTATATCGACCGTCCGGAAGGCATCCTGATCGATGACTGTGAAATCGTCAGTCGCCAGGTCAGCGGCATCCTGGACGTGGAAGACCCGATCAGCGGCGAATACACCCTGGAGGTGTCGTCGCCCGGCATGGATCGGCCTCTCTTTACGCTTGACCAGTTCGCCCGTTACGTCGGCGAACAGGTAAAGATCAAGCTGCGCACGCCCTTCGAACGGCGGCGCAATTTCCAGGGCATTCTCCGTGGTGTGGAGGAGCAGGATGTGGTGGTCCTGGTGGACGATCATGAATACCTGCTGCCGGTCGACTCGATCGACAAGGCCAACATCATTCCCCGATTTGAGTGAGCCGCCAGAGCGCGGATTCCAATGGATTGAAAGGCGAGGCGTACGATGAGCAAAGAAGTACTGCTGGTTGTTGAGTCGGTATCCAACGAGAAGGGTGTACCGCCTGGCGTGATTTTCGAAGCGCTGGAGCTGGCCCTGGCGACCGCGACCAAAAAGCGTTTCGAGGACGAGGTTGACCTGCGCGTGGAAATCAATCGCGCCAACGGCAACTACGAAACTTTCCGTCGCTGGACCATCGTCGAGGACGAGGACTACTCCAATCCGGCATCGGAACTGACCGTCGAAGACGTGCAGGAAGAGCACCCCGGCATGAAGGCCGGTGAGGTCATCGAAGAGAAGATCGAGTCCATCGAGTTCGGTCGCATCGCTGCCCAGACCGCCAAGCAGGTCATCGTGCAGAAGGTCCGCGAGGCCGAGCGTGCCCAGGTGGTCGACGCCTACCGCGAGAAGGTCAACGAAATCATCTCCGGCACCGTCAAGAAGGTCACCCGTGACAACGTGATCGTTGACCTGGGCAACAACGCCGAAGCGTTGCTGGCCCGCGACCAGATCATCCCGCGCGAAACCTTCCGTGTCGGTACCCGCGTGCGTGCCCTGCTCAAGGAAATCCGCAGCGAGAACCGTGGCCCGCAACTGGTCCTGTCGCGCACCGCGCCGGAAATGCTGATCGAGCTGTTCCGCATCGAAGTGCCGGAAATCGCCGAGCAGTTGATCGACGTGATGGCTGCCGCCCGTGATCCGGGTTCGCGCGCCAAGATTGCCGTCCGCTCCAAGGACAAGCGTATCGACCCGCAGGGCGCCTGCATCGGTATGCGTGGTTCCCGCGTCCAGGCCGTCTCCGGCGAACTGGGCGGCGAGCGGGTGGACATCGTCCTGTGGGACGACAACCCCGCTCAGTTCGTGATCAACGCCATGGCCCCGGCCGAAGTGGCGGCGATCATCGTCGACGAAGATACCCACACCATGGATATCGCCGTCGCTGAAGACAACCTGGCCCAGGCTATCGGGCGCAGCGGTCAGAACGTACGTCTGGCCAGCCAACTCACCGGCTGGACTTTGAACGTGATGACCGAGGCCGATATCCAGGCCAAACAGCAGGCTGAGACTGGCGACATCCTGCAGCGTTTCGTCGACGAGCTGGATGTCGACGAGGAACTGGCCCAGGTACTGGTGGAAGAAGGTTTCACCACCCTGGAAGAAATCGCCTACGTACCGATGGAAGAGATGCTCAGCATCGACGGCTTCGACGAGGACATCGTCAATGAGCTGCGCTCGCGCGCCAAGGATCGCCTGCTGACCAAAGCCATCGCCACCGAAGAGAAACTTGCCGACGCACAACCGGCCGAAGACCTGCTCAGCCTCGATGGTATGACCAAAGAGCTGGCGGTGGATCTGGCGCTGCGTGGCGTAACCACCCGTGAAGATCTGGCCGAGCAATCGATTGACGATCTGCTCGACATCGACGGCATGGACGAAGAGCGTGCCGGCAAGTTGATCATGGCCGCCCGGGCCCATTGGTTCGAGTAAGCATTCGCGGCCTGAGGAGAGAAGTGCATGACGCAAGTCACGGTGAAAGAACTGGCCAAGACGGTCGATACGCCGGTAGAGCGCCTGCTGCAGCAGATGCGCGAAGCGGGTCTGCCGCATAACAACGCCGAGCAGGTGGTGACCGACAGCGAGAAGCAAGCGCTGCTGGCCCACTTGAAAGGCAGCCACGGTGAGCGCGCGGACGAACCGCGCAAGATTACCCTGCAACGCAAGACCACCTCGACCATCAGGGTCGCTGGCAGCAAGACCGTCAGCGTCGAGGTCCGCAAGAAGAAGACCTACGTCAAGCGTGATCCTGAAGAGCTCGAGGCCGAACGCCAGCGCGAGCTGGAGGAGCAGCGTGCCGCTGAGGAAGCTGCGCGTCTGAAGGCCGAGGAAGAAGCTCGCCAGCGCGCTGCCGAGGAAGAGGCCCGCCGTCAGGCGGACGCCGCTCGCCAGGCCGCAGCAACTGCGCCTGCTGTCGCGCCGGCGGCTGCCGAAGCGCCACGCGCTGCTGCGGCTCCCGCGCCAACTGCTCCGACCGCTGCCGCTCCTGCTGCGGACGACCGCAAGAAGGAAGAGCCGCGCCGCGCGCCCAAGCGGGATGACGAGGACGAGCGCCGTGATCGCAAGCATGCCCAGCATCGCCCATCGATCAAGGAAAAGGAAAAGACTACCGCACCGCGCGTCGTGCGCAGTGGTGGTGGCGACGATGACGACAGCTTCGGCCGTCGTGGCGGCGGCCGTGGCAAGGCCAAGCTGAAGAAGCGTAACCAGCACGGGTTCCAGAGCCCGACAGGACCGATTGTGCGTGAAGTGAGTATCGGCGAGACCATCACCGTGGGCGACCTGGCTGCCCAGATGTCGGTGAAGGGTGCCGAGGTCGTCAAGTTCATGTTCAAGATGGGCACCCCGGTGACCATCAACCAGGTACTCGACCAGGAGACCGCCCAGCTGATCGCCGAAGAGCTCGGCCACAAGGTCAAGCTGGTCAGCGAGAACGCCCTGGAAGAGCAACTGGCCGAATCCCTGAAGTTCGAAGGTGAGGCGGTTTCCCGCGCGCCGGTCGTGACCGTCATGGGCCACGTCGACCACGGCAAGACCTCGCTGCTCGACTACATCCGTCGTGCCAAGGTGGCAGCTGGCGAAGCCGGCGGGATCACCCAGCACATCGGCGCCTACCACGTGGAAACCGACCGTGGCATGGTCACCTTCCTCGACACCCCCGGCCACGCCGCGTTTACCGCGATGCGTGCCCGTGGCGCCCAGGCGACCGACATCGTCATCCTCGTGGTGGCAGCGGACGACGGTGTGATGCCGCAGACCCAGGAAGCCGTGCAGCACGCGAAAGCGGCTGGCGTGCCGATCGTGGTCGCGGTGAACAAGATCGACAAGCCCGATGCCAACCCGGACAACATCAAGAACGGCCTGGCCGCTCTGGACGTGATCCCGGAAGAGTGGGGCGGCGATGCTCCCTTCGTCCACGTATCCGCCAAGGTGGGTACCGGCGTCGACGAGCTGCTCGAAGCCGTGCTGCTGCAGGCTGAAGTACTCGAACTCAAAGCCACTCCGTCGGCCCCGGGCCGTGGCGTGGTGGTCGAGTCGCGTCTGGACAAGGGCCGTGGCCCGGTAGCCACCGTGCTGGTCCAGGACGGTACCCTGCGTCAGGGCGACATGGTTCTGGTCGGCGTCAACTACGGCCGCGTCCGTGCGATGCTCGACGAGAACGGCAAGCCGATCAAGGAAGCCGGTCCGTCCATTCCGGTCGAGATCCTTGGCCTGGATGGTACCCCGGATGCCGGTGACGAGATGACCGTGGTCGCCGACGAGAAGAAGGCCCGCGAAGTCGCTCTGTTCCGTCAGGGCAAGTTCCGCGAAGTGAAACTGGCTCGTGCCCATGCCGGCAAGCTGGAAAACATCTTCGAGAACATGGGCCAGGAAGAGAAGAAGACCCTCAACATCGTGCTCAAGTCCGATGTCCGTGGTTCGCTGGAAGCCCTGCAGGGCTCGCTCAGCGGCCTGGGCAACGACGAAGTGCAGGTTCGCGTGGTCGGTGGCGGCGTCGGCGGTATCACCGAGTCCGATGCCAACCTGGCGCTGGCCTCCAACGCGGTGCTGTTCGGCTTCAACGTCCGTGCCGACGCCGGTGCGCGCAAGATCGTCGAGTCCGAAGGCCTCGACATGCGTTACTACAACGTGATCTACGACATCATCGAAGACGTCAAGAAAGCCCTGACCGGCATGCTCGGTAGCGATGTTCGCGAGAACATCCTGGGTATCGCCGAAGTACGTGACGTGTTCCGTTCGCCGAAGTTCGGCGCGGTCGCCGGCTGCATGGTCACCGAGGGTCTGGTGCACCGCAACCGTCCGATCCGTGTACTGCGCGACGACGTGGTGATCTTCGAAGGCGAACTGGAATCCCTGCGTCGCTTCAAGGACGACGTCGCCGAAGTCCGTGCCGGCATGGAGTGCGGCATCGGCGTGAAGAGCTACAACGACGTTCGCGTCGGCGACAAGATCGAAGTGTTCGAGAAGGTCGAAGTCGCTCGTACTCTGTAAGGGTATTCGAGCGTGAACGCAGCGCCCGGGCCAGCTAGACAGCTGCCCCGGGCGTTTGCCGCTTATACGGATTTGCCTTCAACCGTATGACGTCGTTGGGAAGCCTTGCCGTGCTGGAGCACTGTCTTCGGCTTCCCGCTTAGTCATCCGGTCGAATTCAAACCCGTAATTGATGCCGGAGCCTCGTGGCTCGGGTAAGCAGGTTAGGAAAATGGCCAAAGAATATAGCCGTACCCAGCGTATCGGCGATCAGATGCAGCGCGAACTGGCGCTGCTGATCCAGCGCGAGATCAAGGATCCGCGCCTGGGCCTGGTAACCATCACTGGCGTCGACGTCGCGCGCGATCTGTCCCATGCCAAGGTGTACGTCACCGTGATGGGCCAGGATGACAACGCCGAAGTGGTGAAGCAGAACACCAGCATCCTCAATGATGCCGCAGGTTTCCTGCGCATGCAGTTGGGCAAGGCGATGAAGCTGCGTACCGTTCCGCAGTTGCACTTCAGCTATGACGCCAGCATTCGTCGCGGCGCGGAGCTGTCGGCGTTGATCGAGCGGGCGGTGGCGGAAGATCGCCGCCACGGCGGCGACTCCGAGGAGTAAGGCGTGGCCCAGGTGAAACGAATCCGCCGTGCGGTCAACGGCGTGTTGGTGCTCGACAAGCCGCGCGGCATGAGCTCCAACCAGGCCCTGCAGAAGGTGCGCTGGCTGCTCAACGCCGAGAAGGCCGGTCATACCGGGAGCCTCGATCCACTGGCCACCGGCGTGCTGCCGCTGTGCTTCGGCGAGGCGACCAAGTTCTCCCAGTATCTGCTGGATGCCGACAAGGCCTATGAGACTGTTGCCCAGCTGGGCGTCACCACCACCACCGGCGATGCCGAGGGTGAGGTGGTCGAGCAGCGTGAAATAACCGTCGGTCGGGAAGCCATCGAAGCCGTGCTGCCGCGCTTCCGCGGCGACATAGAGCAGGTGCCGCCGATGTATTCGGCACTGAAGAAGGATGGCCAGCCGCTGTACAAGCTGGCGCGTGCAGGAGAGGTAGTGGAGCGCGAGGCGCGTTCTGTTACTATTGCGCGCTTGGATTTGCTCGCCTTCGAGTCGCCTTGTGCGACTCTGGCCGTTTCCTGCAGCAAGGGCACCTACGTTCGCACCCTGGTCGAAGACATCGGCCGCGAGCTTGGGTGTGGCGCTCACGTCGCCGCCCTGCGCCGGACCCAGGCCGGGCCGTTCCAGCTGAACCAGTCGGTGACGCTGGAGGAACTCGAGAAAGTCCATGCCGAGGGTGGCAACGAAGCCCTCGACCGCTTCCTGCTGCCGGTGGACGCCGGCCTGGAGCACTGGCCGCTGCTGCAGCTTTCCGAGCACAGCGCCTACTACTGGCTGCACGGGCAGCCGGTGCGCGCTCCCGAGATGCCGAAGTTCGGCATGCTGCGGGTGCAGGATCACGAAGGTCGTTTCATCGGTATCGGTGAAGTGACCGAAGACGGGCGCCTGGCGCCGCGTCGACTGATTCGGTCGTAAGGCCGAAACCCGAGGGTGGCTGTCAGCAGGCACGGTCACTCCTCTTATATGAACACAGGGAGATGTCCCTGGCCTGTTACCTCAGAGGAAGCCCCATCATGGCACTGAGCGTCCAAGAAAAAGCCCAGATCGTTAACGAGTACAAGCAAGCTGAAGGCGACACCGGTTCCCCGGAAGTGCAGGTTGCACTGCTGTCCGCCAACATCAACAAGCTGCAGGAGCACTTCAAGGCCAACGGCAAGGACCACCACTCCCGTCGTGGCCTGATCCGTATGGTTAACCAGCGTCGTAAGCTGCTGGACTACCTGAAGAGCAAGGACACCTCTCGTTACAGCGCCCTGATCGGTCGCCTGGGCCTGCGTCGCTAAGACGGCAAGCCTGAAGTGGGAAGCTGGGAGTCCGGGGTCGATGGGCGGTGTATACCGCTCATCGGCTCTGGCTCCCGGCTTTCTCGCTTTTACAGGGAATGAATTCGGGTCCGACTCCCGGCATTTCCACGATTTCCCCCAAGGCAACTAAAGAGAAGGTAGAAAAACCGTGAACCCGGTAACCAAGAAATTCCAGTTCGGTCAGTCGACCGTAACCCTCGAGACTGGCCGCATCGCCCGCCAGGCCACCGGTGCCGTCCTGGTCACCATGGACGACGTCACCGTGCTCTGCACCGTCGTCGGCGCCAAGCAGGCCGACCCGAGCAAGAGCTTCTTCCCGCTCTCCGTGCACTACCAGGAGAAGACCTACGCAGCCGGCCGCATCCCCGGTGGTTTCTTCAAGCGTGAAGGCCGTCCTTCCGAGAAGGAAACCCTGACCTCGCGCCTGATCGACCGTCCGATCCGCCCGCTGTTCCCGGAAGGCTTCATGAACGAAGTGCAGGTTGTCTGCACCGTCGTTTCCACCAACAAGAAGTCCGATCCGGACATCGCTGCCATGATCGGCACCTCCGCCGCCCTGGCGATCTCCGGCATTCCGTTCGCCGGCCCGATCGGCGCTGCCCGCGTTGGCTTCCACCCGGAAATTGGCTACATCCTCAACCCGACCTACGAGCAGCAGCAGAGCTCCAGCCTCGACATGGTCGTGGCCGGTACTTCCGATGCCGTGTTGATGGTTGAATCCGAAGCCGACGAGCTGACCGAAGACCAGATGCTGGGCGCCGTTCTGTTCGCCCACGAAGAATTCCAGGCGGTCATCCGCGCCGTTGCCGAACTGGCAACCGAAGCCGGTAAGCCGAGTTGGAACTGGACCGCGCCGGTCGAGAACACCGCCCTGGTCAACACCATCAAGGCCGAGTTCGGTGCTGCCATCTCCGAGGCCTACACCGTTACCGTCAAGCAGGACCGTTACGCGGCCCTGGACGCCCTGCGCGAGCAGATCGTCGCCAAGTTCGCCGGCGAAGGCGAAGGCCAGTTCTCCGCGGGTGAAGTCAAAGACGTCTTCGGCCTGCTGGAATACCGCACCGTTCGCGAGAACATCGTCAACGGCAAACCGCGTATCGACGGCCGCGACACCCGCACCGTTCGTCCGCTGCGTATCGAAGTCGGCGTACTGGGCAAGACCCACGGTTCGGCGCTGTTCACCCGTGGCGAAACCCAGGCCCTGGTCGTTGCCACCCTCGGCACCGCCCGTGACGCCCAACTGCTCGACACCCTCGAAGGCGAGCGCAAAGACCCCTTCATGCTGCACTACAACTTCCCGCCGTTCTCGGTGGGCGAGTGTGGCCGCATGGGCAGCGCTGGCCGTCGTGAAATCGGCCACGGCCGTCTGGCCCGTCGCAGCGTCGCTGCCATGCTGCCGACCCAGGACGAGTTCCCCTACACCATCCGTGTGGTTTCCGAGATCACCGAATCCAATGGCTCCAGTTCCATGGCGTCGGTCTGTGGTGCTTCCCTGGCGCTGATGGATGCCGGTGTTCCGGTCAAGGCGCCGGTTGCCGGTATCGCCATGGGTCTGGTGAAGGAAGGTGACAAGTTCGCCATCCTGACCGACATCCTGGGTGATGAAGACCACCTGGGCGACATGGACTTCAAGGTTGCCGGTACCGACAAGGGTGTTACCGCCCTGCAGATGGACATCAAGATCAACGGCATCACCGAAGAGATCATGGAGATCGCCCTGGGCCAGGCCCTGGAAGCTCGCCTGAACATCCTCGGCCAGATGAACCAGATCATCGCCGCTCCGCGCGCCGAGCTGTCGGAAAACGCTCCGACCATGATCCAGATGAAGATCGACACCGACAAGATCCGCGACGTCATCGGCAAGGGCGGCGCCACCATTCGCAGCATCTGCGAAGAGACCAAGGCCTCGATCGACATCGAGGACGATGGCAGCGTGAAGATCTACGGCGAAACCAAGGAAGCTGCCGAGGCCGCCAAGCAGCGCGTCCTGGGTATCACCGCGGAAGCCGAGATCGGCAAGATCTACGTCGGCAAGGTCGAGCGCATCGTCGACTTCGGCGCCTTCGTCAACATCCTGCCGGGCAAGGACGGTCTGGTGCACATCTCGCAGATCAGCGACAAGCGCATCGACAAGGTCACCGACGTTCTGCAGGAAGGCCAGGAAGTCAAAGTCCTGGTCCTCGACGTGGACAACCGTGGCCGCATCAAGCTGTCCATCAAGGACGTAGCCGCTGCTGAAGCCTCCGGCGTGTAAGCGAACGGCAAAATGAAAGAGGGCCCCTTGCGGGCCCTCTTTTTTTGCCTGGAGAATGCGCCATTCGCCGATCTCGCTCCAAGGATGCCTCGAGATGGACAAGCGTTACTGCCACTACCACAGCGCCCAGCCCGCGACCTGGCACTGCCAGCCGTGCGAGCGTCATTACGGGGACTGCTGCGTGCCGCTGAACGCCGATGCGCCGGAGTATGCGCCGGTCTGTCCGCTCTGCCGGGGGGGCCTGCGGTTCCTTGGCGCCGCCAATACCGCCCAGCCATTCTGGGAGCGTCTGCCCCGCTTCTTCGCCTATGGCCTGCAGAGTGGTCCTCTGGCGTTTTCCGCGTTGCTGGCGTTGGCGTGCGTCTTCATGCCCAGCGTTCTGCTGCTCTGGCTGTTGCTGTTCGCCGTGGCGACCAAGTACCTGCACAGCGTGATCGAGGCCGCCAGTTTCGGCAGCCAGGACGCGCCGAGCCTGGCCGAGGCGTTCCGCCTGGACAGCCTGCGAGCGTTCTTCCAGCAACTGGCGGTGTTCGTCATCGTGCTGCTATTGCTCTGGCTGGCGGCGGACTTCCACAGCGAGGCGATCTACTGGGGCGTGAATGTCGCGCTCATGCTGGCCTTGCCGGCGAGCATCATTCGCCTGTCCCTGGACAAGAGCCTGGGCTCCGCGCTGAGCCCGGCGGAGATCGGCCAGGTCATCAGTGCTATGGGCTGGCGCTACCTGATCCTGTGCGTGTTCCTGTTCATTCTCTGGCAGTCGCCCAGCTATGTCGGCTGGTTCCTGTCGCAGGGTTTGCCACGGGTGGTGATGGTGCCGGTGGTGGCCTTGCTCAGCGGTTATTTCGGCGTGGTGATGTGCGCCATGATGGGGTATGCGGTGTTCCAGTATCAGGGCGAGCTGGGCTACGTGATGGCCGGTGACGAAACCCCGGCAGGTTTTGCCGCGCCGGAGTGGCGTCGGCGCAAGGCGCTGGCCGAGGCGGAGGTTCGGGTCAAGGAAGGGCAGAGCGGCGCCGCGCTGGAGATACTGCTGGAGGCGCTGCGCGAAGGCGCCCAGGACCTCAAGCTCAATGAGCGTTATCACCAGTTGTTGTTTTCGGTGAATGCTCGCAGCGAATGCCTCAAGCACCTGCCCCATTACCTGCCGTTGGCGGTTCGTCTCAACACGCCCCTGGCGGCGACAGCGTTCCTCAATGCTCGCCAGTTGCAGGAGGACTACCTGCCGGACGATCCGCTGGTCTGCGAGCGCGTCGCCGAGGTGCTGCTGGAGCGGCACAAGGCGCGGGAAGCGCTGAGCCTGCTGCGCAATCTGCACAAGCGCTTCCCGGATTATCCGGGAGTGCCCCGCGCCTATTTGCTGGCGGCCCGGGGCTTTTCCGAGGAACTTGGACAGGTCGAACCGGCCAGGCAGTTGCTGGCGTTCATTCGCCAGCGCTACCCGGCATTCGAGCAGATGAATGAGGTCGTGCAACTGGAGGCGGTGTTGGCGAACCTCGGCAAAAGCGTCTGATGACGGCCATGCAAGTTGCATGGCAACCCGGGAACGACTGTGCAATCTGCACAGCGCTTGTTTTTGTAACTAGCTGATTTTTCTGCTATTTCCATGCGGTCTTGGGCTGGCACAGGGCTTGCGAGACTCCTGATGCAACTGCTGCCAGGAGGAGGCAGCAGTCTTCACTCATCAGGAGAGACCGCCATGAAACAACGCTTCAGCAAACTGACCCTTGCCGCCGCCATCGCAACCGCCTTGAGCTTCTCGTTCGCCCACTCGGTGTTCGCCCAGCCGACGACGCTGGCCGCGAACGATACGGTCCAGAAGACCGAAGAGGCGGTTTCCGACACCTGGATCACCAGCAAAGTGAAATCCATGCTGATCGCCAGCAAGGACATCAGCGGCACCAACATCAAGGTCGAAACCAACCAGGGCGTGGTTTCCCTTTCCGGTAACGTCAAGACCGATGCCGAGCGAGAGCTGGCCATCAAGACCGCCCAGGACATCAAGGGCGTCAAGGCTGTTTCCGCCGATGGACTGAAGTCGGGCGAATAGGGGCTCGCCAGAGCGGGATACTGGCCAAACCCCTGATCGAGGCCCCGCCGGGTTCGCCCTGGCGGGGCTTTTTCGTTCAGGGTGTGCGGGGACTCAGGTGCTGCTGGTAGAGGACGATCTGCCGGGTCGGATCGACGTCCGGGAAATGCTGGCGCAGGAAGCGTGTCATCTCGGCGATGGTGCGGGCGTCCTGCTGCGGGTTCAGGCGCTTGGCCAACTGCAGGGTCAGTGACGGCAGCGGTTCGGGGCGCTGCCCGGACGCAGCCAGCCTGCGCCAGCAGGCGAGTGCGCGTACCGGTTCGTCGAGCAGCAGTAGTCTGCGCAGCAGGTGCAACTGGATGGCTGGATGGCTGAGCAGGTGCTGGTCGGCCGCGCCACTCTCGTCGGCCAATCGGCGAACCAGCCTGTCGGCTTCCGGGCCGCAGGGCAGGGCGAAGAGCTGCTTGAGCACTGTGCCCATCAGTGCGCGGTCCTGGCGCGCCTTGGCGACCCCGTAAAGGCGCTCGATCAGCAATATCCGGCCGGGGTAGAGCACGAGCAGTTCGGCTCCGCGTGCGGCTGCCTGATCGAGCGCGAAACGACCGATCTGCTGGTCCAGGCTGTTCAGGGCACGCTTGAACGGGGCGTCGGGATCTTCCTTGTCGAGGTAGGCGTGATCGACCTTCAGGCCGCCCAGTTGACGGGGCAGCCAGACGGCGATGAATCCCGACGCCAGGCCGCCGATGTGCGCGTAGTAGTTGACGTGATCCGCCGCGCGCAGCAGGCCGAAGAGCTCCTTGCCCAGCCACAGCGGCAGTATCCACAGCGCAGGGGCAGTGAAATAGCCGAGCAAGGGGCCCAGCCAGTAGAAGAAACGGATACGCCGCAGGCCGTAGACGCCGATGTACATGCCCATCAGCCCGGAGATCGCGCCGGAGGCGCCGACACCGGGTATCCAGGCCGGGTCCAACGCCCACCAGAGCAGGCCCGAACACAGCCCGGAGAACAGGTACAGGCCCAGGTACATCCAGCGGCCCAGGGCGATTTCCAGGGCGAAACCGAAGATGAACAGGAACACCATGTTGCCGGCCAGGTGCCAGAAGTCGCCGTGGAGGAACATTGAACCGAACAAGCCTTCGACGGTGAAGCGCGCCGGCACGAAGCCGAAGCGCAGACTGCTCAGGCGGTCCCGTGCGCCTTCCGCCTGGGCGCGTGAGGCTTGCCAGGCCGCGTCCTGGCGATAGGCCGGCAGGCTGCGCAGTTCGTGGCCAAATTCCAGGTCGCTGAGGATGAGCCAGGCCAGTTGTTGGCGGGGCAGGGCCTCCACCGCCTGGCGTTGGTCCGCCGCGATACGCTCGCGGCGTTCCAGGGTGGCGCTGAACAGTGGCCGCTCGCGGCTCAGCAGGTCTTGTTCGAGGTAGACCCGGATGGCCTGCTCGCGCCGGGTGCTGTCGCCACCCTGGTAGCCGAAGAAGATGAGGACGTTGAGCAGGATCAGCAGCAGCGTGATGACCGGAGGCTTCTTCCAGTCCAGCGGGTGTTCGGCGGGTACGATGACCATGAGCGACCGGTCCTTGGCGCGGGGATGGCGCAGGCTAGCACTGCTGGGGCCTGGGTGTCAGTTGCCGCGCTTGCTCTGGATGGTGGTCAGGCGGTTGCCTTCGAAACGCACGAAATACAGCATGCCGTTCCAGGGGCCGTAGATCCATTCTTCCACCGCAACTTCGTTGCGCTGCCCCCAGTCGCCGACGACTTCCTTGTAACCGAGGAACGAGCGGTCGGCGGGCTCGCCGCAGCGGTCGAGCACTTCGCTGGTGAGGTTGCCGGTGCTGATCAGCTTGCTGTTGCAGCGCAGGCTGGCGGCTTCGGACTGCCCGGTGAGCAGCAGGAGTGCCAGCAGCGCCGGGCGTAGGCTATGGCGTAGGATCAATTGCGCTTGAACTCGATGCTCTTGAGTCGGTTGGCTTCGAAGGTGAGGATGTAGCTCGTGCCGTTGCGCGGGCCATAGACCCATTCTTCCACACGGTACTCGCGGTGATCGTAACCGGTCAGGGTATAGCCGACCTCATCGCGGTGATCGGGCGTGCCGCACTTCTGTTCGACTTCCCAGGCACGGTCGCCCACGTTGATCAGCGCGCTGCCGCAACGCATGCTCTCGGCCTGCGCGGTGGCCGCGCAGAGCAGCAGCGTACAGGCGACGAGGGCTTTCATGGTGCAACTTCTCATTCACTGTCCAGGTGGAGCTGAGTGGCCACGTTGCCACCATTCTCCGCCTCGCCGAGGCTGACGTCGATCAGATAGACGCGGTCGTCGCTGAGGCCGCCCTTGGACACCAGATAATCCTTGATCTGCGTGGCGCGCTCCTGGCCGAGCTTGCGCAGCAGCAGTTGGCTGTCGCTCCAGGAGGCCAGTACCGCCTGTTCCAGTTTTGCGGTGCGTTCGTCCTTGCCCAGCTCTTTCCACTCGTCCGGCGGCTGCTTCTTCAGGCGGGTGCGGTAGATCCCTTCCAGCAAGGCCGGCTGCAGGTCTTCAGGTACTTCCAGCTTGCTGGCGTCGCTGGGGACCTTGTCGCCCCGGCGTTGCAGCATGCTGTAGTAGTTCTTGCGGAACTCCTCCTGCAGACGCTTCTTGGCCAGCAGCGGACCGTCGCTGCTGGCCGCGCTGACGCCTTCGACCTCCAGCTTCAACGCCGGGCGCTGCTTGAGCGCGTCGGCCAGCTTGTCCAGATTGGCCTGTGCGGTGGAGTTCAGCTCGCTCGAGCCGGGGGTGAATACCACGTTGCTCAGGTCGGGGCCTTCGCCGCCAGCCAGGCCGGCGATGAACTTGAAGGGTGCCTGGACCGCGCGTACCACCAGGTTGCGCAGGGTCTGCCAGACGATGGGCATGACGCTGAACTGCGGATTGTTCAGGTCGCCTTCCACCGGTAGCTGGATATCGATGTTGCCGTTGGCGTCCTTGAGCAGGGCCACCGCCAGCTTCACCGGCAGGTCCACGGCGTCGGGGCTGTCGACTTTCTCGCCCAGTTGCAGGTGCTCCACCAGCACCTTGTTCTCGGCTTTGAGTTTGCCCTGGGTAATCTGGTAATGCAGGTCCAGGTTCAGCCGGCCCTTGCGGATCCGGTAGCCGGCGAACTTGCCGGAGTAGGGCGTCAGGGTCGTCAGCTCGACGCGTTTGAAGCTGGTGGCGATGTCCAGCTTCTCCAGCGGCGAGAAGGGATTCAGGCTGCCCTTGATGGTGACCGGCGCGTACTTGTCGACCTTGCCCTTGATGTCCACCGTGGCCGGCTGCGGCTTGCGGTTGTCGAGAGTGCCGATTTCCCCGCTCAACTGCTGGATGGCGGTGGCGAAGTCCGGACGCAGCGTCAGGTCGGCGAAATTGGCCGAGCCGTTGTTCACTTTCACGCCGCCGATGCGAATGCCCATCGGTTTTCCGCCTCCCGCGCTTTCGCCGCTGGATTTGCCGGCCGAGGGCGAGGCGGGCTGCGGGATGATCAGCTCGCTGACGTTGGTGGTGCGGTCTTCGTTGATGATGAAGCGGGCGTAGGGCTCTTCGAGCGAAACGCTCTGGATTGCCAGGCTGTCACCGTGGCGGTAGGCCAGGCCGTCCAGCGTGAGCTTGGTCCATTTGACGAAGTCGCGGTCCTTGAGGGTGTCCAGGGTGTGCAACTGGGTGACCTGGGCGCTGCCGTCGATGCCGAAGGCCAGCGGTTCGGTACTCTTCAGGTCGACGTTCAGGTCGCTGGCGAGGAAGCCGCTGCGCAGTTCCAGGCGAATGAACGGATCGATGTAGGACTGGGCGACGCGCAGGTCGATGTCGCGGGTGACGACTTTCAGCTTGGCATTGACCGGGCTGAGGTTGACCTGGCCGCTGGCCTCGATCTGCCCGCGTTGGCCGAGGCCGGTCTTGAGCTTGAGCTGCAGGGGCGAGGTGAGCTGGCTGTCGAGGTTCTGCAGGTCCAGGTCCATCGGGCCGATTTCCAGCGCGACCGGTTTGGCCGGGGCGCGATCGGCCAGGTGGGCCTTGTAGCCGCGCAATTGGGTATCGCGCAGGACCACGTGCCAGGCTTTTTCCGGTTCGCCGGCAGGAGCCGGCTCAGTGGGCGTGGTGGGGGTAGCCGTCGGAGCCGGGGTGTTTGGCGTGGCTGCCGGGGAGGCCTGTCCGGGCGCCTGGGCGGTGTTTTCTTGCGGTTTCTCCGGGGTGGCGGTAACCGCCGGTTCGCTTGCGGACGATTCGGCGCTCCCGGCTGGCGGCGTTTCGGCCTGGGACGCAGGCTCCTGCGGGCGCTTGTAGGGGCGGAAGTTGGCGAACAGTTTCTGCCAGTCCAGTTGCCCGTCCTTTTCCCGCGCCGCCCAGGCTTCCAGGCCCTGGCTGCGAATCTGGCCGACCATGACTTCGCGCTTGGCCAGGTCCAGCTGGGTGTCGGTGACGTCCAGGCTGGCCAGGTTGGCCAGCGGCTTGCCGTCTGGCGACTTCAGGCTGAGTTCGCGCAGGTTCACGGCAGCCTTGTCGAGCAGCAGTTGAGTACCCTGGGAGAGGTCCAGGCGGTAGTCGGAGGACACGCCGAGGGTACCGCTTTCCAGGTTCAGCGGTGCGTTGTCCCGCACGTAGGGCCACCACGCCTTGAGGGGGACGCCCTGGAGCGAGAGGCTGCCCTTGGAGGTCAGCGGCACCAGGCTCAGGTCGCCTTGCCAGTCGAGCTTGCCACCGTTCGGGCCAGTGGCGACGAGCGTCATCCTGGCGCCGTCTTCAGGCAGCGTACTGAGGTTGTTCAGCTCGAAGCCCATCGGGTCGAACAGAAATTCCACCGGTTCGCTCGGCCGGCGGTCCAGGAAGTGCAGGCTGCCGTCGGCCAGGCGGATGTTGTCGATCCGCAGCGGGAAGGGCTGGCTGGGCTCTTCCTGCGGCGGCGCAGGCTGGCTCGGCGGCAGTTTGAACAGCTGGGTCAGGTTCAAGGTGCCGTTCTCGGCGAACAGCAACTCGGTGTGCGGCGCATCCAGCTCGACGTTGGCGAGATGCAGATGACGCTTCCACAGGCTGTCGATCTCGAGGTTGGCGTACAGGCGCTGGAAGCGAACCTGCTCTTCGCCGTCTTGGCCCAGGTGCAGTCCCCACAGGGTCAACTCGAGGCTGAACGGGTTGAGCTCGATGCGCTCCAGGCGAGCCGGAACGTTCGCGTAGAGGGCCAACTGCTGGTTGACCACGCGCAGGGCGACCCCGGGAAGGATCAGGAAGCCCAGCAGGCAGTAGAAGAGGAACAGCAGCAACAGCGCGCCGATTGCGCGTTTCAGTCCTTTGGGCATGGCGAGTGTCGTTTTCCGTCGTGACGTGCCGTTGGAGTATGGCACGGCTGAGCGTTTGCGATCATACGAATGCCCTGTCGGGCGTTGTTCTCGCGTGAATCAGTCATTGAGTCGATGGGTGCGGGAGAACTCGACCAGGTCCACGACGCTTTCCAGGTTGAGCTTTTCCAGGATGCGAGCCTTGTAGGTGCTGACGGTCTTCTGGCTGAGGAACAGCTCCTCGGCGATCTCCTTGTTGCTCATGCCGCGCACCAGGCTGCGCAACACGACCAGCTCACGCGGCGTGAGGCTGGCGACAGGGTCGGTATGGCTGGAGATGTTGAGCGATTTCTCCGGGAAGCAGCGGTACCCGGACACCAACATGCGTGCCGCGTTGAGGATGGCGCTGGTGTCGTTGTTCTTGCTGACGAAGCCGTGTGCCCCGGCGGCTTCCACCTTGCTCGAATACAGCCGCTCATCCTGGGAACTGAGCACCAGAAGACGGATCTTCTCATCGAAGATATGGATACGAGCCAGCAGGTCCAGGCCGTCCATGCCTGGCAGGTTGAGGTCCAGGATCACCAGGTCCGGGTGTTCCTTGCGTACTGCATCGAGGCCGCCATGACCGTCGGCGGCCTCACGAACGACTTCGAACTGCGAGTCCTGCCCCAGCAGTGAGCGGATCGCCAAACGCATCGCTGGGTGATCTTCGATCAGCACGACACGCGTCTTCATAGGTCACTCCCTGAGTGTGGTCATTTCAGCGAATTGAGCTTGAAAATAGCCTAGATGTTCAGGGGCATACGGAAAAATCCTAGAACCGCTACGAGAATCTTGCTCGGATTCAACTATCGATTTCTTGACGTGGGGCGCGGGAGCAGAGACTTGCCGCACCGGGGGAACTCTGCCTTGAGTAGGCGGACTTCAGCGTAGCGGAGGCAGTCCCATGCGCCGGCGGGCCCGGTGCAGCGAGCCGTTGCGCACGGCCCAGCGCAGCAGCGGCACACTGCGTTTCACACTGGAGCGGATCAGCTGGCGCTGCAGGCTGCCCAGGCCCAAACCTAGCTGGTCGGCAGCCCATTCCGGCAACAGGTCGATGCCCGCGCGCATCATCAAGGCGCCGAAGGGTTTGGCCAGGAAACTGGGGGCGGGAGCGCTGAACAGGACCCGCACGACTTCCCGGGTACGTTCATCGTAGTGCAGCTGTGGACGGACACTCTGCAGATAGTCGGCCACCTGCTGGCGCGAGCGGGGGACGTTGCGTGCACCCAGGCGCTCGGCCACCAGCGCGATTTCGTCGTAGTAGCGGTCCTGCTCCGCTGCGGACAGATCTGGATTCAGGTAGCGCAGGTGGGAGGCGAGGAAGCTGCTGACCTCCGCGACGTGGACCCAGGTGAGCAGGTCCGGGTCGTTGGCCGAATAACGGGTGCCGTCGGGCAGGATGCCGTGGACGTTGGCGTGGATACGCCGCACGCGCTCGATGAGCTTGTCTGCATCCACCCGTGAGCCGTAGGTGGTGGCGGAGATGAACTGTCCGGTGCGGCGCAGGCGGCCGAGCATGTCGGCACGGAAGTTGGAGTGGTCCCAGACGCCACCGAGCGCTGCCGGGTGGAGCATCTGCAGGAGCAGGGCGGTGATGCCGCCGATCAGCATCGAACTGAAGTCGCCGTGGACTTTCCAGCAGGTCGAGTCCGGGCCGAACAGGCCCGGATCACCCTTGGGCGACTCGAAGTCGACCCCGCCCAGGGCGAGGCCGGTCAGGCTGAGCACCTGGCTTTCGATATGACGGCGAACGGTTTCCATTGCGGCGAACAGGCCTCGGGGTAAGGACGGCAGGTCTGTGGGGTAAACCTAGCATCTTTGCGCCCGTGGCCTGAAGCGCGATCAACGGTTCAGGCGATTGTCGATGAGCCCTTGCACCACACTGGGGTCGGCCAGCGTGGAGGTGTCACCGAGGTTCTCCAGTTCGTTGCAGGCGATCTTGCGCAGGATGCGCCGCATGATCTTGCCCGAGCGGGTCTTCGGCAGGCCCGGCGC
This sequence comes from Pseudomonas sp. ATCC 13867, assembly GCF_000349845.1. Classification (NCBI taxonomy): domain Bacteria; kingdom Pseudomonadati; phylum Pseudomonadota; class Gammaproteobacteria; order Pseudomonadales; family Pseudomonadaceae; genus Pseudomonas; species Pseudomonas sp. ATCC 13867. Next base: position 4,702,061 of record NC_020829.1, on the reverse strand, counting down.
CCATTGCAGCATTTCCGGTTTGGCGAAACTGCCGATCTCCTTGCTCACCAGTGCCAGCAGGTCCTGCTTGAGCGCGTCGCTGGGCTGGACGCCATTCATCAATGTGACGAAGGCGTAGATGCCCTGGCCCTTGAGGTCATGGGGATAGCCGACTACCGCGGCCTCCGCCACCGAATCGTGCAGCACCAGTGCGCTTTCCACTTCGGCGGTGCCGATACGGTGGCCGGAGACGTTGATCACGTCGTCCACGCGGCCGGTGATCCAGTAGTAGCCGTCCTCGTCGCGGCGCGCGCCGTCGCCGGTGAAATAGTAGCCGGGGTAGGGCTTGAAGTAGGTGTCGATCATCCGCTGGTGGTCGCCATAGACGCTGCGGATCTGGCTCGGCCAACTGGCCTTGATGGCAAGCACGCCGGAGCCGGGGCCGTCGATTTCCTTGCCCTGCTCATCGAGCAGCACCGGCTGCACGCCGAAGAACGGGCGGGTCGCCGAGCCGGGCTTGAGGGCGGTGGCGCCGGGCAGCGGGGTGATCAGGATGCAGCCGGTCTCGGTCTGCCACCAGGTGTCGACGATGGGGCAGCGCGTTTCGCCGACCACGTGGTAGTACCACTCCCAGGCTTCCGGGTTGATCGGCTCGCCGACCGAACCGAGCAGGCGCAGGCTGCTGCGCGAGGTCTTGCTGACCGGATCCTCGCCTTCGCGCATCAGGGCGCGGATGGCGGTGGGGGCGGTGTAGAAGATGTTCACCTGGTGCTTGTCGATCACCTGCCAGAAGCGCGAGGCGTCCGGGTAGTTCGGCACGCCCTCGAACATCAGGGTGGTGGCGCCGTTGGCCAGCGGGCCATAGACGATGTAGCTGTGGCCGGTGACCCAGCCGACGTCCGCGGTGCACCAGTAGATGTCGCCGTCGTGGTAGTCGAACACGTACTTGTGGGTCATCGCCGCGCCCAGCAGGTAGCCGCCGGTGGTGTGCAGCACGCCCTTGGGTTTGCCAGTGGAGCCGGAGGTGTAGAGGATGAACAGCGGATCCTCCGCATCCATCGGTTCCGGCGCGCAGTCCTCGCTGGCATCGCGCAGGGCCTCGTGGTACCAGATGTCGCGGCCCTCGACCCAGGGAATCTCGCCCTGGGTGCGCTCGACCACCACCACGCTGGAGACGTTCGGGCAGTCCTTCAGGGCCTTTTCCACGTTCTGCTTGAGCGGGATGTACTTGCCGCCACGCACGCCTTCGTCGGCGGTGATCACGACGCGGCAGTCGGCGTCGAGGATGCGGTCGCGCAGGGCATCGGGGGAGAAGCCGCCGAACACCACCGAATGAATCGCGCCGATCCGCGCGCAGGCCAGCATCGCGTAGGCGGCCTCGGGGATCATCGGCATGTAGATGCACACCCGGTCGCCTTTCCCCACGCCACGGCTCTTGAGCACGTTGGCGAGGCGGCAGACATGGCTGTGCAGCTTGCGGTAGGTGATCTGCGCGGATTCGGCCGGGTTGTCACCTTCCCAGATGATCGCCACCTGTTCGCCACGGGTTTCCAGATGGCGGTCGATGCAGTTGTAGGTGACGTTGAGCTGGCCACCCTTGAACCAGCTGGCCTGGCCGTGGGCCAGGTCGCCGTGGTGGACCGAGGTCCAGGGCTTGAACCAGTCGAGGAAGGCCTTGGCCTGTTCGCCCCAGAAGGCGTCCGGGTGGTCCACCGATTGCCGGTACAGGCGCTGGTAGGCGTCGTTGTCGAGGTAGGCACGCTGGCGTACGGCCTCCGGGACGGGATGAAGGCTGATCTCGTACATGTCGAATCCTTGTTGTTGTGAGCCGAGATGCCCACAAGGGTGCATCCAAGCCCAGGCGGGTTCAAGGGTTGGCCATGAGGATTTGACGTTGCGCCAGCGCGGTTCGTTCAGCCGGACACTACTTCGACAGGCCAGCGAGAGGCGCGTGCGGAGAGTGTTTCAGGTACCGGTCGTTTGCGGTGTGGGCGGGCTTGGGGGATCAGAGGGTTCGACAGGGCTGGCGCGCGTGCGAGAGAACCCGGCGGGAGAGGGGCACCGGCGCAGCTTTGCGCCGCTACCGACGAACGGTCGCGCTCAATGCGCGGCCGTTCGTACGGGGAATCAACCGCGGTGACGGCCGCGGAAGAAGTCGATCAGGCCCTGGGTGGAGGCATCTTCTGCGCAGCTTTCCTCGCTGCCCACCAGGCGGCCATACACCGCCTTGCCCAGGTCCTTGCCAAGCTCCACACCCCACTGGTCGAAGGCGTTGATGCCCCAGAGGATGCTCTGCACGTAGACCTTGTGCTCGTACATGGCGATCAGCGCGCCCAGGCGACGGGCGCTGATGCGTTCCATGACCAGGGTGTTGCTCGGGCGGTTGCCCGGAATCACCTTGTGCGGCGCCAGGCGCTGCACTTCGGCCTCATCGACGCCCTTGGCGCGCAGCTCGGCCTCGGCCTCGGCGCGGCTCTTGCCGACCATCAGCGCCTGGCTCTGCGACAGGCAGTTGGCGTACAGCCACTGATGGTGGTCGGCCACCGGGTTGTAACTGGATACCGGAACGATGAAATCGGCCGGGATCAGGTGGGTGCCCTGGTGCAGCAACTGGTGGTACGCATGCTGGCCGTTGCAGCCCACGCCGCCCCAGATCACCGGACCGGTGCCGGCGGAAACCGAGGTGCCGTCCTGGCGCACGCTCTTGCCGTTGGACTCCATGTCCAGCTGCTGCAGGTGGTCGGTGATGTTCCGCAGGTAGTAGTCGTACGGCAGGATCGCGTGGCTGCGCGCGCCCCAGAAGTCGCCGTACCAGACGCCGAGCAGGCCCAGCAGCACCGGGATGTTCTTCTCGAACGGCGAGGTCAGGAAGTGCTGGTCCATGCTGTAGGCGCCGGACAGCAGTTCCTTGAAGTTGTTGATGCCCACCGACATGGCGATCGGCAGGCCGATGGCCGACCACAGCGAGTAGCGACCGCCGACCCAGTCCCACATGGGGAAGACATTCTCGGGGCGGATGCCGAAGGCCGCCGCGGCCTCCTTGTTGCTGGATACTGCGATGAAATGACGGTACAGCTCTGCCTCGCTGCCGCCCTGGGCCAGGTACCAGGCGCGAGCGGCCTGGGCGTTCTTCAGGGTTTCCAGGGTGCCGAAGGACTTCGAGGAGACGATGAACAGCGTGGTCTCGGCGTTGAGCTTTGCGGTCAGCTCACGGAACTCGCTGCCGTCGATGTTCGCCAGGTAGTGGCAACGCACGCCTTTCTGGGCGAAGGGCAGCAGGGCTTCGGAGACCAGTTGCGGGCCGAGGAAAGAGCCACCGATGCCGATGTTCACCACGTCGGTGATCGGTTTCTCGGTGTAACCGCGCCACAGGCCGTTGTGCACGGCGGCGACCAGCTCGGTCATCTGGTGCAGTACGCGGTGCACTTCCGGCATCACGTCCTTACCGTCCACCAGCACCTTGTCGCCGATGGGGCGGCGCAGTGCGGTGTGCAGCACCGGTCGGCGCTCGGAGGCATTGATCACGTCGCCACGGAACATCGACTGGATGGCTTCGCCCAGCTTGGCCTCTTCCGCGAGCTTCACCAGCAGGTCAAGGGTGTCCTGGCGGATCAGGTTCTTCGAGAAGTCCAGGAACAGGCCACAGGCGCTGAGGGAGAAACGCTTGAAGCGCTCCGGATCCTGGGCGAACGCCTCGCGCATCGAGAAGCTCTGCAACTCCTGGCGGTGGGCGGCCAGAGCCTGCCAGCTCTTCAGTTGCGTGGCATCCAGCGGGGTGAGGTGGTGTTCCATGACGTACCTTCGGGTGTGGCGTGCATTTTTTGAACAACGGAAAGCCCGGTGGTTCCGGGCTTTCTCGTGGGCTCAGGCGAGCTGAACCGGAATGGCGTTGCTGGTGTGGCTGAGCTGATTGCCGGGCGCCATGTACAGCATGCGCGGCTTGAATCCTTCCAGCTCGGCGTCGCTGAACTGAGCGTACGCGCAGATGATGACCCGGTCACCCACCTTGGCCCTGTGGGCGGCGGCGCCGTTGACGGAAATCATCCGTGAGCCTTCCTCGCCACGGATGGCGTAGGTGGTGAAGCGCTCGCCGTTATCGACGTTGTAGATCTGGATCTGTTCGTACTCGCGGATGCCAGCGAGATCGAGCCATTCGCCATCGATGGCGCAGGAGCCTTCATAGTCGAGCACGGCGTGGGTGACTTCGGCGCGGTGCAGTTTGGCTTTGAGCATGATGCTCTGCATGGGCGTGGCTCCTCTTTTTCTGGTCTGGGGAGGGAGTGCGGTGCGAGTATGCCCGAGCACCGAAAACCGCTCAAGGTCGCGGCTGGCGCGGCCTTGAGGTGGATATCGGCAGTCGTGCGGGGGTTAGTCGATCTGGAAGGCGAGGTTGTCGATCAGGCGGGTGCTGCCCAGGAATGCCGCCACCAGGATCACCAACTGGTTGTCCTCCGCCGCGGCGGGACGCAGCCCGGCGGATTCGCGGATTTCCAGGTAATCGATGCGCAGGCCGGCCTGCTCGATCTGCTGGCGCCCATCGGCGAGCAGCGCCGCATAATCACGCGCACCACCGCGAACCTGTTCGGCAAGCTGCTTCAGGGTGCGGTAGAGCACCGGCGCGCTGGCGCGTTGCTCGTCGTTCAGGTAGCCGTTGCGCGAGGACAGCGCCAGACCGTCGTCGGCGCGCACGGTGGGCTCGCCAAAGACCTGGATCGGCAGGTTGAGATCGCGCACCAGCTTGCGGATCACCGCCAGTTGCTGGAAGTCCTTCTCGCCGAACAGGGCCATGTCCGGCTGGACCATGTTGAACAGCTTGCACACCACCGTGGCGACGCCATCGAAGTGGCCGGGACGGCTGCCGCCACACAGGCCTTCCGAAACGCCGCTGACGTTCAGGCGGGTCTGGCCTTCCATGCCGTCGGGGTACATCTCCTCGACGGTCGGTGCGAACAGCAGGTGGCAGCCGGCCTCCAGCAGCTTGCCCTGGTCCGCGACTAGGGTGCGCGGGTATTTGTCCAGGTCCTCGGTAGGGCCGAACTGCAGCGGATTGACGAAGATGCTGGCAACCACGAAGTCGGCGCGCTGGCCGGCCTTGGTCACCAGGGCTGCGTGGCCGGAGTGCAGGTTGCCCATCGTCGGGACCAGTGCGATGCGTTTGCCCTCAGCGCGCGCGCGGGCCACCGCGGCGCGCAGCTCGCGGACTGTTTTTACCGTGTTCATGAAGAGAATCCGTGTTCCGGGCCGGGGAAGGAGCCATCTTTCACGGCCTTGACGAAAGCGGTCATGGCCGAGGCGATATCCGGCTGGCCTTCCATGAAGTTCTTCACGAACTTCGGCGAACGACCGGTCAGCGACAGCCCGAGCATGTCGTGCATCACCAGAACCTGGCCATCGGTGCCGGCACCGGCGCCAATGCCGATTACCGGAATCTTCACCGCTTCGCTGATCTCCTGGGCCAGGGCCGAGGGGACGCATTCCAGCAGCAGCATGGCGGCACCGGCCTGCTCCAGGGCGATGGCGTCGGCGCGCAGCTGGCGGGCCTGGCTTTCCTGGCGACCCTGCACCTTGAAGCCGCCGAACAGGTTGACCGACTGCGGGGTCAGACCGAGGTGGGCGCACACCGGAATGCCGAGCTGAGCCAGGCGCACGATCGGCTCGGCGAGCCAGGCGCCACCTTCCAGCTTGACCATTTGGGCGCCGGCCTGCATGACTGTTACCGAGTCGCGCAGCAGGCGGTCCAGGGACGTACCCGATTCGAACGGCAGGTCGGTGAGGATCAGCGCACCCTTGTTGCCGCGCTTCACGGCGGCGGTGTGGTAGGCCATGTCCTGGATGGTGACCGGGAGCGTGCTGTCGTGTCCTTGCAGCACCATGCCCAGGGAGTCACCGATCAGCAGCACTTCGGCGCCGGCCTGGCTGGCAACGTGCGCGAACATGGCATCGTAGGCGGTCAGCATCGCGATCTTTTCGCCGCTTTGCTTGAGACCTTGCAGGGTGGTCAGGGTGACATCAGGCATGAAAGTGTCCTCAGTTCTGCGCCGGGCAGGGGCAAACGGGCACCTATAGTCCAGATGGGGCGGACCGAAGTCAATTGCAGGTGTTACCGGACTGTTACGGCGTTACTGCCAGCGCGCCCCACACGCCTGGGGCGCGGGATGTTTCAGGGCAGTCGCTCGAGGCCGGAGAACGGACAGGCGGCCAACAGATCCGCCAGCATCTGGCCGTTGGGCAGTTGCAGTTGCGGGGCGAGATCGGCCAGCGGATAGAGCACGAAGGCGCGGGCGTGCATGTGGTAGTGCGGCACGCGCAGGCGCGGTTCGTCGATCAGGCGCTCGCCGAACAGCAGGATGTCGAGGTCCAGTGTGCGCGGTCCCCAGCGTTCGTCCTTGCGTACGCGGCCTTGCTCCAGCTCGATGGTCTGCAGGGCGTCCAGCAGGGCGAGCGGTTCCAGGTCGGTATCCAGTGCAGCCACGGCGTTGACGTAGCGCGGCTGGTCCGGCGGGCCCAGCGGGTCGCTGACGTAGAGTGGGGAGACCACCGCCACCTTGGTGGCGGGAATCTGCGACAGCGCCTTCAGTGCGGCTTCCAGTTGCTGGCGCGGTTCGGCGAGGTTGCTGCCGAGCCCGATGTAGACGCGTTCGCTCATTCGTTACCGGTGCCTTCGCCACTGTTACGCGGACCGCGCCGGCGACGGTTGGCACCGCCACGACGGCGTTTGCGCGGTACGCCACCGCTGCTTTCTTCCTGGCTGGAGAGGTTGCGGATCATGCCGCGGCGTTCGCCATCGCTGGCTTCCTGGTAGTCGGTCCACCAATCGCCCAGGCCACCGGTTTCCTCGCCGGCGCTTTCGCGCAGCAGGAGGAAGTCGTAGCCGGCACGGAAGCGCGGGTTTTCCAGCAGCAGGTCGGCCTTCTTGCCCTGGCGGCGCGGCAGGCGTTCCTGCATGTCCCAGATCTCGCGGATCGGGATGGTGAAGCGCTTGGGCACCGCAGTGCGCTTGCACTGTTCGATGATCAGTTCGTGGGCGGCGTCCTGCATGGCCGGGATCGGCGGCACGCCGCGCTCCTGCAGTTTCAGTACGCGCGCGGGCAGGGCGGGCCAGAGCAGCGCGGCGAACAGGAAGGCCGGAGTGACCGGCTTGCCCTGGCGAATGCGCTCGTCGGTGTTGGCCAGCGCCTGGCGCATCAGCTTGCCGGCGTATTCGGGATTCTCTTTCAGCGCCTTGGCGCTGGCCGGGAACAACGGCGCGAACAGGTCGTATTCGTTGAGCAGCTCGAAGGTGCGCTCGGCCTTGCCGCTCAGTAGCAGCTTGAGCACTTCGTCGAACAGGCGCGCCGAGGGGATTTCGTTGAGCAGGTGCGCCAGGCGGCGGATCGGCGCGGCGCTGTGTTTCTCGATCTCGAAGCCCAGCTTGGCGGCGAAGCGTACGGCGCGCAGCATGCGCACCGGGTCTTCGAGGTAGCGCTGCTCAGGGTCGCCGATCAGGCGCACCAGGCGGTTGCGGATGTCATGCACGCCGTGGGCGTAGTCGAGGATGCGCTCGCCGGTGACATCGAAATACAGGGCGTTGATGGTGAAGTCGCGGCGCTGCGCGTCGTCTTCCAGCGTGCCATAGACGTTGTCGCGCAGGATGCGGCCGGCCTCGTTGCGAGAGGCATGGGCGCTGTCGGTGTCGTCGTCGGTCTGCGGATGGTTGGCGCGGAAGGTGGCGACTTCGATGATCTCGCGGCCGAAGTGGACATGGACCAGCTTGAAGCGACGGCCGATCACCCGCGCGTTGCGGAACTCGGCGCGAACCTGCTCGGGGGTGGCGCTGGTGGCCACGTCGAAGTCCTTGGGGGTAATACCCAGCAGCGGATCACGTACGCCGCCACCGACGATGTACGCCTGGTAGCCGGCCTTGGTCAGGCGCTCCACGACGTTCACCGCGTTCCTGCTGAACTGTTCCCGCCGCAGCGAGTGCTGATGATTGCCAACGACTTCCGGAGTAGTGCGGACAGCGCGCGGACGGCGCAGTGGGGATCGGATGGACTGGATCAGCTTTTTCAGCATGTGTGCACTATCGGGAATGGGTGTATGGATGGCATACGCAGGTCTCGGCAAGCCGCTTGATTTCGGCGTTTCCTGGAGGATAGCGGGTGTCTGCCGCTGCCTTGAAACAAATGGCAGCAAATCGAATGCCGTCTGCGCCGCGGCGATTCTAGCATCGTGGGGTGGGATGATGAAGGAAAGTAGGAAAAAGGACTTGCGGGGAGAAGGGGAGAGGGTGTAGCGAAAGCTACTGGGGGAGCCGAGGCTCCCCCCCAAATAGGTGCGTGCTTTGTTTTTATTATGATTACCGGGCTTGTTGTTTTTGTTTGTAGACCCGACCCTCGAAGCTACCTGCTTCGGGGAACCTTCCACACTTGGAAGGTGTTCAATAGCAAACGGATTGCTTTGGTCGCTGAGTAAGCGATGATCTTGCGATCCAACCAGTCCTCGTGCTGCCTTCAAGCAGTTTTATTCTTCTCTGACTGGTTGCGGGACTGCTCCCGACGGCTACTCTTCTCCAAAAGAATCAGTTAGCTGCGCCTCCGCGATTTTGTTTTTGTTGTGCTGGAGTCGTTTCGTCTTGTTCTTATTTTGAGTTGTCGTGCTTGTTATTGTTGTTGTGCCAATAACAAAGCAGATGCCGTGCCAACTTTTGCAAATCCTTATTTTTCAATGGCTTGCGTGGATTCGCCTTTGGGTGGCAGGCATAAAAAAGCCGGGTTCCCGTTACCGATGAACCCGGCTTTTGTTACGGAGCATGTCTCCGGTAACAGTGTGGGGCGTCCTACGAGTCAGCCGAAGCACCGGATTTGCGGCGCGGGATGCCCAGGCGCTGACGGCGCTCCCACAGACATTTACGGCTGATGCCCAGCTTGCGGGCCAGTTCGGTTTCGGTCATGTGGTCCTGGTGTTCGAGGACGAAGTGCTGGAAGTAGTCCTCCAGCGACAGATCCTCGGTAGGCTCGTGATTGCTGGTGTTGCCGTTGCTCGGACGGGGTTCGGCCTCGTCCATGAAGTCGTCTTCCAGATCATCCAGCTCGATGTCGATGCCCAGCAGGTCGGCGGGAATCTCCAGCCCTTCGCTGAGGATCACCGCGCGCTCGATGGCGTTCTCCAGTTCGCGCACGTTACCCGGCCACGGATAGTGACGGATGGCCTGTTCGGCCTCGTGGGAGAAGCTCAGCGCCGGGCGCCCCATCTGCGAGCACTGCCGCGTCAGGAAGGCGCGCGCGATCTCCATCACGTCGGGGCCGCGCTCGCGCAGGGGCGGCAGTTTCAGCGAGATGACGTGCAGGCGGTAGTAGAGGTCTTCGCGGAACTGGCCGGTCTTGGCCAGCATCTTCAGGTCGCGGTGGGTCGCCGCGATCAGGCGTACGTCCACTTTCTGCGACTGTACCGAGCCGACCCGGCGGATCTCGCCTTCCTGCAGTACGCGCAGCAGGCGCGCCTGGGCTTCGAGCGGCAGTTCGCCGATCTCGTCGAGGAACAGGGTGCCGCCGTCGGCGGCTTCCACCAGGCCCGCGCGGCCCGCGCTGGCGCCGGTGAACGCGCCTTTCTCGTGGCCGAACAGTTCGGATTCGATCAGGGTTTCCGGGATCGCCGCGCAGTTCACCGAGATCAGCGGCGCCTTGGTGCGCTTGGACAGGTTGTGCAGCGCGCGGGCCACCAGTTCCTTGCCGGTACCGGACTCGCCCTGGATCAGTACATTGGAGTCGGTCGGCGCGACCTTGCGGATCTTGGTGTACAGCTCCTGCATGGGGGGGCAGGAGCCGATGATGCCGATCTCGCCGTCCGCCGGAGCGGTGTTACCCACGCTGCTACGTTCCGCCGCCTTGGCGTTACCACGGGCTTCGGTCGGGGCGTTCCGGGCTTCCTGGCGATCCTTGAGGATGCGCGCCACGGCCTGGAGCATCTCGTCGTGGTCGAACGGCTTGGCGATGTAGTCCACCGCGCCCATCTTCATCGAGTCCACCGCCGAGCGCAGGCTGGCGTAGCTGGTCATGATCAGCACCGGGGTGCCCTGGGCCAGCTTGATCAGTTCGGTACCCGGTGCGCCCGGCAGGCGCAGGTCGCTGACGATCATGTCGAACGACGGGATGCTGTAGCGCTCCTGGGCCTCCTGCACCGAGCCAGCCTCGCTGACCTGGTATTGGTTCCGCTCGAGCAACCGTCGCAGGGCGGAGCGGATGATGGTTTCGTCTTCGACGATGAGGATATGTGCCATGTATTCAGCTCTCTCGACGTGCTCGTTTACTGCTCGGCCGTCGGGCCAGGATGCCGCGGCAAAGTGACGCTGATGCGGGTGCCGCATTCGCGTTCGGGGTCAGCCGGGCTGTCTATGGTGATTTGCCCATAATGCTCTTCCACGATCGAATAGACCAGTGCGAGGCCTAGACCGGTCCCCTTGCCGGGGTCCTTGGTCGTGAAGAAGGGTTCGAACAGGCGGTCGATGATCGACTTGGGTATTCCGCTGCCTTCGTCTTCGACGATCAGGTCGACGGTCTGCTCCGAGGCCTCGGTCCGCACGCGGATTGCGCCATTGGCTGGCGAGGCGTCGCGGGCGTTGGAGAGCAGGTTGATCAGTACCTGGGCCAGGCGCTGCGAGTCGCCCTCGACCCAATGCGCCGGGTCGCACAGGTTGAAGAACTGCACGTCGACGCTGCGTCTGTTCAGCGACAGCAGGCCGATGGCTTCCTGGGCGGCGTCGGCCAGGCACACCGGCTCGGCGGCCACCTGCTTGCCGCCGGCATGGGCGAAGCTCATCAGCGACTGCACGATGCGCGAGACGCGCTTGGTCTGTTCGAGGATCTGCCCGCTGATCTCGGTCAGCTCGCCATCGCCCTCGCGCTCTTCGCGCAGGTTCTGCGCAAGGCAGGCGATGCCGGTGATAGGGTTGCCGATCTCGTGGGCCACGCCGGCGGCGAGGCGGCCGATCGAGGCCAGGCGCTCGGAATGGATCAGCTTGTCTTCCAGGGACTGGGTTTCGGTGAGGTCTTCGACCAGCAGCACCAGGCCGCTGTTACCGGGCGCGAGGGGTTCCTCGATCGCCGCCTTGTGCAGGTTCAGCCAGCGGGTCTGGCCGTCGATGGACAGGCGCTGCTTGTGCAGGTGCTCGTCCGGCGCGTCGATGAAGCCTTCCAGCAGGCCGCGCCACGGCTCGGGCAGGGCGGCCAGGCGCGAGCCGACCACGCGTTGCGCGCTGACCCCGGTGAGTTCCTCGATGGCACGGTTCCACATGAGGATTTCCTGGTCCTTGGCCAGCGAGCACACGCCCATTGGCAGGTCCTGCAGGGTCTGGCGGTGGTAGCGGCGCAGGGTATCGAGTTCGGCGGCCAGGCCGGTGAGCCGGGAGTGGTAGTCCTCCAGGCGGCTCTCGATGAAGTGGATGTCCTCGGTGACGTAGCTTTCACTGCTGGCCTTGTAGGGCAGGAAGGTTTCCACCATGTCCTGCGCCACGCTGGGGCCCATCAGGCCGGAGAGGTTCGCCTCGATGCGGTCGCGCAGGCGGCGCAGGGCGTAGGGGCGGCGTTCGTCGAAGGGCAGGTGCAGGTCGCGCAGAGCCTGCTCCACCTCGCGCTGCGCGGTCTTCGCGCCCAGCGGCTTGGACAGCTGGCTGGCGAACTCCTGCGGGGAAACGGCGATCAGCTCGCGGCGCTGCGGGCGGCGCACGTTGTCCACGGCGCAGGCTTCGGCGGCACCTTTTTCTTCGTCGCTGGCTTCGGTGAACAGCGAGACCAGGGTGAACACCAGCACGTTGGCCGCCAGCGAAGCGAGCGCGGCGAGGTGCCAGGTGGTGTCGTCGAGCACATAGAGCGAGTTGAACAGCGGCAGGTAGACGCTCTGCATGTTCGCCACCAGCGGGGTGAGCATGGTCGCGCCCCAGACCAGCATGCCCGCCACGAGACCTGCGATGAAGCCGCGGCGGTTGGCGGTCGGCCAGTAGAGCACGGCCAGCGCGCCGGGGAGGAACTGCAGGGTGGCGACGAAGGAGACTATCCCCAGGTTGGACAGGTCCTGCTCGGCGCCCAGCACCAGGTAGAAGGCATAGCCGGCCATGATGATCGCGGCGATCAGTGCGCGGCGGGTCCACTTCAGCCAGCGGTAGATGTTGCCTTCGGCCGGCGGCTGGTAGAGCGGCAGCACCAGGTGGTTGAGCACCATGCCCGAGAGCGCCAGGGTCATCACGATGATCAGGCCGCTGGCGGCGGAGATGCCGCCGACGAAGGCGGTCAGCGCCAGGGCCGGGCTGTCCACCGAGATGCCCAGGCCGAGGGTGAAGTACTCCGGGTTGGTCGAGGCGCCCAGGTGCAGGCCGGCCCAGAGGATCGGCGGCACCGCCAGGCTCATCGGCAGCAGGAACAGCGGCAGGCCCCAGCTGGCGCTGAGCAGCGAGCGCGGGTTGAGGTTCTCGGTGAAGGTCATGTGGAACATGTGTGGCATCACGATGGCCGCGGCGAAGAACACCAGCAGCAGCGTGCGCCACGGCCCTTCGGCCAGCGGCGTGTGCAGCGTGCTCAGGGCTTCCTGGTTCTGCAGCAGCCAGACTTCCAGACCGTCCGGCCCGCCGAACACGCCGTAGAGGGCGAACAGGCCGATGGAACAGAGCGCCACCAGCTTCACCAGCGACTCGAAGGCGATCGCCATCACCAGCCCCTCGTGGCGCTCGCGGGTGGCGATGTGGCGCGCGCCGAAGAGAATGGCGAACAGCGTGATCAGCGCGCAGAACGCCAGCGCCGCGCGGTTGGGCTCCGATTCGCGGGTGAGGATGCTGATCGAGTCGGTCACCGCCTGGATCTGCAGCGCCAGCATCGGTAGTACGCCGATCAGCATGAACAGCGTGGTCAGCGCGCCGGCCCAGGTGCTGCGGAAGCGGAAGGCAAACAGGTCGGCCAGCGATGACAACTGGTAGGCCCGCGTGATGCGCAGGATCGGGTAGAGCAGCACCGGCGCCAGCAGGAAGGCGCCGGAGACGCCCAGGTAGATCGCCAGGAAGCCGTAGCCGTACTGGTAGGCCAGCCCGACCGTGCCATAGAAGGCCCAGGCGCTGGCGTACACGCCCAGCGACAGGGTATAGATCAGCGGATGGCGCACCAGCCGGCGCGGAACGAAGCCGCGCTCGGTGATCCAGGCGACACCGAAGAGGACCATCAGGTAGGAGGCGCTGATCAGGATCAGCTGGGTGAGGCTAAAGCTCGTCAGCATCGCGCTGGCTCTGCAGGATGAAGGTGACGACGATCAGGATCAGCCACAGCAGATACGGGCGGTACCAGGCGCCGTGGGGATCGATCCACCAGTCCATGATGGCCGGTGAGAACAGGTAGATGCCCACGACCAGGAGCAACACCAGTCGGTAGATGTACATGTCGTCTCTCTCTTGGTTCGGCGGGCAGGCTACCTGTGCGCACAGTCGCCGGCAAGCTGCCCGCCTGCCCCGCCTTGCGCCGAACGCTCGGCAGGACTTGTAGGGCGAGCTTGCTCGCGAACAAACCCCGCAACGGGATTCAGGTTCGCGAGCACGCTCGCTCCTACAAAAACACGTCAGCGCGGCGCGTGGGCCTTGATTCGTTATACCAGTCTAGAGCTGCGCGTCTTCCAGCGTCAGGCGATGGGGGAGGGCGTTGGCCTCCCAGTGCGCGATGCCCCAGGCGAGCACCTCGCGCGGTGCGGCCTGCAGCAGCTCGGTGGGCGGATTCTGGCCCAGTGCCTTGAGTGCGCGTACCAGCAGTGGGGCGGCCTGGTCGGCTTCCAGCGGCGGCGAGCGATAGGACTTGCCGAGCTTGTGGCCGTCGGGCTGGATGATCAGCGGCACGTGCAGGTAACGCGGTGCGGCGATGCCCAGCAGTTCCTGCAGGTAGAGCTGGCGTGGGGTGTTGTCGAGCAGGTCGGCGCCGCGAACGATGTCGGTAACACCCTGCCAGGCGTCGTCCAGCACCACTGCCAACTGATAGGCGAACAGCCCGTCGCGACGGCGAATGATGAAGTCGCCCACTTCGCGCCCCAGGTGCTGGTGGAATGCACCCTGCAGGCGATCGACGAAGCGATAGTCCAGCTCCGGCACGCGGATGCGGATGGCGACGTCACCGTGCCAGTCATGCTGGGCGTCGCGGCAGGTGCCGGGATAGATGCCGTGGCTGCCTTCGAGCTGCTTGCGCGAGCAGGTGCAGGCGTAGGCCAGGCCGCTGCGCAGCCATTGTTCGACCTGGGCCGCGTAGGCGTCGCCGCGCTCGCTCTGGCGCTCCACCGGGCCGTCCCATTCGAAGCCGTAACGCTCCAGGGTCTCCAGGATCGCCGCCTGGGCACCGGGCATCTCGCGCGGCGGGTCGAGGTCTTCCATGCGCACCAGCCACTTTCCACCCACGGCGCGCGCATCCAGATAGGAAGCAACGGCCGCCACCAGCGAACCGAAATGCAGGTAGCCGCTGGGCGTGGGGGCGAAGCGTCCGACGTAGCGGGAAGCGGGCATGGCGTCTCTTTGACTTTTTATTAAGGGCGGGGCGCAGAAACGAAACGGGGCGCCGCAGCGCCCCGTTCGGGTTCAACCAGGCTCAGGAGCCCAGCTGCTTTTCCTTGATTTCCGCCAGGGTCTTGCAGTCGATGCACAGGGTGGCGGTGGGGCGGGCTTCCAGACGGCGGATGCCGATCTCGACGCCACAGGAATCGCACCAGCCGTAATCGTTGTCTTCGATCAGTTGCAGGGTCTCGTCGATCTTCTTGATCAGCTTGCGCTCGCGGTCGCGGGCGCGCAGCTCGAGGCTGAACTCTTCTTCCTGGCTGGCACGGTCGGCCGGGTCCGGGAAGTTCGCCGCTTCGTCCTGCATGTGGTGCACGGTGCGGTCCACTTCTTCCATCAGCTCAACTTTCCACTTGTTGAGGATGGAGGTGAAGTGCGCGCGCATGCGATCGCTCATGTACTCCTCGCCCTTGGTTTCCTGGTAGGGCTCGAAGCCACGAATCAGTTGGCTGCTCTGTTGTTTTGCTTTGGTGGGCATGGATGACCGCCTCTCACTCTCGCTAATCCTCTCGCGGATGGTCCCTCTCCGGCACTGCCGGCCCCGCGCTCGCAAGCGGGCGAACTTACCAGAACGATAACCGTGATGCTACTCCCGGTTGTCGAGCCTGTTGTCGCACGCACATGACCCGGCGACCCGGTCGCCGACCCGATAGAGGCCGCTATCGAGTTTCTTGCAAACCACTGCACGATCATCGGCTTTTCGCGAACGAAACGTACATTTTCGAGGTAGAACCACCGGTCTTCGGTGGTCCTCCTGTGTCGCTCGGTGGCCTGTTAGAATCGCCACCTTGTCGTAAAGTTCGGAAAAACTCATGGCTACTTCCTTCAGCGCACGCAGTCGCGCCATCGAACCTTTCCACGTCATGGCGCTGCTGGCGCGCGCCAATGAATTGCAGGCCGCGGGCCACGACGTCATTCACCTGGAAATCGGCGAGCCGGACTTCACCACCGCCGCGCCGATCATCGCCGCCGGCCAGGCTGCACTGGCCAACGGACATACCCGCTACACCGCCGCCCGTGGCGTGCCGGCGCTGCGCGAGGCCATCGCCGGCTTCTACGCCGAGCGCTATGGCCTGTCGATCGACCCGCAGCGCATCCTCATCACGCCCGGCGGCTCCGGTGCGTTGCTGCTGGCCAGCAGCCTGCTGGTGGACCCGGGCAAGCACTGGCTGCTGGCCGACCCGGGCTACCCGTGCAATCGCCACTTCCTGCGCCTGGTCGAAGGCGCCGCGCAGTTGGTGCCGGTGGGGCCGGAGAGCCGCTACCAGCTCACGCCCGACCTCATCGAGCGGCACTGGGATCATGACAGTGTAGGCGCTCTGGTCGCATCGCCGGCGAATCCTACGGGTACCTTGTTGCACCGGGATGAACTGGCCGCCCTGTCCGCCGCGCTGAAAGCACGCGGAGGCCGCCTGGTGGTCGACGAGATCTACCACGGCCTCACCTATGGTACCGACGCCACCAGCGTGCTGGAGGTGGATGACGACGCCTTCGTCCTCAACAGTTTCTCCAAATATTTCGGCATGACCGGCTGGCGCCTGGGCTGGCTGGTGGCGCCGCTCGATGCGGTCGGTGAACTGGAGAAGCTGGCGCAGAACCTCTACATCAGTGCGCCGAGCATGGCCCAGCATGCCGCGTTGGCCTGCTTCGAGCCGGAAACCCTGGCGATCTTCGAAGAGCGGCGCGCCGAGTTCGCCCGGCGTCGCGATTACCTGTTGCCGGCACTGCGGGAGCTGGGCTTCGGCATCGCGGTGGAACCGGAGGGCGCCTTCTATCTGTATGCGGACATCAGCGCTTTTGGCGGCGATGCCTACGCGTTCTGCCAGCACTTCATCGAAACCGAACACGTCGCCTTCACCCCCGGCGTGGACTTCGGCCGTTACCAGGCCTCGCACCATGTGCGCTTTGCCTATACCCAGAGTGTCGAGCGCCTGCAGCAGGCGGTGGAGCGCATCGCTCGCGGCCTGAAGAGCTGGCGTCCCTGATGCGCTTCGAGCCGGCGCTGGAAGAAGCGCGCCTGGTCAAGCGTTACAAGCGCTTCCTGGCGGACATCGAGACCGCCAGTGGCGAACGGCTGACCATCCACTGTCCGAATACCGGCTCGATGCTCAACTGCATGAGCGAGGGTTGCAGGCTGTGGTTCAGCCGTTCCAGCGACCCCAGGCGCAAGCTGCCGGGCACCTGGGAACTGGTGGAAACGCCCCAGGGGCGCCTGGCCTGCGTGAACACCGGGCGCGCCAACCGGCTGGTGGAGGAGGCGTTGCTGGCCGGCGCCGTGACTGAACTTGCGGACTTCGATGAGCTGCGCCGCGAAGTGGTCTACGGGCAGGAAAACAGCCGTGCCGATTTCCGCCTGATGGTTGCCGGCAAGCCGGTGTACGTCGAGGTGAAAAGCGTGACCCTGGGCTTCGACGAGACCCCGGTCGCCGCCTTCCCGGACGCCGTTACCCAGCGTGGCGCCAAGCATCTGCGCGAGCTGGCGGCGCTGGCTCGGGAGGGCGTGCGCGCGGTGCTGCTGTATGCGGTGAACCTGTCGGCGATCGACGCGGTGCGTCCGGCGGAAGAAATCGACCCGGCCTATGCCGCGGCTCTAGTCGAAGCGCATCGCGCCGGCGTGGAAGTACTGGCCTATGGGGCGCGGATCGATACGCAGGAGATTTGCCTGGACCGGCCGTTGAAGGTGCTGCTGTAACGACTGCCAGCCTAGGCGTGGTCCATCGCATCCAGCCAGATCCCTTGCTCATCCTCCCTGCACGGCAGCGATTCCAGCACATCCCCCAGGCATGGCCCCTGGATGCATTCGCCGGTCTCGATCAGGAACAGCGCGCCGTGGTGTCCGCATTGCAGCAGCCGGCCGCTGGCGTCGAGATACTGCTCCGCGTCGTAACCCAGCGGAATTTCCCGGTGCGGACAGCGGTTGCGGTAGGCATAGAGACGGCCCTGGCGGCGCACTACGAAAAGATTCAGGCCGGCGGCCTTGAAGCCCCGGCTCTGGCCTTCAGCCAGTTCATGCGGGGAGCAGAGCAGGATCATCCGGGTTCTCCATTCAGGGCGGGCATTATCCGCGCCCACAGGACGGGACCGGAAGAGGGTGCACATCCGTGTGCTGAAGAAAGGCGGACATCGGCTTGGCCGCGGCAGACGTGCGATCCTGGCGGAGGACTGTTCTCGGTGATGAAGGTCGTCGCTGATCTTCGCCCAGTCGCTCGGCACCAGCGGGCCTTGGCGACCGGGCGTGTACGGGGTGGGCGTCTCGGTTTCGTCGATGTCGTGCGGGCGCCAGGGTGGGGCATCATACCGCAGCCGAACACACTCCTGAGGTGGATTGAGGTCCCCGGGTGCGTTTTTCAGGCGTTGGCAGGGAAATGGTCGCGTGATGCCCGTCGGATGGATATTCGGCGCAGACCATAGCGCCAGGTAAATCTAAATGCAAATTATTATCATGATTCGGGTTCGTTACGGCACGCTGCGTCCTCGTCGCGCGATGCAGCGGCTCTCCGACGAATGAGGATTTCCGCGATGACGATCCCGAGCCCGATGCCCCGGTCGTCCCCTGAACTGTACCGCGCCTGGCAGGCGCTGCGCGCCGCACTGCTCCGGCAGAACCCCGGCCTGGCGGCGACTCGCGCGGTACGCGGCGGCCGCGTGGCGAGCCTCGATGCGACGCTTCTGGTCGATGCTCCGGGGCCGCGTATTCCAGAGGGGTTGGCCAGTCTTTCCCGCGCCTCTTATCCTTCCGCCCAGGCCCTGAACTCGGAAAGTCGTCCTTGACTCGGATCGTTGCTGCTCGACCGCTGTTCCCGCTCCTTGGTTTTCTTCTGCTGCTGGTTGTCTGGCTATCACTGGCCCTCGGGCCGGTGAGCCTGCCCCTGGGCGACACGCTGCGGGCGCTGGCGCGCCTGTTCGGCCTGCCGGTGTCCGCCGATGGACTGGGACAGGCCGAGTTGATCGTTGGCCAGATCCGCCTGCCGCGCACCTTGCTGGGCGTCGCCACCGGCGGGGTGCTGGCGCTGGCCGGCGTGGCCATGCAGGGGCTGTTCCGCAACCCGCTGGCCGATCCCGGCCTGATCGGCGTTTCCAGTGGCGCGGCCCTGGGGGCGGCGGTGGCCATCGTCTTCGGCGCGTCCATCGGCGGGCTGCCGGAAGCCTTCGCGCCCTACCTGCTCTCCGCCTGTGCATTCGCCGGCGGCCTGCTGGTCACGGCGCTGGTCTATCGCCTGGGGCGGCACAACGGGCAGACCAGCGTGGCCACCATGCTGCTGGCGGGTATCGCGCTCACCGCGTTGGCGGGGGCGCTGATCGGCCTGTTCACTTACCTGGCCGACGACGCCACGCTGCGCACCCTGACCTTCTGGAACCTCGGCAGCCTGAACGGCGCCAGTTATCCCCGGTTGTGGCCCTTGCTGCTGGTCACCCTGCTGGTGGCCTGCTGGCTGCCGCACCGGGTGGATGCGCTGAATGCGCTGCTGCTGGGCGAGTCGGAGGCGCGCCATCTGGGTTTCGATGTCGAACGCCTCAAGGTCGAACTGATTCTCTGCACGGCGCTGGGCGTCGGGGCGGCGGTGGCGGCGGCCGGCATGATCGGCTTCATCGGCCTGGTGGTGCCGCACCTGTTGCGCCTGATCGTCGGCCCGGATCACCGGGTGCTGCTGCCGGCGTCCATGTTCGGCGGCGCCATTCTGCTGTTGCTTGCCGATCTCGTGGCGCGGCTGGCGCTGGCGCCTGCGGAGTTGCCGATCGGCATCGTCACGGCGCTGATCGGCGCGCCATTCTTCCTTTACCTGCTGCTGCGGGGGCGCTCCTGATGCTGACGGCGGAAAACCTGCGGGTGAAGCGCGGCGCGCAGACGGTCTTGCAGGATGTCACGCTGGCCCTGCAGCCGGGCCAGGTGCTCGGTGTACTGGGACCGAACGGAGCGGGCAAGAGCACCCTGCTGGGGGCGCTCAATGGCGAGCTGCCGCTGTCCGGTGGCGCCGTGAGGCTGGATGATCGGCCGCTGTCGGACTGGCAGGGCGCTGACCGGGCGCGCCGCCTGGCGGTACTGCCGCAGTCATCGACGCTGAACTTCGCGTTCACCGTCGAGGCGGTGGTGGGGTTCGGACGCCTGCCGCACGACAGCGGTCGTCAGCGTGACGGCGAGATCATCGCGGCGGCCCTGGAGGCGGCGGATGCGCTGCACCTGATGGGGCGCAGCTACCTGGCGCTCTCCGGTGGCGAGCGCCAGCGTGTGCACCTGGCGCGGGTGCTGGCGCAGCTCTGGCCGGGCGGCGCGGAGCAGGTGCTGCTGCTGGACGAGCCAACCTCGGCGCTCGATCCGTTGCACCAGCACACCACGCTGCAGGCTGTGCGCGAATTTGCCAATCGCGGCGCAGCGGTACTGGTGATCCTGCATGACCTGAACCTGGCGGCGCGCTACTGTGATCGCCTGTTGTTGCTGCACCAGGGGCGGCCGCATCTGTTGGGCACGCCGGAAGACGTACTGCGTGCCGAGCCGCTGCGTACGGTGTTCGGACTGGAGGTGTTGGTCCAGCAGCACCCCGAGCGCGGCCACCCGCTGATCATCGCCCGCTGAAAGGAGTTCACGTGAGGTATCTTCTGCTTCCCCTGCTGGCGCTGTTGGCCGCCTGCCAGAGCCAGACCTCTGCGCCGCCGCTGCCGGCCTGGCAGAGTCCCGAGGGGCGTGACAGTGCCGACCTGGGTGTCATCCGCGACCTGCACAGCGGCGAGCGGCTGACGCCGCAGCAACTGCTCGACCGGCTGGCCAAGGCGCCGCGGGTGCTGGTGGGTGAGCAGCATGACAACCCGGACCATCACGCCCTGGAACTCTGGCTGGCGCGCGCGCTGGCGGAGCGCCGCCCGAGCGGCAGCGTGTCGATGGAGATGATCAACCCGAACCAGCAGGCGCGTGTTGCCGCCACGCAGGCCGCGGCGGACAAGGGTGAGCTTCCACAGGATCTGATCGGCGCCCTGGCCTGGCAGCCGGGTTGGGACTGGTCGCTCTACGGTCCGCTGGTGACCTGGCTGGTGAAGCAGCCCACGCCGCTGCTGTCGGCGAACCTGGATCGCAGCGAGATCATGCGCATCTATGCCGAGCCGCCAGTTCTGGAGGGCGCCCACTCTACGGCGAGCGGCGTGCGTGAGCGTCTGCTCGACGATATCCGCGAATCCCACTGCGGTCTGCTGCCGGAAAGTCAGTTGCCGGCGATGCTGGCGGTGCAGCAGCAACGCGACCGGCGCATCGCGGAGCGCCTGAAGGACGCGCCCGAGCCGGCGCTGCTGATTGCCGGCGGCTTCCATGCGCGGCGTGATCTGGGGGTGCCCCTGCATCTGGAGGATCTGGGGGCGGGGCAGGGCATGCGGGTGCTGATGCTGGCCGAAGTGGGCAGGGCCGTCGCGCCGGAGCAGGCGGACTACGTCTGGTACACACCGGCGCTGCCGCCGACGGATCATTGCGCGGCACTGCGGCAGTAGGATGGCGATCGGTGACGAACGGAGCCTGCGGGCCCGTTTTCTTGGTGCTGCTTTTCCGCGGACAAAAAAAAGACCCGGCAAAGTGCCGGGTCGAAACCGTGATTAGCCTGATGAGGAGATAATCTGAAGAGTCCGACTGCATGGTCCCTTGAGCTTATCCAACTGGCCTCGCGGCCAGTGAGTTAATAATAACCATTATCATTCGAGAGTCAATGCTTTTTCTGCGATGGCGATCGTTGGGAGTGGATTCGCGGCGATCACCGCCCTCGATGCAGAAATCCAGGCAAAAAAAGACCCGGCAAGGTGCCGGGTCTAAAACCGTGATTAGCCTGATGAGGAGATAATCTGAAGAGTCCGACTGCGTGGTCTCTTGAGCTTATCGTCTGGCCTCGCGACCAGATGAATCAATAATAATCATTATCATTTGAGAGTCAACCTCCTTTCGAAAAGTTTTTCGCGCCCGCGAAAAATCTTCCCCGTGGAAAACGAAAAGCCCGGCGCTGGGCCGGGCTTCTGGCGGAAGCTGGGCCTCAGCCCGCCTGGCGCTGCACGCGCAGTTGGGTGACTTCCTTGTTCAGCAAGTCGATGCGCCGGGCCATGCCCTCGATCAGGCTGTGGGCGATGCGCGGGTTGCTTTGCATCAGGCCGAGGAACTGGTCCTTGGGGATGACCATCACCGTGCAGGGTTCGCTGGCGATCACCGAGGCGCTGCGCTTCTCGCGGGTGAACACGGCCATCGCGCCGAAAATCTCGTCCTTCTGTACATCGCCGACCTTCTGCCCGTCGACGAAGGCCTCGGCGTGCCCCTCGATGATGATGAACACGTGCTCGGCGTCGTCCCCCTGCTGGATCAGCTGGGCGCCGGCGGCGAAATGCTGGAAGCCGGTGGCCGGCCGGATCTCCGGCTGCTTCAGGTGCGCCAGGGCGTCGGAGAGCAGGGCGGTGTGGCCGATCAGGTAGTGCAGGAACTGCTCCTGGCGGTGCTCGTCGTCATGGATATGGCGGAGCACGTCGCTGCGCGAAAAAGGGATCAGGCACAACGGCTCTTCGCTGACGTAACGGCAGGGCGGCAGGTCGATGCCCTGCCGCAGGCCGATCAGGTCGCCTTCCTGCTGGTAGAACAGCGGGCGTTCATCCACCAGGGCGTGGATCAGGCCATTCTCGACAAGGAACAGATGCTTGCCGGGCAACTCGGCCTCGAGGTCGTCGGAGCGCTCGAGACGGATCGGTTCGCCGCAGGGCGCCAGGCCGTCGAGCAGTTGCGCCGGAATCCCCTGCAGGCGGTTGATCAGTTGATCGGCATAGGCAGGTTGTTCACCGAGTAAGTACATGGCCGTAATTCCTTGAATGGCGGCAGTCGAGGGCGCACGAAGGGCCCTGAAACCATAAGTGGACAGGTACTTTAGCGTAAAGATTTTCCCACAGAGCTTGTGAGCTAGCTCTTGTTCCTTATGGGGAATGTCTCAAGTTCGCCTAGGAGGGCGGCTTTGTGTGCCGGTGGGAGGTCGTTCCAGTGCACGTCGAGCAAGGCGCCCTCGATGGCGTACAGGAGCACCTTCGAGGCTCGGAAACCACGGGCCCGGACCGCCCGGTAAGCGCCTACGGCACCCAGGCGGCGGAGGTCGGACGCACTGTGGATGCCGACGGCGTGCAGCCACTGGGCGGAGGTCTTGCCAAGGTTCTTCAGGTGCAGCAGTTCGTCGTTCATCGTCGGTCCTTGCGATGCGGCACGATGGCATGGGTCTAAAGGGCCGTGAACTGCTCATGACGGCCAGGTATGCCAGGGGAAGTGTAGCGTGGCTTTCTGATATCGCCCTGCGCGAACGGCAGGGCGACGGGGCGCGAGGGCCTGCGCCGCCTTCCTGGCAGCGCAGGCGGGGGAGGGGATCAGAGCCCCGGCAGGCGCTGGCGGATGCTGGCGACCAGGGCGTCCAGGCTGGCGGCGTCCGGGGTATCGACGCGCTTGCTGTGCTGTTGTTCTTCGTTGCTGAGCGACTCGCGTCCGGCCTGCTGGGCCTGGATGGTCTGCAGGGTGGCGTCCGATGGGTCGTTGCCTTCGTTCTGGCGCTGGGTGAGCCAGCCGGCGATGACGCTTTCCGGCGCGTGACAGTCGAGGATGAGGAAGGGCACGCCGGTTTCCTCGGCCATCTTCCAGGCGGCCGCGCGCTGTTCGCGCTTGAGGAACGTGGCGTCGAGCACCACCGGATAGCCGGCGCGCAGGATGTCCGCCGCCAGGGCGTTGAGGCGCTGGTAGGTGCCCATCGTGGCGTCGGCATTGTAGATGCCGGCCTGGTGTTGGCCGCGCTGTTCGGCGCTCTGCTCGCCGAACAGGCGCTTGCGCTCGACATCGGAGCGCAGGCGGATGGCGCCCAGGGCTTCCACCAGGCGCAGCGCCACCTGGCTCTTGCCGACGGCGGATACGCCGACCGTCACGGCGAGGAAGCGCGAGGGAATGGCACTGTAGCTTTCCGCCAGGTTGGCGTAGTTGCGGTACTGGCGCAGGGTCGCGGCTTTCTGCACGGCGTCGGTCTGGTGCGCCAGGCTGAACAGGGCGATCTTGGCGCGCACCAGGGCGCGGTAGGCCTTGTAGAAGTTCAGCAGTTCCAGCGACTGGTAGTCGCCGGTGTATTCCAGGTACTGGCTGACGAAGCGCCGCGACAGGCATTTCAGGCCGCGGTCTTCCAGATCCATCGCGAGGAAGGCGTAGTCGGCGGTGACGTCGGTGAAGCGGAACGGTTCGTTGAACTCGATGCAGTCGAACAGCACCACCTTGCCGTCGATGATGGCGGCGTTGCCCAGGTGGATGTCGCCGTGGCACTCACGGATGAAGCCGTTGGCCTTGCGCGACTCGAACACACTGTGCAGGCGATCGAAGCTGGATTCGGCCCAGGCTTCCAGGGCGTCGAGCTGCAGCAGGTCGGCCTTGTCGGAGAGCATCGGACGGATCTGTTCGAAGTTCTGTCGCACCGGCGCCATGCAGGCGTCCGGGGTGCCCAGCGGGTGTTCGGCCGGAACCTGCGGGGTGCGCTGGTGGAACTCGGCGATCTGCCGCGCCAGGCCATCGATGTGCAGGGCGCCGAGTTCGCCACGGGCCTGCACTTCGCTGAGCAGTTGGGTCTGCGGGAACTCGCGGCACTGGATCATGTATTCGATGGCCGGACCTTCGCCGCCCAGGCGCGGAGCGCTCTCGCTGCCGGTGATCGGCAGGACGTCGAGGTACAGGCCTTCGGTGAGGCGCTGGTTGAGGCGCAGTTCCTCCTCGCAGAAGTGCTTGCGCGCGGCGAGGTCGGTGAAGTCGAGGAAGCCGAAGTTGACGGGCTTCTTGATCTTGTAGACGTAGGAGCCGGTGAGCAGGACCCAGGAAATATGGGTTTCGATGACCCGGACGCTTTCGACCGGATGAGGGTAGAGCGCCGGGTTCTGCAGCGCTGCGATCAGAGTCTGGCTCACGTTATGTCCTTGTCTGTCTATTTTCGAGAGGCAGGCATTATGGCCGCTGGGTCCGATGGTGCAAACACCGCCCGGCAACCAATCCGTCGCGCCGAGGTCGAAGCACGGCAGTCGCGGCGCTACCCAGCCTCGGCGCCTGACAAGAACCCGGATACCGTCTGGAACGGTGTCTGTCCCCTGTGGATAAAGTACGTATAATGCGCCGCCATGACGCGTCCCCGATCTTCCAAATCCCGTAAAAAAAGCGGCAAATCGTCGCCCGCCATGCGCAAGTGGCTGGGCTGGGCTCTCAAGCTCGGCCTGGTTGGGCTGGTGGTGCTGGCCGGTTTTGCCGTGTACCTCGATGCGGTTGTCCAGGAGAAATTCTCCGGCAAGCGCTGGACCATTCCCGCCAAGGTGTATGCGCGCCCGCTGGAGCTGTTCGTCGGCCTGAAACTGGGCAAGGACGACTTCCTGCGCGAGCTGGACGCCCTGGGTTATCGTCGCGAGAGCGCGGTGAACGGGCCCGGCGCCGCCTCGGTGTCCGGTAATTCGGTCGAGCTCAACACCCGCGGCTTCCAGTTCTATGAAGGTGCCGAGCCCGCCCAACGGATTCGCGTGCGCTTCTCCGGCAACTCGGTCACCGGACTGACCCGTGCCAATGGCTCCGAGCTCGCGGTGGCGCGCATGGAGCCGTTGCTGATCGGCGGCCTGTACCCTGCGCACAACGAAGACCGCATCCTGATCAAGCTGGACCAGGTGCCGCCGTACCTGATCGATACCCTGGTGGCAGTGGAAGACCGCGATTTCTGGAGCCACCACGGCGTCTCGATCAAGTCCATCGCCCGTGCCGTCTGGGTCAATGCCAGCGCCGGGCAACTGCGCCAGGGCGGCAGTACCCTGACCCAGCAGTTGGTGAAGAACTTCTTCCTGACCAACGAACGCAGCCTGTCGCGCAAGCTCACCGAAGCCATGATGGCGGTGCTGCTGGAACTGCATTACGACAAGCGCGAAATCCTCGAGAGCTACCTGAACGAGGTGTTCCTCGGCCAGGACGGCCAGCGTTCGGTGAATGGCTTCGGCCTCGCCAGCCAGTACTTCTTCAGCCAGCCGCTGGCGGAGCTGAAGCTGCCGCAGGTCGCGCTGCTGGTCGGCATGGTGAAAGGGCCGTCCTATTACAACCCGCGCCGCAATCCGGAGCGTGCGATGGAGCGTCGCAACGTGGTGCTCGACGTGCTCGCCGAACAGGGCGTGATTACCCCCGAGGAGGCCGCCGTCGCCAAGAAGGCGCCGCTGGGCGTGACCCGTCAGGGCAGCATGGCCAACAGTTCCTACCCGGCCTTCCTCGATCTGGTGAAGCGCCAGTTGCGCGAAGACTATCGGGATGAAGACCTGACCGAGGAAGGCCTGCGCATCTTCACCAGCTTCGATCCGATCCTGCAGATGAAGGCCGAGTCCGCCGTCAGCGAGACCTTCAAGCGCCTCGAGGGCCGCAAGGGTGTGGCCGAAACCGAGACGGCGATGGTGGTGACCAACCCGGAAACCGGCGAGGTCCAGGCGCTGATCGGTAGCCGCGACCCGCGCTTCGCCGGTTTCAACCGTGCCATCGATGCCGTGCGCCCGATCGGTTCGCTGGTCAAGCCGGCGGTCTACCTGACTGCGCTGGAGCGGCCGAGCCAGTACACCCTGACCAGCTACATCCAGGACGAGCCGTTCCAGGTGAAGGGCAAGGACGGACAAGTGTGGAAGCCGCAGAACTACGATCACCAGTCGCGCGGCACCATCTTCCTCTACCAGGGGCTGGCCAATTCGCTGAACCTCTCCACGGCCAAGCTCGGCCTGGACCTGGGCGTGCCGAATGTGCTGAAAACCCTGGAGCGCCTGGGCGTTTCGCCGAACTGGCCGGCCTATCCGTCGATGCTACTGGGCGCCGGCGCGCTGAGCCCGATGCAGGTGGCGACCATGTACCAGACCATCGCCAGCGGCGGCTTCAACACGCCGTTGCGCAGCATTCGCAGCGTACTGGCGTCCGATGGGCAGCCGCTCAAGCGTTATCCGTTCCAGGTCCAGCAGCGCTTCGATCCGGGTGCCATCTACCTGGTACAGAACGCCATGCAGCGTGTGATGCGCGAAGGCACGGCGCGCTCGGTCTACAACCGCTTGCCGTTGTCGCTGACCCTGGCCGGCAAGACCGGTACCACCAACGACTCCCGCGACAGCTGGTTCTCCGGTTTCGGCCAGGACCTGTTGGCGGTGGTCTGGATCGGCCGTGACGACAACGGCAAGACACCGCTCACCGGCGCCACTGGCGCCCTGCAGATCTGGACCAGCTTCATGCGCAAGGCCGATCCGCTGCCGCTGGACATGCCGATGCCGGATAATGTGGTGCAGGCCTGGGTCGATCCGCACACCGGGCAGGGCACCGATGCCAACTGCCCCGGTGCGGTGCAGATGCCTTATATTCGAGGAAGCGAACCGGCCGCTGGCGCCGGTTGCGGAAACCAGACGCCGGCCAATGAGGTCATGGACTGGGTGCGTGGCTGGTTGAACTGATGCGAGAGGATTGGAAGTGAGAAAAGCATGCTTTGCGGCGTCGGCGACTCTGGCGCTTCTGTCCGGTTGTGCATCCCCGCAGCACGGTGCGATCCCGGTGCAGGATTCCGGCACCGCCGTTTCCAACTCGGAACGCGTGGGCCGCAGCGGCGGCAACTATCAGGCGCCGGCTTCCGCCAATGCCGGGCAGAGTATTCCCCAGGGCGATTCCGGCGTCACCGTGATGGTGCCGAAGGATGCCGGTGCCGCACCGATCCAGACCTTCCCGGCGCAGACCGGTGCGGCGCCGATCAGCACCTCGCCGATGACGACCGCGCCGGGCGGTGCCGGCTCGACCTATTCGCAGCAGCCGATTTCCACCAGCGGTGGCATTACCTCGAGCGGTGGTTTCCAGTCGCAGACCTACCAGCAGCCGGTGTACCAGACCCAGCCTTCGGCGCCGTCCACCCAGGGCAGCACCTACAACCAGGGTGGCTACAAGGCGCCGTCGGGCATTCCGTCGAGCAACACCGGCCTGGCCGCTGACGAGCAGCTCGATGGTCCGGTGCTGGCTCTGCTGACCACCGCCTCGCAACAGCAGGGCGGTGGCGATCTCAACGGTGCCGCGGCCAGCCTGGAGCGCGCCCAGCGCATCGCTCCACGCGAGCCGCAGGTGCTCTACAAACTGGCCCAGGTGCGTCTGGCCCAGGGCGATGCCGCTCAGGCCGAGCAGGTGGCGCGCCGCGGGCTGTCGTTGGCCGGTGGTCGCCCGACCCTGCAGGCCAGCCTGTGGGATCTGATTGCCAAGTGCCGTGAGCAGCAAGGCGATGCCGCCGGCGCTGCCGAGGCCCGGCAGAAAGCCAAGGTGACCCTGTGATGGACGATCGACTGCCGGCGATTGCGGATCAGTTGCTGCTGATCGAGCGTGAGATGCGTGCCATCGGGCTGTGGGGGGAGGAGCGTCCGTCGCAGGAGGCGCTTTCCAGCCAGGAGCCGTTCTGTGTGGATACGCTGGCGCTGGAGGAGTGGCTTCAGTGGATATTCCTGCCGCGCATGAAGCTGATCATCGAAACGGGCGCCGACCTGCCTTCCGCGTCAGGCATCCGCGAGATCGCCGACGAAGCCTATGCCAATGAAGGCGCGCGCACACGGGCGCTACTGGAGGCGCTCAGCGCATTCGACCGGTTGATCACCGGGAAGCACTGAGCGCGTTTGCTGCGTCAGTTGCAGCTTTCCCGGATGGCTTTTTCGCTGTCGCTGATGCGTTGCTGCCGCTCTTCCTCGGTGATGCGGCGGTACTCACCGTTTTCCTGCACGCGAACGCGCGGATTGTTCTTGAGCTGAGCCAGGTTTTCCCGCGCCTGCGAGCAACGCTGCGCCTGTGCGGCGTCCTGGTTGGCAACTTCCTGGCGTACCTTGTCATCCAGCGCCTTCTGCTTGTCGTCCGTGCCGGATGCCGGCGGGGCCGGTTTGGGCGGGGGAGGCGGCGGGAAGTTCGATTTGGGCTGGGTGGTGTTGGTGTTGACGGTGGCGGCGCTGGTGCCTTCCGGCGGCTGCGCGCCGAAGTGTGTGACACCCTGAGCGTCCACCCACTTGTAGACCTGCGCGGCCATCACGGTCGGGGCCAGTGCGAGCAGCAGGCTGCCCATGAAAATCGTCCGTCGCATGCGTTGTCGATCCTTGGGGTGCGGAGTCTGTCGATAACTATAACCAAATCGCCAGCTTATTCACTCGGAGAAAGTTCACATCCCCGCTTCATCCAAAAGCTATATATGGCTTGACTTGCTCCTCCTGAATCAGAAGAATCCAAGATTCGCTGCAGTGGGCCGGCCGCAAGCTGGTTTTACTCGGCAGACAAGAGGTGCTACCCGCGCCGCAAAGTTTCACCCTGTTTCGCGTTACCTCGCGCTGGGTGGAGGCTCTCCGTAACACACACAGGATTGTCTCCAGGTTCTGCTCAATCGGCAGTCGACGTAGCCGGCGATCACATTCGCCCATGTCTGCCGGGCAGCCATCCAAGTCGGTCCCCCACGTCGGGGGTTTCCGTATATAGCGTTCTAGAGGTGACAACGTGGAGCTTTTATCCGGCGCTGAAATGGTCGTCCGCTCGTTGCGTGACGAAGGCGTTAAGTACATCTACGGGTACCCGGGCGGTGCCCTCCTGCATATCTACGACGCTCTCTTCAAAGAGAACGAAGTAACCCATATCCTGGTTCGCCACGAGCAGGCCGCCACTCACATGGCCGACGGCTATGCGCGCGCCACCGGCAAGCCCGGCGTCGTGCTGGTGACCTCCGGCCCAGGTGCGACCAATGCCGTGACCGGCATCGCCACCGCCTACATGGACTCCATCCCGATGGTGGTGATCTCCGGCCAGGTGGCGAGCAACATGGTCGGTACCGACGCGTTCCAGGAAACCGACATGGTCGGTATCTCCCGCCCGATCGTGAAGCACAGCTTCATCATCAAGCATCCGTCGGAAATCCCCGAGGTCATCAAGAAGGCCTTCTATATCGCCCAGTCCGGCCGTCCCGGCCCGGTGGTGATCGATATTCCGAAGGACATGGGCGATCCGACCCAGAAGTTCGAATACAGCTACCCGAAGAAGGTCAAGCTGCGCTCCTACAGCCCGGCGGTCCGTGGCCATTCCGGCCAGATCCGCAAGGCCGCCGAGATGCTGCTGTCCGCCAAGCGCCCGATCATCTACGCCGGTGGCGGCGTGATCATGGGCAATGCCGCCGAGCCGTTGACCGAAGTGGCGCGCATGCTCAACGTGCCGGTCACCAACACCCTGATGGGGCTGGGTGGCTATCCGGGCACCGATCGCCAGTTCGTCGGCATGCTCGGCATGCACGGCAGCTACACCGCGAACCTCGCGATGCACCACGCTGACGTGATCTTCGCTGTCGGCGCGCGTTTCGACGATCGCGTGATCAACGGCGAGACCGCGGCCAAGTTCTGTCCGAACGCCAAGATCATCCATGTCGACATCGACCCGGCCTCGATCTCCAAGACCGTCAAGGCCGACATCCCGATCGTCGGTCCGGTGGACAGCGTCCTGACCGAAATGGTCGCGATCCTCAAGGAAATCGGCGAGACCCCGAACAAGGAAGCCCAGGCTGCCTGGTGGAAGCAGATCGAGGAATGGCGCGGCAACCGCGGCCTGTTCCCGTACAGCATGGGTGACGGCAGCATCATCAAGCCGCAGACCGTGATCGAGACCCTCTGCGAAGTCACCCACGGCGATGCCTACGTGGCCTCCGACGTGGGCCAGCACCAGATGTTCGCGGCGCAGTACTACCGCTTCAACAAGCCCAATCGCTGGATCAACTCCGGCGGCCTGGGCACTATGGGCTTCGGCTTCCCGGCGGCGATGGGCGTGAAGCTGAACTTCCCCGACGCCGACGTCGCCTGCGTGACCGGTGAAGGCAGCATCCAGATGAACATTCAGGAGCTGTCCACCTGCCTGCAGTACGACCTGCCGGTGAAGATCATCAACCTGAACAACGGTGCGCTGGGCATGGTCCGCCAATGGCAGGACATGCAGTACAACAGCCGCTACTCGCACTCCTACATGGAATCGCTGCCGGACTTCGTCAAGCTGGCTGAAGCCTATGGCCACGTTGGCATGCGCATCACCGACCTGAAAGACCTGAAGCCGAAGATGGAAGAAGCCTTCGCGATGAAGAACCGCCTGGTCTTCCTCGACATCCAGGTCGATACCAGCGAGCACGTCTACCCGATGCAGATCCGCGGCGGTGCGATGCGCGACATGTGGCTGAGCAAGACGGAGCGTACCTGATCATGCGACACATCATTTCCCTGCTGCTGGAAAACGAACCCGGTGCGCTCTCCCGCATTGTCGGCCTGTTCTCTCAGCGCAACTACAACATCGAAAGCCTGACGGTCGCCCCGACCGAGGATCCGACGCTGTCGCGCCTGACCCTGACCACCGCTGGTCAGGATGAGGTCATCGAGCAGATCACCAAGAACCTCAACAAGCTCATCGAGGTGGTAAAACTGGTGAATCTCTCGGAAAGCGCACACATCGAGCGCGAGCTGATGCTGGTGAAAGTGAAGGCCACCGGCGCCCAGCGCGCCGAGGTCAAGCGCACCACCGACATCTTCCGCGGGCAGATCGTCGACGTCACCAGCAGCGTCTATACCGTGCAGCTGGCCGGTACCAGCGACAAGCTGGACAGCTTCATCCAGGCCATCGGCACCGCGTCGATCCTCGAGGTTGTCCGCAGTGGCGTCACCGGTATCGCCCGTGGCGACAAGACTCTCAGCATCTGATTTGAAATACGGCCCACGAGGCCAACTGACAGGGGATTACCCAAATGCGCGTTTTCTACGATAAAGACTGTGACCTCTCCATCGTTCAGGGCAAGAAAGTTGCCATCATCGGTTACGGTTCCCAGGGCCACGCCCACGCCTGCAACCTGAAAGACTCCGGCGTCGACGTCACCGTCGGCCTGCGTGCGGGTTCTTCCTCCGTTGCCAAGGCCCAGAACCACGGCCTGAAAGTGGCCGAAGTAGCCGAAGCCGTTGCTTCCGCCGACCTGGTGATGATTCTGACCCCGGACGAGTTCCAGGGCCGCCTGTACAAGGACGAGGTCGAGCCGAACCTGAAGAAGGGCGCTACCCTGGCCTTCGCTCACGGCTTCTCCATCCACTACAACCAGGTCGTTCCGCGTGCCGACCTCGACGTGATCATGATCGCGCCGAAGGCCCCGGGCCACACCGTACGTTCCGAGTTCGTCAAGGGCGGCGGCATCCCTGACCTGATCGCCATCTACCAGGACGCTTCGGGCAATGCCAAGAACGTCGCCCTGTCCTACGCCTGTGGCGTTGGCGGCGGCCGTACCGGCATCATCGAAACCACCTTCAAGGACGAGACCGAAACCGACCTGTTCGGCGAGCAGGCCGTCCTCTGTGGCGGTTGCGTCGAGCTGGTGAAAGCCGGTTTCGAGACCCTGGTCGAAGCCGGTTACGCGCCGGAAATGGCCTACTTCGAGTGCCTGCACGAGCTGAAGCTGATCGTTGACCTCATGTTCGAGGGCGGCATCGCCAACATGAACTACTCGATCTCCAACAACGCCGAATACGGCGAGTACGTGACCGGTCCGGAAGTGATCAACGCCGAATCCCGTGCTGCCATGCGCAACGCTCTGAAGCGCATCCAGAACGGCGAATACGCCAAGATGTTCATCTCCGAAGGCGCCACCAACTACCCGTCGATGACCGCTTACCGCCGCAACAACGCTGCCCATGGCATCGAAGTGGTTGGTGAGAAGCTGCGCGCGATGATGCCGTGGATCGCTGCCAACAAGATCGTCGACAAGTCCAAGAACTAAGGTCTTTTCGACAAACGAAGAAACGCGGCGCTGGCCGCGTTTTTTCGTTCTAGGGCGGTGATCTGGTATAAAGCGGGGGCGCCAGGGCCGTCAGCGCAGTAGCGTGCCCCGGCGAATCTCAGCCTCAACGAGTTCTCAAGGAATCGTCCATGAGTGAAGGTCACGAGGAGCCGAACAAGGCTTCCGACACCGAAGAAAGTCTGCTGCCCATCGATGAGCACATCGAAGAGGGCCACGACGCCGAAGGCCGCAAGGTCCGCCATCGCGGCATCTACCTGCTGCCCAACCTGTTTACCACGGCGGCGCTGTTCACCGGCTTGTACGCCATCATCAATGCCATGAGCGGCGACTTCTCCAATGCCGCCATTGCCATCTTCGTCGCGATGGTGCTCGATGGCCTCGACGGCCGCGTCGCTCGCCTGACCAACACCCAGAGTGCATTCGGCGCCGAGTACGACTCGTTGTCCGACATGGTCGCCTTCGGTGTTGCGCCGGCGCTGGTTGCCTTCGAGTGGGCGCTGAGCAGCCTGGGCAAGGTCGGCTGGATGGTTGCCTTCATCTATGTCGCCGGCGCCGCGCTGCGTCTGGCGCGCTTCAACACCCAGGTGGGCAAGGCCGACAAGCGCTACTTCATCGGCCTGGCCAGTCCGGCCGCCGCAGCGCTGGTAGCCGGTACCGTATGGGCGTTTGCCGACTTCGACGTCCAGGGCGCCAAGGTGTCCCTGCTGGTCGCGCTGATGGTTGCCGCCGCTGGCATGCTGATGGTCAGCAACATCAAGTACTACAGCTTCAAGGACCTGGACCTGCGCGGCCGCGTGCCGTTCGTGGCGATCCTGGTGGTAGTGCTGGCGTTCGCCGTGGTCTTCACCGACCCGCCGCGCATCCTGCTGCTGCTGTTCCTTGCATACGCCGCCTCCGGCCCGGTGCAATACTTGCTGCAGTTGCGCCGTCGCAAGCAGCCGCCTGCCGTGTAATTTCCAGCGGGCTCCGCAGTCTACTGGCGCATACAGCCAGTCGTTGCGGAGCCCGTCATGCTGATCAAGTCGTCCCGCCTTTCCGATTGCCACGAATCGGAAGTCACACCCGAATCCCTCTATTTCTCCCGTCGCCAGTTCATGTCTGGTGCGATAGCGGCTGCCGCGCTGTCCGGACTGCCTCGCTTGAGCTTTGCCGAGGGTGGACGCTACGCCGATGTCGAGGCGGCGCAGCCTCCTGCCTGGTTGGGCGAGAAGCTTGCGGCTACCCGCTGGGATGCCGTCACAGTGAAGGATGAGGCGATTACGCCTTTCAAGGATGCGACGAACTACAACAACTTCTATGAATTCGGCCCGGATAAAGGTGATCCCGCCGCCAATGCCGGAGCGCTGAAAACCGAACCCTGGTCGGTGGTAGTCGATGGCGAGGTGAACAAGCCCGGCAAATACGCGCTGGAAGATTTCATCAAGCCGTATCAGTTGGAGGAGCGCATCTATAGGCTGCGCTGTGTCGAGGCCTGGTCGATGGTCATTCCCTGGATCGGTTTTCCGCTCTCGGAACTGATCAAGCGGGCCGAGCCGACCAGCAACGCCAGGTTCGTGCGCTTCGAGACTCTGGTGGATCGTCAGGACATGCCGGGTGTGCAGTCCAACTTCGCCCTGATCGACTGGCCCTATGTCGAGGGGCTGCGCATGGATGAGGCCATGCACCCTCTGGCCATTCTCGCGGTCGGTATGTACGGCCGGGTACTGGCCAACCAGAACGGTGCGCCACTGCGGTTGATCGTGCCGTGGAAATACGGTTTCAAGGGCGCCAAGTCCATCGTACGCATCAGCTTCGTCGCGGCGCAGCCGAAGACCACCTGGCAAAGCCTGGCCCCGGACGAGTACGGCTTCTATGCCAACGTGAATCCGACGGTCGATCACCCGCGCTGGACTCAGGCGCGGGAGCGCCGTCTGCCCAGTGGACTATTCAGCCCCAATGTTCGTCCCACCCTCATGTTCAACGGCTATGCCGATGAGGTGGCTTCGCTCTATGCGGGCATGGACTTGAGGAAGGATTACTGATGCGCAATCCATTGTGGCGCGGCGCTGTGTTCGTTTCCGCCTTGTTGCCGCCACTCTATTGGTTGTACCAGGCGTGGATCTTCGCCCTCGGGCCTGACCCGGGGAAGGCGCTGGTCGACCGATTGGGGCAGGGTGGGTTGATCCTGCTGCTGATTACCCTGTCGATGACGCCGCTGCAGAAGCTTACCCGCTGGAATGGCTGGATACAGGTGCGCCGGCAACTGGGCCTGTGGTGCTTCACCTATATCGCGCTGCACCTGAGTGCCTATGCCATCTTCATTCTAGGGCTGGACTGGGCGCAACTGGGTGTCGAACTGCGCAAGCGTCCTTATATCTTCGTGGGTGTCACCGCGTTCCTCGGGCTACTGGCGATGGCAGTCACCTCCAACCGCTACAGCATGCGCAAGCTGGGTAGCGGATGGAAGAAACTGCATCGCCTGATATATGTCATCCTCGCCCTGGGCCTATTGCATATGCTGTGGGTAGTCCGCTCCGATCTGGAGCGCTGGGCCATCTATGCGGCAATCGGGTGCTTCCTGATGCTCCTGCGGCTACCGCCAGTGGCGCGCCAACTGCCCTTGCTCCGTAGCCGATTCATAACCGACTGAAATTTCTTGCAGAAATGTGTTGACGGGTCGTTTCAAGTCCCTATAATGCGCACCACTCCCAGCGACGAAGCGCTGAAATAGCTTGAAAATCAAGCACTTACAGTGGTTCTAATTGAGGGTGGTGGTCAGGCGGGTGAGTCACTTGCCGCTTTCAGCTTGCCGCTCCGGCAGCGGTTGAAAGAAGATCATCGAGGTGCTTGACAGCGAGTTTGATCGCTGTAGAATGCGCCTCCCGCTGATGCGAAGGTTTCCTTCGCTGAAGCACAAGCGATTGAGTAGAAAAGAAATTTTCGAAAAATAAAGCTTGACGGAAAGAGAGGTTAGCGTAGAATGCGCGCCTCGGTTGAGACGAAAGCCTTAACCAACTGCTCTTTAACAAGTCGAATCAAGCAATTCGTGTGGGTGCTTGTGATGTAAGACTGATGATCGACTGATTATCAGCAACGCAAGTAACACTCGTGAATTCGAGAGTTTTAGCTCATTAAATTGAGCATGCGATTGCTGAGCCAAGTTTAGGGTTTTCTCAAAACCCAAGCAGTATTGAACTGAAGAGTTTGATCATGGCTCAGATTGAACGCTGGCGGCAGGCCTAACACATGCAAGTCGAGCGGATGAAGGGAGCTTGCTCCCGGATTCAGCGGCGGACGGGTGAGTAATGCCTAGGAATCTGCCTGGTAGTGGGGGACAACGTTTCGAAAGGAACGCTAATACCGCATACGTCCTACGGGAGAAAGCAGGGGACCTTCGGGCCTTGCGCTATCAGATGAGCCTAGGTCGGATTAGCTAGTTGGTGGGGTAAAGGCCTACCAAGGCGACGATCCGTAACTGGTCTGAGAGGATGATCAGTCACACTGGAACTGAGACACGGTCCAGACTCCTACGGGAGGCAGCAGTGGGGAATATTGGACAATGGGCGAAAGCCTGATCCAGCCATGCCGCGTGTGTGAAGAAGGTCTTCGGATTGTAAAGCACTTTAAGTTGGGAGGAAGGGCAGTAAGTTAATACCTTGCTGTTTTGACGTTACCAACAGAATAAGCACCGGCTAACTTCGTGCCAGCAGCCGCGGTAATACGAAGGGTGCAAGCGTTAATCGGAATTACTGGGCGTAAAGCGCGCGTAGGTGGTTTGGTAAGATGGATGTGAAATCCCCGGGCTCAACCTGGGAACTGCATCCATAACTGCCTGACTAGAGTACGGTAGAGGGTGGTGGAATTTCCTGTGTAGCGGTGAAATGCGTAGATATAGGAAGGAACACCAGTGGCGAAGGCGACCACCTGGACTGATACTGACACTGAGGTGCGAAAGCGTGGGGAGCAAACAGGATTAGATACCCTGGTAGTCCACGCCGTAAACGATGTCGACTAGCCGTTGGGATCCTTGAGATCTTAGTGGCGCAGCTAACGCGATAAGTCGACCGCCTGGGGAGTACGGCCGCAAGGTTAAAACTCAAATGAATTGACGGGGGCCCGCACAAGCGGTGGAGCATGTGGTTTAATTCGAAGCAACGCGAAGAACCTTACCTGGCCTTGACATGTCCGGAATCCTGCAGAGATGCGGGAGTGCCTTCGGGAATCGGAACACAGGTGCTGCATGGCTGTCGTCAGCTCGTGTCGTGAGATGTTGGGTTAAGTCCCGTAACGAGCGCAACCCTTGTCCTTAGTTACCAGCACGTTATGGTGGGCACTCTAAGGAGACTGCCGGTGACAAACCGGAGGAAGGTGGGGATGACGTCAAGTCATCATGGCCCTTACGGCCAGGGCTACACACGTGCTACAATGGTCGGTACAGAGGGTTGCCAAGCCGCGAGGTGGAGCTAATCCCATAAAACCGATCGTAGTCCGGATCGCAGTCTGCAACTCGACTGCGTGAAGTCGGAATCGCTAGTAATCGTGAATCAGAATGTCACGGTGAATACGTTCCCGGGCCTTGTACACACCGCCCGTCACACCATGGGAGTGGGTTGCTCCAGAAGTAGCTAGTCTAACCGCAAGGGGGACGGTTACCACGGAGTGATTCATGACTGGGGTGAAGTCGTAACAAGGTAGCCGTAGGGGAACCTGCGGCTGGATCACCTCCTTAATCGAAGATCTCAGCTTCTTCATAAGCTCCCACACGAATTGCTTGATTCACTGGTTAGACGATAGGTTTGCTGCTCGGTTGGTTTGAGCGCGCCCCCCGGCTCTTGGATAGAGAGCGGGTGAGGTCGACAAGCTGCCAAAGCCCGAACGATTGGGTCTGTAGCTCAGTTGGTTAGAGCGCACCCCTGATAAGGGTGAGGTCGGCAGTTCGAATCTGCCCAGACCCACCAATTGTTGTGGTGTGCTGCTGATCCGATGGGGCCATAGCTCAGCTGGGAGAGCGCCTGCTTTGCACGCAGGAGGTCAGGAGTTCGATCCTCCTTGGCTCCACCATTAATCGTCGAAAGCTCAGACAGGAATGTTCGGTGAACGAACCTTGCTGTCTGGTCTTTGTGCCAGAACCGTTCTTTAAAATTTGGGTATGTGATAGAAGTAGACTGAATAATCTCTTTCACTGGTGATTATTCAAGTCAAGGTAAAATTTGCGAGTTCAAGCGCGAATTTTCGGCGAATGTCGTCTTCACGTTCGAGACAATAACCAGATTGCTTGGGGTTATATGGTCAAGTGAAGAAGCGCATACGGTGGATGCCTTGGCAGTCAGAGGCGATGAAAGACGTGGTAGCCTGCGATAAGCTTCGGGGAGTCGGCAAACAGACTTTGATCCGGAGATCTCTGAATGGGGAAACCCACCTAGGATAACCTAGGTATCTTGTACTGAATCCATAGGTGCAAGAGGCGAACCAGGGGAACTGAAACATCTAAGTACCCTGAGGAAAAGAAATCAACCGAGATTCCCTTAGTAGTGGCGAGCGAACGGGGACTAGCCCTTAAGCTTCTTTGAATCTAACAGAACGCTCTGGAAAGTGCGGCCATAGTGGGTGATAGCCCCGTATGTGAAAGGTTCTTTGAAGTGAAATCGAGTAGGACGGAGCACGAGAAACTTTGTCTGAATATGGGGGGACCATCCTCCAAGGCTAAATACTACTGACTGACCGATAGTGAACCAGTACCGTGAGGGAAAGGCGAAAAGAACCCCGGAGAGGGGAGTGAAATAGAACCTGAAACCGTATGCGTACAAGCAGTGGGAGCCTACTTGTTAGGTGACTGCGTACCTTTTGTATAATGGGTCAGCGACTTATATTCAGTGGCGAGCTTAACCGAATAGGGAAGGCGTAGCGAAAGCGAGTCTTAATAGGGCGAATTAGTCGCTGGGTATAGACCCGAAACCGGGCGATCTATCCATGAGCAGGTTGAAGGTTAGGTAACACTGACTGGAGGACCGAACCCACTTCCGTTGAAAAGGCAGGGGATGACTTGTGGATCGGAGTGAAAGGCTAATCAAGCTCGGAGATAGCTGGTTCTCCTCGAAAGCTATTTAGGTAGCGCCTCACGTATCACTCCAGGGGGTAGAGCACTGTTTCGGCTAGGGGGTCATCCCGACTTACCAAACCGATGCAAACTCCGAATACCTGGAAGTGTCAGCGTGGGAGACACACGGCGGGTGCTAACGTCCGTCGTGAAAAGGGAAACAACCCAGACCGTCAGCTAAGGTCCCAAAGTTATGGTTAAGTGGTAAACGATGTGGGAAGGCTTAGACAGCTAGGAGGTTGGCTTAGAAGCAGCCACCCTTTAAAGAAAGCGTAATAGCTCACTAGTCGAGTCGGCCTGCGCGGAAGATGTAACGGGGCTCAAACCATACACCGAAGCTACGGGTGCATCGCAAGATGCGCGGTAGAGGAGCGTTCTGTAAGCCTGTGAAGGTGAGTTGAGAAGCTTGCTGGAGGTATCAGAAGTGCGAATGCTGACATGAGTAACGACAATGGGAGTGAAAAACTCCCACGCCGAAAGACCAAGGGTTCCTGCGCAACGTTAATCGACGCAGGGTTAGTCGGTCCCTAAGGCGAGGCTGAAGAGCGTAGTCGATGGGAAACAGGTTAATATTCCTGTACTTCTAGTTACTGCGATGGAGGGACGGAGAAGGCTAGGCCAGCTTGGCGTTGGTTGTCCAAGTTTAAGGTGGTAGGCCGAACACTTAGGCAAATCCGGGTGTTCAAGGCCGAGAGCTGATGACGAGCTTTCTTTTAGAGAGCGAAGTGGTTGATGCCATGCTTCCAGGAAAAGCTTCTAAGCTTCAGGTAACTAGGAACCGTACCCCAAACCGACACAGGTGGTTGGGTAGAGAATACCAAGGCGCTTGAGAGAACTCGGGTGAAGGAACTAGGCAAAATGGCACCGTAACTTCGGGAGAAGGTGCGCCGATGAGGGTGAAGCATTTACTGCGTAAGCCCATGTCGGTCGAAGATACCAGGCCGCTGCGACTGTTTATTAAAAACACAGCACTCTGCAAACACGAAAGTGGACGTATAGGGTGTGACGCCTGCCCGGTGCCGGAAGGTTAATTGATGGGGTTAGCGAAAGCGAAGCTCTTGATCGAAGCCCCGGTAAACGGCGGCCGTAACTATAACGGTCCTAAGGTAGCGAAATTCCTTGTCGGGTAAGTTCCGACCTGCACGAATGGCGTAACGATGGCGGCGCTGTCTCCACCCGAGACTCAGTGAAATTGAAATCGCTGTGAAGATGCAGTGTATCCGCGGCTAGACGGAAAGACCCCGTGAACCTTTACTGTAGCTTTGCACTGGACTTTGAGCCTGCTTGTGTAGGATAGGTGGGAGGCTTTGAAGCGTGGACGCCAGTTCGCGTGGAGCCATCCTTGAAATACCACCCTGGCATGCTTGAGGTTCTAACTCTGGTCCGTCATCCGGATCGAGGACAGTGTATGGTGGGCAGTTTGACTGGGGCGGTCTCCTCCTAAAGAGTAACGGAGGAGTACGAAGGTGCGCTCAGACCGGTCGGAAATCGGTCGCAGAGTATAAAGGCAAAAGCGCGCTTGACTGCGAGACAGACACGTCGAGCAGGTACGAAAGTAGGTCTTAGTGATCCGGTGGTTCTGTATGGAAGGGCCATCGCTCAACGGATAAAAGGTACTCCGGGGATAACAGGCTGATACCGCCCAAGAGTTCATATCGACGGCGGTGTTTGGCACCTCGATGTCGGCTCATCACATCCTGGGGCTGAAGCCGGTCCCAAGGGTATGGCTGTTCGCCATTTAAAGTGGTACGCGAGCTGGGTTTAGAACGTCGTGAGACAGTTCGGTCCCTATCTGCCGTGGACGTTTGAGATTTGAGAGGGGCTGCTCCTAGTACGAGAGGACC
This sequence comes from Pseudomonas sp. ATCC 13867, assembly GCF_000349845.1. Taxonomy (NCBI): domain Bacteria; kingdom Pseudomonadati; phylum Pseudomonadota; class Gammaproteobacteria; order Pseudomonadales; family Pseudomonadaceae; genus Pseudomonas; species Pseudomonas sp. ATCC 13867. Next base: position 4,661,810 of record NC_020829.1, on the reverse strand, counting down.
GGAGTGGACGAACCTCTGGTGTTCCGGTTGTCACGCCAGTGGCATTGCCGGGTAGCTATGTTCGGAATAGATAACCGCTGAAAGCATCTAAGCGGGAAACTAGCCTCAAGATGAGATCTCACTGGGACCTTGAGTCCCCTGAAGGGCCGTCGAAGACTACGACGTTGATAGGTCGGGTGTGTAAGCGCTGTGAGGCGTTGAGCTAACCGATACTAATTGCCCGTGAGGCTTGACCATATAACACCCAAACAATTTGCGTGTTGTACGGTGAAGACGTAACGAACCGAAAGTTCGTGTGAACCGCAAGTTACCTGTCACATACCCGAATCGGGATGAGCGTGTGCGCAAGCCACGAGCGTCCGAAAGAATTGCTTGACGACCATAGAGCGTTGGAACCACCTGATCCCATCCCGAACTCAGTAGTGAAACGATGCATCGCCGATGGTAGTGTGGGGTTTCCCCATGTGAGAGTAGGTCATCGTCAAGCTCCTATCCCAAAGCCCCTGATCAGCTCTGCTGGTCGGGGGCTTTGCTTTTGCGCGCGGGAAAGTTGGGTTGCGCTGCCGGCCTGTCAAAGCCCACTTGGAGTGGCGGGGCGGACTGAACAATGGCGATCGCGGACGGAGTCCGTTCCGACGGGGTGCAAGGCCCGGGTTGGGGGCGCGAATAACCGCGTTCGGGTATGCGCTTCGCGGGTGTCATTTCATCGAATATGACGGTGTGCTCTCGCCGGGTTCGCGAGCAAGCTCGCTCCTACGGAGGAGCCGGTGTGTTACTGGGCTCGGAATGTTCGAAGTGACTCGATGCCTATGCATCGCAGCTTTGAGCGTGCAGCCTCGTCTACAATAGCGTCAAATTTTCCCTGAGTTTTTTCATGTCCGAAATCCAAGGTGATGCGCTACAGCACCTGCCGCTGGATCAGTTGACCGCGTGCCATGAGTGCGATCTTTTGATGCGACGCGAGCTCGTGCCGCTGGGGCAGAAGTCTGTCTGTCCACGGTGCGGCTATGAGCTGGAGATCCACCGTCCTTACATGGTGCGACGCGCGCTGGCGTTGGTGCTGACGGCGTTGCTGCTCTATATACCCGCCAACTTTCTGCCGATCATGCATATCACCATCCTTGGGCAGGTCAGTACCGATACGGTCTGGAGTGGGGTATTGGGCCTTTATGATTCGAGCATGAAAGGCGTTGCCGTCCTGGTGTTCCTGTGCAGCATGATCATTCCGCTGGCCAAACTGCTCTGCCAGTTCTTCGTGCTGCTGACTTTGCGTTTCCGGGTGCTACGGGACCAGGGGATGCTGATGTTCCGTGGGTATCAGCACCTGCGCGAATGGGGGATGCTCGAGGTCTACCTGATGGGCATCCTGGTGTCGATCGTGAAGCTGATCGGTATGGCCGAGCTGCACGTCGGGCTGGGGCTGGCCTGCTTCGTGGCCCTGTTGTTTACCCAGGTCTGGTTGGAGGTGACCATGTCACACCATCAGGTCTGGGGTGAATTGTCCGGGGAGTTCGACGATGCGGGCCATTGATGCAGGGATTCTGATCTGTGGCGAGTGCCACCAGCTCAACCGTCGCGCCGAGGATGACGAGACCACCTGCAGCCGCTGCGGTGCGGTTGTGCATGATCGCCGGCCGAACAGCCTGGCACGGACCTGGGCGCTGCTGGTCACGGCCGCCATTCTCTATATACCCGCCAACCTGCTGCCGATCATGACGGTCAACTTCCTGGGTAACGGGATGCCGGCGACCATCATGGAAGGGGTCGTCGAGCTGATCAATGCGGATATGGTGCCGATCGCCGCGGTGGTCTTCGTCGCCAGTATCCTGGTCCCCACCTTCAAGCTGGTGGGTATCACTCTGCTGCTGTATTCGGTACAGCGCTGCCAGCCACTGTCGGCTCGGCAGAGGATCGTGATGTACCGGTTCATCGAGTGGATCGGACGCTGGTCGATGCTTGATATCTTCGTCATCGCGATCCTGGTAGCCCTGGTGAATTTCGGCAATCTGGCCACTATCGAGGCAAACCTCGGTGCGGCAGCCTTCGCCAGCGTGGTGGTACTGACCATGCTGGCAGCAGTGACTTTCGATCCCCGGTTGATCTGGGATAACACGGACGCGGAAAACGACAATGAGTGATCTTCCCACCCCGAAGATGCGCAAGACCTCCAACTGGTCGGCAATCTGGATCCTGCCGCTGATCGCCTTGGCCATCGGTGCCTGGTTGGCCTGGCGGGCCTACGATCAGGCGGGGATCATGATCAATATCCGCTTCGAAAGCGGTGACGGTATCCAGATCAACAAGACCGAGGTGATGTTCAAGGGAATCGCCGTCGGCAAAGTGACCGACCTGCATGTGAACAAGCCTGACCTGGGGGTTACGGCGGTCGTCGAGATGCGCAAGGAGGCGGCCGAATACCTGAGCGAGAACACCCGCTTCTGGCTGGTGAAGCCGCGCGTATCGCTGGCTGGGGTGACCGGCCTGGAGACCCTGGTATCGGGCAACTACATTGCCATCGACCCGGTGAAGGGGGAGCAGCAGAGGGAGTTCACCGCGCTGAAGGAGCCGCCGCCGCTGTCCGACAGCCTGCCCGGCCTGCACCTGACGCTGAAGGCCGATCGACTGGGCTCGCTGGAGCAGGGGAGCCCGATCTATTACCGGCAGATTCAGGTCGGTCAGGTGAAGAGCTACCACCTGGCCGAGGACCAGAAGACCATCGAGGTGAAGATTCACATCGAGCCGGCCTACGCCAATCTGGTGCGTAAACACACGCGCTTCTGGAATGCCAGCGGCATCACCCTGTCCGGCGACCTGAGCGGTCTCAAGTTGCGTACCGAGTCACTGGCATCCATTGCGGCGGGCGGTATCGCCTTCGCGACGCCGGAGAACTATCCGGATAGCCCGCCAACGGATTCGACCAAGCCGTTCCGCCTCTATGAGGACTACGATGCCGCCCAGGCCGGTCTGAGCGTCAGGCTCAAGGTCACCGATGTCAGCGGGCTCAACGCCGGCAGCACGCCGGTGATGTACAACGGCGTGCAGGTCGGCACCGTGAAGAGCATCGATATGGACCAGGATTTCAACGGCGCCACCGCGTCGCTGTCGATGGATCCGCGTACCGAAGACTTCCTCAATGGCGATACCGAGTTCTGGCTGGTCAAGCCGAGCATTTCCCTGGCGGGGATCACCGGCCTGGAAGCGCTGGTGAAGGGCAACTACATCAGTGTGCGTTTCGCCAAGACCGGCCAGCCGACCCGCGACTTCGTCATCCGCCCCAAGGCGCCGCCGCTGAACCTGGACTCTCCTGGACTGCACCTGGTGCTGACGACCGACAAGCTGGGCTCGCTGGAAGTGGGGACGCCGCTCCTCTACCGGCAAATGAAGGTGGGTAGCGTACAGAGCTACCAGTTGTCTCGCCGTGATCCGTCGCGGCTGATCATTGGTGTGCACGTCGAGCCGGAGTACGCCAATCTGGTGAACACCTCGACGCGCTTCTGGAACGTCAGCGGGGTGACCGTCAGCGGTGGGCTCGATGGCATCAAGCTCAAGAGCGAATCACTGCAAACCCTGATCGCCGGCGGGATCGCCTTCGATACGCCGAACCCCAAGGCGCCTCCAGTGACCAAGGTGCGTCGCTTCGCGCTGTTCGACAGCGAGGACGCGGCCCATGCCAAGGGCCAGGTGATCGAGCTGCGCGCCAGCACCGCCGACGGCCTGAAGGAAGGCACCGTGCTGCGTTACAAGGGCCTGGAAGTAGGGCGTGTCGAGCAGGTCGACCTGAGCAAGGACATGAGCGGCGTACAGATGAAGGCGCGCCTGACCCGTGCGGAGGATCGCATCGCACGCCAGGGTACGCGCTTCTGGGTGGTTGGGCCGGAGGTCGGGCTTTCCGGTGTGTCCAACCTGGGTACCCTCGTCAGTGGGCAGTACATCGAGGTGCTGCCTGCCGAGAAGCCGGGGCAGGCACAGGGCTCCTTCAACCTGCTGGCCAGTCAGCCGAACCGCCTGCTGGACGCCGAAGGCCTGCGCCTGACCCTCAGTGCATCCCGGCGCGGCTCGCTCAAGGCGGGCGTGCCGGTGACCTACCGCGAGGTGCAGGTCGGCAAGGTGACCTCCTTCGAGCTGGGTGAGACGGGCGACCGGGTGCTGATCCACATTCTGATCGAACCGCGGTACGCGCCGCTGGTGCGCACTGGCAGCCGGTTCTGGAACACCAGTGGTGTCGGGGTGGATGCCGGTCTGTTCAAGGGCGTGAAGGTGCGTACCGAGTCGTTCGAAACCATCCTCTCCGGTGGCGTTGCCTTCGCTACGCCGAACAATGCCGAGATGGGTGCGCCGGCCAAGCCGGGGCAGACCTTCGCGCTGTTCGACGAGTCCAGCGAGGAGTGGCTGGACTGGGCGCCGAAGATTCCGCTGGGCAAGGCGAATTGAGTTAACGTCGAACAGAAAAAGGGAACGGCCCTTTTTTATTCTGATGTCCCGTTGCGGGCTGAGGAGCTTTTCGTAGGAGCGAGCTTGCTCGCGAATGGAGTCTTGCTGGGCTTCGGTGTTTTATGTGGTTCGCGAGCAAGCTCGCTCCTACAAGAGCAGGTCCGCGGGACGTCGGAAAAGCAAAAGCCCCGCATTGCGGGGCTTTTGCTTCAACGCCGGGAAGGTCACGCCGGCTCGGCGCTGGCCTCCACGTCGTGGTGCGCGGACTTTTCGCCCTCATTATCGAGAGCGCGGCGGCGGATGAACTTCCAGTCCGCTTCGTCGATGTAGATGCCGCTGGGGCCGCTGCCGCCTTCCAGGTCGATGGCCACCTGGGCCGAGACCTGCGGCTTCACGCTCGCCAGGATCGGCACGAAGCCCAGCTGCAGGCTGGTCTCCAGCAGCGCCGACTGGTTGCGTTCGTCGATGTCCGCTGCCTCGTCGAGGTAGTAGGGCAGGCGTACACGGCCAGCCTGTTCGCGGTCCATCAGGTGCAGCAACAGGTACATGTTGGTCAGCGCCTTGATGGTCATGGTGGTGCCGTTGGAGGCCGCGCCGTCGATATCGGTGTGCATGATCGGCTGGCCGCCCATCTTGGTGATCTCGAACGCCAATTCGAACAGGTCCTTCAGGCCCAACTGGTTGTTGTTCGCCGCCACCAGGCGCGACAGGTAGTCCTTGGCTTCCTCGTTCTTCGCATCCTGCTCGGCGCTCTGGGTCAAGTCGAAGACCGAGAGATTCTCGCCTTCTTCGTACTGGCCGGCGCTGTGGATGATCTGGTCGATGTGCTTGAGCGCGTCCTTGTTCGGCGCCAGCACGATGCGGAAGCTCTGCAGGTTGGACACCTGGCGCTTGTTGATCTCGCGGTTGAACAGCGCCAGCTGGTGTTCCAGGTTGTCGTAGTCGCTGCGGATGTTGCGCAGGGTCCGGGCGATGTCGGTGACTGCGGCGCGGCGCGCCTTGGCCAGGGTCAGCGCTTCGTCGGTACGGTGCGCGTAGGCGTTGATCAGCAATTGCAGGCGACGCTCCGGATCATCCTCGCTGTCGAACTTGGCGACGCCCTTCAGGCGCACCTGGGCGTACAGCGCCTCGATCTGGCCGTCCACGCGCTGCAGTGCCTGCCAGGTGTCCTGGTAGTCGTTGAGCAGCGGCAGCAGGTTCTCCAGCGAGTCGTCCACCGGGTCCATGAACGGCGTGCCGAACGGCAGGTCGGCGGGCAGCAGTTGGCGGCGGCGCAGGGCGTCGTCGAGGGTGCGCTGCTTGGCTTCCAGGTCGGCGAGCTGGCGGCCCACCAGTTGCAGCTTGGCGGACAGTTGCTGGACGCGCTCGGTGAAGGCGTCGGCGGAGCGCTTGAACTCGTCCTGGGTCGCTTCCAGTTGTGCCAGCTGTTCCAGCTTGGCCGGCTCCTCGGCGCTCAGGGTCTGGGCCCGGCGGAAGTCTTCCAGCGCCTTCTGCGCGTCGAGCACGTCCTGGTACAGCTTGTCCGCCTGCGCCTTGCTGGCATTGCGGTCGGCGGCCACGGCCTGCTGGGTCTTGAGCTGCTTGAGCTCCTTCTCCAGGCGCTCCTTCTGGTCGCGCAGGGCGGCGCGGTCGGCCAGGGCTTGCAGGGCCGGTGGCTCGATGTGCGACAGGTCGATGGTCAGGCCGGGCACTTCGAAGCGCTCGCCCTTGAAGGCATCGAGGATCTTCTCGACGCTGCCTACCCATTGGCCGGCCTCGTCCAGGTCCACGCCTTTCTCGCCCAGTGGCAGGCTGAACAGCGCGCCGTTGAACAGGCGCATCAGGCGCTCCACGTCCTGCTGGGAGAACTCCTCGCGCAGGCGGGCATAGCTGTTGTTGTCGGCGTGTTCGAGCTGCTGGCGGACGCCCTTCAGGCGTTTCTCCAGATCACGCATGCGCTCTTCCAGGTCTTCGCTGGAGAACTGCCGGGAATGCGCCAGGGCGCCGGCCAGTTCGTCGTGGGCGTCCTTGGCGGCGAGCAGTTGCTGCTCCAGCACCTTGACGTCATCGACCAGCGCGAAGCGGTTCTTCAGCACGGCCAGTTCGCCCATCCAGCGCTGGATCTCGCTGATCTCGCGCTCCAGGCGCATCAGTTCGGCAGTGCTGCCGCGCTGTTCGTTCTGCAGGCCGTCCTGCTCGCGGCGGTAGTGCTCGGCCTGGATGACCAGTTCTTCCTTGCGCGCCCCGGAATAGTCTTCCCAGGTCCCCAGCAGGTTATCCAGCAGCGGCGAGAGGCGGTGCATCTTGCCGCGTAGCAGTTCGCGTTGCTGCACGCCGTTGGCCAGTGCCTCGACCAGGGGGCCGGCGGCGACCAGGGCCTGGTAGTCGCCTTCCATGCGGCGCACGTCGCGGAAGGCTTCTTCGCAGGCGGCGATGTAGTCGACGCTGCCCGAGCGCAGGCTGTGCTCGAAGGCATCGAGGAACAGTTGCTTGAGCTTGGCGGCGGTGATCTCGCGCATGTGCAGCAGGTTGATGAACAGCGAGCGGAAGGTCTTCAGGCTCTGTTCGCTGGTGGAGCGTAGCGGGATCAGGGTCAGGTCCAGCGGGATCGAGGTGTGGCCGCCAACCAGCAGGCGACGCAGCTCGTCGGGCTTGAGCTCGTAGGACTTGATGCCCTCGCGCTCGAGGTTTGCGTACAGCTCGCGCAGGCGCAGGCAGGTGCCGTTCTTCTGGTAGTGCTCAAGATTCAGCTCGCCCTGGTAGGCGAAGAACTGGTGGCCGAAGCCGCCGCCCGGACCACGCCCGCCGACGCCGATCACATGGCGACCGTGGGGCAGGTCCAGTTCGATGAGAATGTAGCTGGTGTCGGTGGCGAAGTAGAACTTGCGCGAGGCTTCCAGGCTGTACTTGCCGAAGCTCATGTCGGACATGCGCGCGAGGATTGGGAACTGCAGTGCGTTGATCGACGCCGACTTGCCGAGGTTGTTCGCGCCGTACACCGACAGCGGCTGTTCCAGCGGGAAGATGCCGAGGCTGTAGCCGGCGGTGTTGAGCAGGGCGAAGCGGCGGATGCCGTAGCGTTCCTGGGTCATGCCTGGGCCTCCTGTTCTTCGGCGATGGCGCGGGCGAGGGCGTCTTCTTCGCTCTCTTCTTCGGCAACTGCAGCAGTGGCAACTTCAGCGGGCGCCGCCGGTTCGTCGATCACCACGATGGCGTCTTCGTTTCCGGCAGTCTGCACGTCCACATAGGACTCGAGGATCACCACCGGCTCGTCGTCTTCGTCCATCAGCACCGGTGCGCTGAACTGCATTTCGCTGGCGTGCAGGTTGCTGGCCAGGTCGCGGTCCTGCTGGACCGACAGGCAGACGTCGAGGAAGCGGTGGATCGGTGGCAGGAAGCGATATACGCCGTTGTCCTCGGCGGCGAAGCCGAGCTGGGTGAGGCGGCGCATGACCTTCTCTTCCAGTTCTTCCTGGGTGGTCACCTCGGCCTGCAGGAACAGGTCGCGGTACTTCTCCAGCAGCGGCGGCAGCTCGTCGCGGCCGATGCTGCCGCCATCGAGGACGGCCAGCGGGTCGCGGCCCTGGTCGGCCAGGTGCTCGACGAGGATGAAGGTGAACAGCGCCAGGCGCTGGGCGGTCTTGTTCACCTGGGCGCCGATCTGCTCGGGCACGAAGTAGTAGAAGCCGCGGGTATCGCAGACCAGCTCGTAGCCCAGGCTGCGGAACAGCGCGCGGTAGGCGTCCTGCTGGTTGGACAGCTGGCTGTACAGCTCCGGGTCGCGGCGGCTGATGTGGAAGCCCTTGAACAGCTCGCGGAAGATCGGCGCGAGCTGGGTCATTTCGGTGAGATTAATCTGCATGCGATTCGCTCTTGCTGTCCTTGCCAGCGCTCGGGCCGGCGATCAGGGCGAAGGAGCACAGGCTGACGCTGTGCTGGAGAGTGTCGTATTGGCGGCGATCGAGGCGGTCGCGCTGGAAGCGGGCATCGCGCGACAGACGCGAGAACCAGTAGAGCAGTTCGTCGGTCGCGCCTTCGGGCTCCTGCTCCAGCAGCCACTGCATGAGGTCCGGCAGTGGCAGCGCGGCCTGGCAGCGGTCGAGCATTTCCCGGGCGGTGCGCGGCGAGCGCTGCGGGCCGTCGCTCTTGCGATTGCCGCTGGCCTTGGGGAAATGCGCCGGCTTGGGCTGGAAGTTGGCGAGGGCGAAGACGTAGCTCTCGACCTGCGAGGCGGTGCCCAGGAAGTTGCTCTGCGGCCGGGTGAACATCGGCAGGGCGGCCTGCGGCACGGCATCGATGCCCTTGCGGCGGATGACCGACAGCGCCAGGGCGGCGCCGCGGGTGATCGCGTTGTGCCGGCGCGCTTCCTCGCGCAGCGGCAGCAGTAGTTCGCGGGCGCGGCGCAGGGTGAGCTGGGCGGTGGTCTGCATTTCCAGGATGCGCGCGTGGGTACGCAGCAACTGGTCGTCGTCCACCAGTTGGCCGAGGCGCGCCTGTTCGCCGAGCAGGCGCAGCAGCACCTGTTCCACGCGGTGCACGCCCTGTTCGAAGGCGCCATCGGCGGAGACCAGCTGGATCATCGGCTCGACGTATTCGTCCCAGGTCGCCAGGACTTCCGCATAGCGCTGGCGCAGCGGAATCTGCCGGTCCTGGGTTTTCGCCCGCTCGGCTACGGCGACCAGTGCCTGCTCGTCGTTGGCGAGCTTCTTCAGCACGTCGCGCACGCGCATGTCGAGCAGGCGCAGTTGGCGGGACAGGTCGTTGCCGTCGCGCACTTCGAAGGCGTCGCGAATGTAGCCGGCGAGGCGTTCCAGGTGGCGCAGGTAGGCCTCGATCTCCAGGCACAGGCCCAGGCGGTGTTCCTGACGCAGGTAGGCGAGGAAGTCGTGGATCTGCGCGTTCAGCTCGAAGCGGTTGGGGCTCTTGGCCACCGGGACGAGGATGTCCAGGCGCACCCACTGGTCGAGCAGGGCGGTGATGTCCACCGGGGTGCTGTCGGGCAGTTGGCTGGTGAGCTGGTTGCGCAGTTCCACCAGGCTCAGGGTGCCGGCGTCGAAACGCTCGCACAGCGGTTCGAGCAGCACCCAGTGTTCGGCGAGGGCGCGGAGTACGCGTCGTGGGTCGATCATCGGCTTGGTTGGGCCCGGAATGAACAAAGGGAGCGATTGTACTGCAAAGGGTCTGCGCTGGCCGACAGAGTGACGAAACGCGTCAGATAGCGACGGTACGAGCGATCCCGGCGTGAAATGGATCACGGAAACTCGTCGCTAAATGGCTGAATTTTCTGGCATGTTTTCTGCCAGAGTCAGTCGGACGACAACTGATTTACCACCATGACCTACGACGCCGCACTTGCCAAAGCCCGGTGGGCCGAACTGGAGCGCCAGAGCGACCTCGACTGGGACCTGGACGCCATCACCGACCGCAACGAAGCCATCGCCTTCCTGCAGCGTTTCGAAAACCGTTTGTGCATCTATTCGTCGTATGTCGAGAAGCTCTACAGCAACTACAGCTTCGTGATCCCGGAAACCCAGGAAGGCGGGATCACCATTCTCCCGGACGAGCAGGCCTGGTTCGACACTTTCCATGACATCCCCGCCGACGCGGTGGAGCCCACCGGCATCCACATCCTGCCGGGCGAGACGATGGGCTACAGCGGCCTGTACCTGAAAGTCCCTGGCGAGCACCGTCTGGTGGCGTCCCGCGAGCTGCCGTTCCAGGACGGGCTGAAGCTGCTGATCAATCGCTACCGGATGCGTGAGGACACCTTCCTGCCGGTGCTGGTCAAGGGCGATCTGCGCGAGTACGAGGCGCGCATGCCCTCGCTGCATCTGCATCGCCTGAACATCGCCAAGCTGCAGGCACACTCGCGACTGAACCTGAACTCCATCAAGGGCGCCATCGCCGAGCACCTGATCGGACTGTTCCGCCAGCGCTGAACCGATATCTGTAACGCGGGTGTGACGATGGGTAACAATCGAGCCCGCGATTTCCTCCAGCACAGGGCCGTACCTGGATGGCCGGTGCGATTTACTCGACTATGGGTCGGCCCCTCCCGACCCGCTAATTCCTATAGTGGCATCACGGCGCCGAGTCTCGACCCAGGTCGCGATCCGCTCGACCGGACGAATAACAACAGGCCCCCAGGAACAGGGAGCCGGGAAAGGAGAGTGCCATGCGTCAGTCTTCCGGCCCGCTCGTGCGTGCCGCTGCCCTGCTCTGCGGCCTGCTGCTGGCTTGCGGTGCCCAGGCCCGCATGGAATCGCTGGATGACAGCGAGCTGTCCAACATCACCGGACAGGCGATGCTCACCGTGGACGCCCTGACCTACGGGGCTTACCAGTACACCCGGCTGAACTTCGGCGCCGATATTGGCATTCTCACCAATATCGATGAACTGCGGCTGGGCGACTACGCCCGCAGCGGCGCGGCCTCCGGTCAGCCAGCGGACATCCAGATCAACAACTTCGCCCTGGGGCGGGTGACCAACGCAAACTCCCCGGACGCAGCGGTGGATCCGTTCCAGATGCGCGATCCCTTCGTCGAGTTCGCCTTCAAGACCAACGCCAGCGGCATCCGCGAACTGGCGGGTGTGCGCGTCGGCTTCGGCAAGGCCCTGGGCTATCTCTCCGGTGACATCCAGTCCCTCTCCGGCAACCTGCAAGGCAAGATCTACGGTCCCGCGTCCATCGCCTACGACTACTACACCCGCAATGGTTGCCCCAACCTGGTGAACTGCCTGCTGCTGGCAGTGGCCGGCGATACCGAGATCGAGGCCGAGGTCGGCCTGGTCAAGTCCGGCACGGGGGAGGCGACTACCATCCGCGCGGAGCAGATCGGTATCCCCAAGGGCACCTCGATGAACACCACCGACCCGAACAGCCTGCTGGCCGGCCTGATTCCACTCCTGACCACCGCCAACGGTTGCAAGACCCTCGGTCTGGATGCCTGCTTCAACCTGACCAACTACAAGAGCATCTACATTGGTCAACCCGGCGCTACCGATATCAACGCCGGCGCCCAAGGCATCTTCTTCTCCCTGCAGAACCAGAATGTGCCCTGGCAGGACATGGCCAACGTCGGCAAATTCGTGGATACCCAGTCCGGTGCCTACGCCAACTTCCCCAAGGTGGGTAGCGGCGCCAATGCGGTTTACCCGATCCTGATCAACCTCTATGACGCCCTGCGCGGTCTGCCCCGCCAGCCGACCTGCATGGGCGCCCAGGCGTCGGGGTGCTGATCATGGGAGTGCGCCGCACCTTCATCGCCGGCCTGCTCGGTTGGCTCCTCTGCCTGCCCGTCCAGGCCATGCAGGCCCTGGACGACGATCAACTGGGCGAGGTCAGCGGCGCGGGCCTGGGCTTCTTCATCGATGGCTTCAGCTACGACCAGGCCAGCGCCACGGCGAAGATCTCCGGGGTGAAGAACAGCGCCAACCAGGACGTACAGGTCGACATCACCAGTGCCTACATCAAGGGCGCCGGCAGCCAGCGCGGAACCCTGGACACCAAGGCTTACCTGGGCACGCCGATGCATCCCTTCACCTTCGGCCCGGTGGCGTACAAGAGCGGCGACAACATCCCCGTCGGCCAGCAGGCGCTGCAACTGCGGACGCCGACCTGGACCGACCCGATCAACGATACCCACAAGTTCGGCCTGTGGTCCTACTACCAGGGCTGTCTCTATGGCGACGCCGGCTGCACCGACCCGGCACAGGCGACGACAAAGATCAGTGCCGAACTGAGCGCCCTGAAGAGCCAGCGCGACACGCTGCTGACCACCTATTCGAACAACATGGTGAGCCTCAAGAGCGGCATCGACGCCGACATGGTGGTAGTCAACCAGCGAGAAGCCCAGGTTGAAGCGGCTCAGGCCGTGCAAACGGCCAATTACGGCACCATGAGCACCCGCTACAACGCGGCTCCGGCGCAGGTGTGCGGGCTGATCTTCTGTGCGGACCGGCCCACCACCATCGGCGCAAAGTACGATTGCGGAGCGATCCTCGCGTGCAGCACCAATAACGCGGTAAAGGACTACAACGCCTCGGTTGACACCTATAACAGCAGCACCGAAAGCCTCACCGCCGCTCAACAGAACCTCAGCGCCGCCTGGAGCGTCAGCCGCAACGGCGTCACCCTCAGCCAGCGCGCCAGCGATTACGACAAGTTCATCCAGCTCTGTGGCGCGCAAGGCGGTAGCGCCACCACCTGTGTCAGCGGCACCGTCACCCGCACCGAGAAGAACGTCTCCACGGTGCAACTGGTGGCCGGAGCCATGCAGAACTCCGCCGGCACCCGTATCCAGGGGCTGGATATCGGCATCAAGACCCGCTTCACCCTGCCCAGCGTTGCCTACGGCAGTGGCGGCGCCGGCGCCACGACTACCCGCCAGGACTACTTCGGCATCGCCCTGGAGAACTTCACCCTCAATGGCTCCTACCTCAACCTGTGGGGTGACAAGGCCGGCATGAAACTGTCCATGAGCCTGCAGATGTACGCCGACAAGCTGATCCTCAGCGGCTGCGAAACCTGCTCCGACAGTAACCGCGCCGTGGCCAAGAATGTCTACTTCGACCTCAACCTGGGCGATGCCAACTACCAGCCGGCGACCCTTACCGTCGCCAGCAACGGCGACCTCATACTCAACGCCCCGGGCGTCACCTGGGCCAACCACGAGGCCTTCTACCAGAACGTACAGAAGAGCAATATCAGCATCGGCAACCTGAACATCAGCGGTACCGACATCGGTTCCCAGGCCATCCGGGGCATGCGGATCGACTACCTGAACGTGCGTACCGTCAACCTGCCGCGCTAATGAGGAGCATCGCCGTGAACAGCCTGTCTCGCCGGTTCCTGAGTGTCCTGCTGCTGCTCGCCGCCGCGGGCGCCCAGGCCGAAATGCGCGGCCTGGACGACAGCGAGATGTCCGATGTCAGCGGCCAGGCCGGCGTCAGCCTGAGCGTCAACTTCAACCTCGCCCCGGTGGCCGGCGACAACCGCTGCCCCGGCGGCTGCGGCGCGCGCGTGGCGATCCAGCCGCTGAACAGCACCGGCTTCGTCGTGCTGGACAACATCAAAGGCACCTTCAGCTTCGACGGCATGAGCCTGGACATGGTGACCATCGCCAGCGGCTTCAACGGCGACGGCGCCCTGTTCAACCGCCAGGCCATGAAGATCGGCCTGACCAACGCCAGCGCCACCAACCTGCAGTTCACCCTGGGCGGCGCCAACCAGGGCAAGGTCGCCGCCAGCGGCCTGCAGCAGACCAACCTGCTCACCTACCAGGCCACCGGCGCTGTCAAGCTCACCGGCAACGTCTACATCTTCGGTACCCCGTAACCGCCGACCGGCCTTTCCCCCCGACGCGTTTCACGCGACAATCCCGCCTCGATGTGCCGGCCTGCCCGTGCAGGCTCCACTTACAGGTAACCGTCCCTTGATCGAAGAAGCCCGCCGCCGCGCCTACCTCGGCGCCATGCAGGTCGCCACCTGGCTGCCGCGCGTGGCGTTGCCGTTCGCCGCCCCGTCGCGCCCCGAACTGCTGGAAACGCCCGAGCCCATCGTCGTTGAGAAAGCGCCGCTGGCGCCCGTCGCCGACGTCGGGCGCGACGCCGCTCCGGTTGCGGCTCCGGCTGTCGTGCCGATGGGCGAACCCGGATCGATCGCCGCCCGCCTGTTGCCCAAGGCGGGCGCGCCGGCCAAGCCAGCGGTCCCTGTGAAGTCCGAAGAACAGGCCGAGCCGGAAGCCGAGCCCGTGGCCCGCGTCCCGGTCGCGCCACCGCCGCGTTTCGCCCTGCAACTGCTGCGTGCCGGCGAGTGCGTCCTGCTGGTGGAGTTGCCCACCGGCGAGCCCCTGGCCAGTCGTGACCCGGCCTATCTGCTGCTCAAGGATCTGCTGCGTGCCGCCGGCCTACCGGAAAGCCCGCAACTGCTGGGCGAACCGGTGCGCTGGCCGCTGCTCGCCGGCGGCAACATGGACCAGGGCCCGCAGGCCGCCCGTGAGTTCGTCCAGGGCTTCGTCGCCGCCCGCCTGGAAGACGGCGCACCCTGTCGCTGCCTGTGGCTGGTCGGCATGCCCGCCGTGCGCTACGCCGGCGAGGCGGACGAGGAGTCCCTGCTGCGCGAGCTGCAAGTCGAAGGCCTGGGCGTCGCCTGGGCCTTGCCGGGCCTTGAGCGCCTGGCCGAAGAACCCTCTTTGAAAGCCGACCTCTGGCGCGCCATGCGCCGTGTTCGGCAACGCTGGATGAGTCAGATCACCGCATGAGCGATGCCGTTTCCTTCCGCCCGATGACCGAGGCGGACCTCGATGCCGTTCTCAAGATCGAATACGCCGCCTTCAGCCACCCCTGGACGCGCGGCATCTTCGCCGATGGCCTGAAGAGCTACGAATGCTGGGTAATGTTCGAAGGCACCCAGCAGGTCGGTCACGGCGTGATCCAGCTGATCCTCGACGAGGCGCACCTGCTCAACATCACCGTCAAGCCGGAAAGCCAGGGGCGCGGTCTGGGCCTGCGCCTGCTGGAGCATCTGATGAAGCGGGCCCATGAGCTCAATGCGGTGGAATGCTTCCTCGAAGTGCGCGAGTCCAACCAGCCGGCCTACCGACTCTACGAACGCTACGGCTTCAACGAGATCGGCCGCCGCCGTGGTTACTACCCGGCGGTCGGCGGTCGCGAAGATGCACTGGTGATGGCCTGCACCCTGGTCGATTGATTCGGCCGAGGGGTTCGGTGGCAGGCTCCCGCTTCCGCAGGATCGGGCCTTGTCCGCGAAATCCTGAATCTGCGTACCGATGTTCGGAAAACATCTCGGATAAGATCCGCTCCTGCGAGAGCCCCTCATCCGGAGGGAGAGGGGGTGAGAGGCTGCCTTGGCACGCCACCCAGAAACGCCGTGAAGGCGCGGACTCCGTCCGCGAATCTCCCCGCGCCCTGAACCACGGATGAGCCTCCCGCAAGCACCATCCCACCCGCCGCCACGACTCCCCCACAAAAACCAGGAAATTTCCCGCTGACCGGGTTTTTCTGAAACCAACTCCTGGCTTACCCTTAAGCCCAATAACAACAAGAACATAAGGTCGCAAACATGAATCGCAGCGATGTGATCGTGGTGGGCGCCGGGATTTCGGGGCTGACCGCCGCCTGGCGTCTGGCATCGGCCGGACGGCGGGTAAAGGTGCTGGAGGCCAACAAGCGCGTCGGAGGACGAACCCTCAACCATCGCTTCGCCAGCGGCGAAGTGGTCGAGGTGGGCGGCCAATGGGTCGGTCCCACCCAGGAGCGCATCCTTTCCCTGCTCGCCGAGCTGAACCTGTCGACCTTTCCGCAATGGAACCAGGGCGACAATCTCACCCTGTTCGGTGGCCGGCTGAAGCCCTATCACGGCACCATTCCCCGCTTCGCTCCCCATGCACTGCTGGACGTGCTGCAGGCCCACGTACGCCTGGACCGCATGGCGCGGGAAATCTCCCTGAACGACCCCAGCCTGCACCCCAAGGCTGAGCATTGGGACCGCCTGACCTTCGCCGAATGGCTGCGGCGCAACGTGCGCACCTCCACCGGGCGCAAGGTGTTCGAACTGATGAGCGGCGCGGTGTTCGCCGCCAGCCCCCATGACCTGTCGTTCCTCCACGTCCTCTTCTACATCCGCAGTGGCACCAACCTCGACACCCTGCTCGGCGTCGAAGGCGGCGCGCAGCAGGATCGCATCCAGGGTGGCTCCCAGCGCATCTGCCAGACCTTGGCCGAGCGCCTGGGCGACGCGGTGCACACCGGCGAGCCGATCCGCGCCGTGCGACAGAGCGACAGCGGCGTCGAACTGGTCAGCGACCGTGGCGTGCACCATGCCTCGCGGGTGATCTTCGCCATCCCACCGACCCAATTGCTGCGCATCACCCAGGAACCACTGCTGCCCAGCTGGCGCGACCAGCTCCTGCAGCGCCTGCCGCAAGGCGCGGTAATCAAGTGCATGGCGCTGTACGACATGCCGTTCTGGCGCGACCGGGGTTTCTCCGGCCAGGCCACCAGCGAAGTCGGCCCGGTACGGCTGACCTTCGACAACAGCATCCCCGACTCCCCGCGCGGCGTACTGCTCGGCTTCATCGAAGGTGACGAAGCACGGCAGTGGAACGCGCGGCCGGCGGGCGACCGGCGTGGCCAGGTGCTCGACTGCTTCGCCCGCTACTTCGGCGAGGAGGCGCTCAAGCCAATCGATTACGTGGACAAGTCCTGGGCCGAGGAACCCTTCGCCCGCGGCTGCTATGCCGCGCTGTTCCCGCCGGGGCTCTGGACCAGCGGCGCCGCGCGGCTGCGCGAGCCCTATGGCCGTCTGCATTTCGCCGGCACCGAAACGGCTACGCGCTGGATGGGTTACTTCGACGGGGCCGTCGAGGCCGGGGAACGGGCGGCGAGCGAAGTGCTTGGCGCCGCAGACGAGGGAGAGGCGTATGTGCGACACCTTGGTATTGCGTAGCGGCGGGGCCACCTGGTTCGCCAAGAACAGCGACCGCGAGCCCGCCGAACCGCAATGCCTGATTCGCCTGCCGGCCGTGCACGGCGACCGGGCGGCGACGGTGCGCACCACCTACCTGGAAATCCCTCAGACCGCCCAGCGCCATGCCGTCATCCTCAGCCAGCCGACCTGGCTGTGGGGCGCCGAGATGGGCGTCAACGAGTGCGGCGTGGCCATCGGCAACGAAGCCGTGTTCACCCGCCTGACCCGGCGCGATGGCGAGGCGCTGCTGGGCATGGACCTGTTGCGCCTGGCTCTCGAGCGCGCGGCGACGGCGCGCGAGGCGCTGGCCGTCATCACTGAACTGCTGGAGCGCCACGGCCAGGGCGGTCCGGCCGGCTACCGCAACAAGCGTATGCGCTACGACAACAGCTACCTCATCGCCGACCGCGACGAAGCCTGGGTACTGGAGACCGCCGGCCGGCTGTGGGCGGCGAAGCAGGTCGAGCGTTGGGCGATCTCCAATGCCCTGACTCTCGGCCACGACTACGACCTCGCCAGCCCCAACCTGGAAGACCACGCGCGCCGGCTGGGCTGCTGGAATGGCCGTGGCGACTTCCACTTCGGCCGCGCCTTCGATGGCCGCGTGCTGCCCTGGGTTGCCGGGGCGCGGCAACGGCGGCAGCTCAACCAGGAATTTCTCGCCCATTGCCCGGCGAAGATCGATTGGCTGGCGCTGGTGGTCGCTCTGCGCAGCCACGGCCACCGGGGACATCGTTTCTCCCGTCACGACAATCGCCAGGTCTGCCTGCACGCTGGCAGTTTCTGGCGTCCCTCGCAGACCACTGCCAGCCTGATCGCCCGGCTCGACGGCGGTTCGCCGCGGATGGCCGCCACCGGCACTTCGGCGCCGTGCCTGTCGATGTTCCAACCCCTGGGCTTCGAGGCGGACGCCGGCGAAGGCCTGCTCAGCCGCGAGGGCGCGGCCGTGGAAGAATCCCTCTGGTGGCGCTTCGAGGCCGTGCACCAGCGCGCCCTGGCCGACCCCGGCTTCGCCGATGCCTTGCGCGCCAGCCACGGCTGGCTGGAAACCGAGTTGCTGGCCGCACTGGACAGGCGCACGCTGGACTGGCCACGCCTGGCCGCCGAGGCCCAAGCCTGGCACGACGCCTGGCACCAACTGGCGCGGCAGGAAACTCTCCGCCCGCCGCGCTGGTGGCGTCTGAATGCGGCGCGCTGAAAGCAGCTTGTCAGGCGCGCGTGCGCTGCGTAAGGTGCGGCAGCCAACGATGAGGAAGCGAACATGAATGATCTGCAGGAGCTGTTCGACAACAACGAACGCTGGGCGGAAGCGATCACGCGGGAAGACCCGGAGTTCTTCGCCAAACTGGCGCGGCAACAGGCCCCGGAATACCTGTGGATCGGTTGCTCCGATGCCCGCGTCCCCGCCAACGAGATCGTCGGCATGTTGCCAGGCGACCTGTTCGTCCACCGCAACGTCGCCAACGTCGTGCTGCACACCGACCTCAACTGCCTGTCGGTCATCCAGTACGCCGTCGACGTACTCAAGGTGAAGCACATCCTGGTCACCGGTCACTACGGCTGCGGCGGTGTACGCGCGGCCCTGCAGCACGGCCAGCTTGGCCTGATCGATGGCTGGCTGCGGACCATCCGCGACCTCGCCTACGAATACCGCGACCACCTCGCCCAGTTCGAAAAGGAAGAGGAAAAGGTCGACCGCCTCTGCGAGCTCAACGTCATTCAGCAGGTCGCCAACGTCAGCCACACCAGCATCGTGCAGAACGCCTGGCATCGTGGCCAGCCGCTCTCCGTGCACGGCTGCATCTACGGCATCAAGGACGGCCGCTGGAAGGACCTCAACGTCACCGTCAGCGGCCTTGGCCAACTGCCACCGCAATACCGCCTGCGCCCGCTCGGACAAGTGTGAGCCGACTGTCCGCCGGCGTCCTTCCGTGAGGGGCGTGGGCGGATCATGGAGGGGACCGGCGGCGAGCGGAGGTCAGCGATGCATCGGTTGTGCGTGATTCCCGGCGACGGCATCGGCCGTGAAGTGGTGCCGGTAGCGGTCCAGGTACTGGAACGGCTGATACCCGATCTGCGGGTGGAAGAGGCCGAAGCCGGCTGGGAATGCTTCGAACGGCGCGGCGTCTCGGTGCCCGACATCACCCTGGCTCGCCTGCGCGCCTGTGGTGCCGGCCTGTTCGGTGCGGTTTCCTCGCCCAGCCATCGTGTCGAAGGCTACCGCAGCGCCATCCTCGCCCTGCGCCAGGAGCTGGCGCTCAGCCTCAATCTGCGTCCGGTGCGCTCTCGCCCGCACGTATCTCCCCATCCCGGCGTTGACCTGCTGATCCTGCGGGAGAACAGCGAAGGTCTCTACAGCGGCCGCGAACACTGGGAATCCGAGGGCGTGGCCATCGCCGAACGAGTCATTACCCGCGCCGCCTGCGACCGCCTGGCCGCCGACACCTCGCGCATCGCCCGCCTGCGCGGCGCCCGTCGCATCACCCTGGTACACAAGGCCAATGTCCTTCCGCTCAGCTGCGGCCTGTTCCGCGATACCTGCCGCGACCGGCTGGTAGAAGACGGCTGGAGCGACGTACTCGACGAGCGCCTGGTCGACGTCGCCGCCCTGCAACTGGTGGAGCGTCCTGAAGCCTTTGACCTCATCGTCACCAGCAACCTCTTCGGCGACATCCTCTCCGACCTCGCCAGCCACTGGGGCGGCGGCCTGGGCATGGCCCCGTCACTCAACCTCGGTCACGGTATCGCCCTCGCCGAGCCCGTCCACGGCAGCGCCCCTGACATCGCTGGAACCGGCCGCGCCAATCCGCTGGCCGCTATCCTCAGCGTTGGCATGCTCCTGCGCCACCACTGGCAGCGCCCCGAGCTGGCCGACCGACTCGATGCGGCGGTGGATGGCTTCCTTCGGGAGGAGGGGAGTGTGGACTTCGGTGGGGAGACGACGCGGGTGATCGGACAAGGTGTGTTGCAGCTGTTGGGCTGAACGCCTGGAGTGTTCCGGCGTTTATCTCATCGGAATGACAATGCTCGATTGCTTCTCTTTCCCTGGGGCAAGGGCGGAGAACAGCTCAAATATAGGGCGGCGAAGGCATTCGTTCAGATCGCGAGCCATCAGTATCTGGTGAGAAGATTGTTTAAGGGTGCTGTATCTCTTGCGCTTGGACATGAACACTCCTTCAGCTCAGCGTGAGCTTACTCGAAAATGTCCGTGGTAACGGGGTAGAACCCTCGCCACTGTTGGCTACCAGTGGTGGGCAGGGAGCCATTCGGCCTACGTTTCATTTATGGAGGACAAGACCAAGTGGTTCCTCTACACATTTGAGATGTTCAATAAAGCGCCATGTGCTCTAGAGCAGGGGCAAGGGGTTGCGTTTCTAGATGGCGATCGCGTGCTCCTTGCTACCAGGAAGAGAGAGGAGATCACGTTTACCTTGGGGGAGTGCAAGGGCAGATAGCGAGGCTAAGGCGATGTTGTGTATCGCCCAGCCATCGGAGCCTGTCATGTATCTCTGACCGCTCACACGACCCGGAAATCTCCCGTATGATGTCAGTGATTTCATTGATTGCACTGGAGAATGTCATGGCCAGCATCACGATTAGAAACCTAGACGAAGACCTCAAGGCCAAGCTCCGAGTGGTCGCTGCGAACCATGGCCGCTCGATGGAAGAGGAGGTCCGTGTGATCCTTGCTCAGGCGCTCTCTCGGGACGAGAAAAGGAGGGGCTTGGGAAGTCGGATTCATGCTCGCTTCGCATCTGTCGGTGGAGCTGATATCGAGCTGCCGGCTCGCAAGACTAAGGCTCGGGCTGCGGACTTCGACGAATGATCCTGCTCGACACTAATGTCCTGTCGGAGCTGATGCGGGCCAAGCCAGATCCGGCTGTGGTTGCTTGGATTGATGCTCAACCCGCTCAGGATTTACTTATCAGCTCGATCACCGTGGCTGAGATCCTTTATGGCATTGCCAGGATGCCGAAGGGGAAACGCAGGCAAGCTCTGCAGGATCTGGCCATTGCCATGTTCGAAGAGGACTTCGCCGGCAGGATCCTGCCCTTCGATGCGGATGCAGCGGTGCATTACGCTGAGCTGGCAGCAGAGAGTGAGGCCAAGGGAAGGATTGCCGATATGGCGGATGGGCAGATTGCTGCAATCGCCAAACTGCATGGGGCGCAGGTTGCTACGCGAAACGTCCGACACTTCGAGAGTTACGGAGTGGTGCTAATTGATCCTTGGAGTAGCTGAGCGTCTTTGAACGAAGGGCGGCTACCAGAGAACTTGGCGAAGAAGTAATAGCCCTGGAGCTATTACGACAAGGGAAATGAGATGCATTCGGGATGGTTTATCCAGCCAGAAGAAGGCGAGCCGCCCAGGACGATCGCTGGGACCAATACCCAAGACGTCACAAATGCAATCGGCACCATGCAGAGAAGAAAAGCGGGGGCAGAACCACTGTAAGCGGCTGGAGGCGAGGGCGGAGAGAAATAGCATTCCAACCCGCCAGCAAGCATGAACAGCCATGCTATGCCCGCAATCAGGAGGCTTGGCCAGAAGAGAAATTTGGCTAGTTTTCGCATGGCTTCCTGCCATTGCTTGAAGGTTTTGGCTTGGTAGGCAAGCCGTAGTCACTTCGTAGTCACTACCCAGAAAGCACAAAGGGTTAGCTTTCGCTAACCCTTTGTTTTGTATGGTGGCTACACCGGGACTTGAACCTGGGACATCAGCATTATGAATCGCATGAGAGCTACCCCGCGCTACCCCGAAGCCTTGTAAACCGGGCCTTTCAAAGGCGACAAAACCTCACTTCAACAGGCTGTTTCTGACAATTGGCCTTATGTAGTCACCCTAGAGTCTTTACTGGTACTAGCGTCTCGCGCTAGCTTCCCTGTATGGCCTCTGGCCATGAATGGATGCGTATTTGGGAGACAGGGATGGCTCGTCGCCGCAGAACCTCGCTCATCGAGGACCTCATAGAGATTGCCAGCCGCTTGCCCTGGTGGGTAAGCCTGCTCATTGCCCTGGGCAGTTGGCTCGTTCTTCACCCTATCGCCAACAGCCAACCCGAAGTTCCCAAGGATCTGCATCAGATGGGGCAGTCTGTTGTTGGTCAGCTTATCCGCACCTTTGCCTTTTTCGGCCAGTTTGTGCTGCCTGCGGTATTCGTAATCGGCGCCATCGGCGCTGTGCTTGCCAGGGCTGAACGTAAGCGGTTGCGCGCAAACGTGGCGAATGCGAGAGAGTCTGGGCAAACCATTGATGGCATCAGCTGGCGCGAGTTTGAGCAGCTGGTGGGCGAGACCTTCCGCCGCAAGGGCTTCACCGTTATCGAAAAGGGCGGCAACGGGCCGGATGGCGGCGTTGACCTCGTATTGCACCTGGGAACAGACAAGTATCTGGTTCAGTGCAAACAGTGGAAAGCCATTAATGTTGGCGTCACGGTGATCCGCGAGTTTTTTGGTGTTATGGCTGCGGAAGGGGCTGCGGGAGGTTTTGTTGTCAGTTCGGGCAGATACACCGCAGAAGCTAAGGCGTTTGCGGAAGGGCGCAATATCCAGTTGGTTGATGGGGCGCTGCTTAAACGTTGGATTTCTAACCGATCGACAGCCACACCTGCTGCTCCAGAGAGCAGGAATACCGACAAAGCAACTGATCTGTCCTCAGCACCCCGTTGCCCTGTGTGTAATGAGCACATGGTTATTAGGAAAGCTAAACGCGGCTCAAATATAGGTTCTGAGTTTTGGGGGTGTACTAATTTTCCTGTTTGTCGGGGTGTTAGAAATATAGCGTGATTGGGGATGGTGTCGTTTTTTGTCAGCGCACGATAGGAGAATATTTAATATGCCTGTTCTATCCTTGACAGATTTGGTTGATTTGGTTTCTAAGGCGGGAACACCCAAAGCGACTAAGGTGCGGGAGATTAAAAATAGAGACGCCTATCAGCCGGCTACAGACTATTATAAAAGATTTAGGGATGGGATCGTCGAGATTCATTCGGAGGGGGAAGGTAAGGATTCACTTCAGGATATATTGGCTGCATTGCCTCCTCATAAAGTTGAAAACTATTCCGAGGTGGTCGAGGGCTATAGGAAATGGTGGGGAAGAAAAGAGTTAGAGTGGTTTGATCCGCCGCGCAATTTTTATAATTATAACGATTTTTCTGTCTCTGTTAACCCTGAGCTGGGGCTTCTTATTAACGGTGAACCTCATGTGATAAAACTATATCTTAAGGCGGATCCGCTAAGTAAGTTGAGGGTTGATATTGTTGGATCCTTGATGGGGATTACGCTGGCCGAATATCCTGATATAAAATTTGGGGTCTTGGATGTCAGGAACTCTAAGCTTTTTGTGTCAGCGGCATCAATTGGTGCGCCTTTGATCGATGCGGAGTTGGCGTATGTTGAGTCGCTTTGGCCTCACGTTTGAAGATATTGGTTTCTTTAACTTTTTTTATGGGGATGTTCTATGCCTAGAGTTCGCACCTCCGCTATTCATATCAGTGCATTAAATGTTGTTCTCCAGCCACATACTCCGTTGAAGTATGTTGAGATGCTGCGACTTATGGCTAATGGGAAATTTGATGCAAAGATTCGAGGAGATGAGGCTCTGCTTTTGGGTTCTTGTCGATATCTCAATAAAGATAACCCGATGGATGGTGTTCGAGGGGAGTTGTATAAATTTTTGAAATTAGATGCGGCAGAGGCTTGGTTTAATCTTAGGGATATGGATGAGGCTACTAATGAAGATGTGGCTGAGTTAGTGATACCCGAGCACTTGAAGCCGCACTTCAAACGATTTCAGTATATTTTTTATCCGAAAGGGCATCGTTTCTATTTCATTAGTGGAAAGCCGAAGCACAGTCTTTCGCCCAATCTGGTAAAGAACTTCTTCTTGAAGATCTTTTCACGGCCTGAGTTTGCTGAGTTTGGTCAGCTGAGCATAACTGTACAGCCTGACCCCAATAGCCTTGAAGTAATGCTTTCTTTGAAAAGAATTTCAAAGCTTAAGCTTGAGATTGATCGGCCAAATCCAGATGATCATGAGGACCTCGAGGAAGATATCCTGGAGCGGCTAAATAAGATGAATGCGAAAACTCAACGAATGGAGTTTTTGGAGGCAAACAACGTTGGTTTGATAATCGATGAAGATGTTAGGGCCCTGGCGGGGGTGGCAGAAGAGAATGGGTATGTTATGGTTGAGGGCAAGGATGAGGATAATGTTAAACAGTTTCTTTCAACCAAGGACACTCCGTTGCATGTGACTGCGAAATACAACCCAAACTTAATGTCTGAGTTTGATGCGTTTTATGAGAAGGTTGATGAGGTGAATAGAGAGATATTGAGGTAAATATGATTTTCTTTTCGGTAAGAAAAGACTACGAAGGCGTTAGAAAGGTCTGGGGTAAGTACTGGGAAGGATATGGCGGATTCCGCGCGCTATTTTCTTCCTTCTACTTTTGGCTAGCTTTTGCCTTGACGGTATTGAACTACGGGGCTTGGTCCGGCTTGGGGTGGTGGGATACTGTTATATCTTCAATTCCTACCATCTTGGGATTTACTTTGGCCGGGTTTGCAGTGTTTCTAGGGATGGACTCTGGGTTTAGTCGATTTATAGCTAAGAAAAGCTCGGCAAAAGTTTCTCCATTTATGTCGCTGGTTTCGGCCTTCGTGCATTTTATAGTTATGCAAGCACTTGCCTTGCTTGTGGCTCTGACCTTCAAGTCATTGCAATTTACTATTCCAGGTCTTCCAAGTTTGTACTATCAGATAGTGCATTGCGGGAACAGGGTTTTTTGGTTTTTTGGGTACCTGATTTTTATGTACTCTATTGTTCTTGTGTTTAGCGCAACGTTCGCGATATTTCGTGCAAGTAGGTGGTATGAGGCATTTGTCCAGTCTTCCGAAGATGAATAAGCCTGCGCTGCCATGTTTTCTCGCGTAAACCTTCAGTGCATTCTTTAACATCATCATCGATGACATTCCCTGGTTTGATACATTCCTTCATAGACCTGCGCACACCTCGGTTAGCTTCCTTCTTCCGTTGAGCCTGCATTTCTAGGTTTTTCCTGGAGCCTTCTGCCATCGGGCCTTTCCCGTTGGCAAGGCTTTGCATGATGCTTTTCTGAACGTAGTTCGCGGGGACTTCGATAATGGGTTTCATCGCCTCGGCGGCTTCGGTGAGGGCGGTTTTCTCTTCGGCGGATGCGAGGGTGGCACAGCTCAGGATGGCAGGCTGGTCAGTATGGTTTTCATCTGATTCATGTCCTTGTAGCGGAGAGTTGATTGAGTCCGGCAAATAGGGGCTTAGCCAGACCATATGCTCGCGGCATCCAGCGTCAATCGGAAAAAACTGAAATGCGGAGAGCGGTACCTATTCCCTGGTCATGCGCTTCACCGACTTACTAGCTGTAGCAGGCTTGCCTGTGCTTTTGCTTCATTCCTTCCTGGCGGATTTCTCTCGGGCGAACCAGCGCCTAGCTACCGTCTGAGTAATCTCTATCCCGCGTCGTGTCCGGCCAAGTTTCGATCAGCTTCGTCATATTCAGGGCTGCGATGGCCATGCTCTGGCTCAGTCCGTCCCGAGATTAGCCAAAGCGCGTAATGAGGATATGCGTCGGCCAAGATGCCGACCTCCTCAGTACTAATCCGGATCTTCCCACTGCTGATATTTCTCCAGCGGTCGTAGTTCTTTCCGCCGAGCTCACTGAGATGCTTAGGACCAAGCGTTCGGATCAGTTGGAGCGCTCTATTTCGTACCGAGTCCATCTCATGGTATGTCCTATCGGCTAAACCAGCGCAGTGCTGCCTTCCTTGTCAGCTCTATCCCGCGCTGGGTTCGTGCAAGCTTGCATTGGCTAAATCGTAGGCTGGGCTGGTTTGGTGCATATCCAGGCGTACCTCGCCGGTCATCAACCACCAACGATAATGTGGATAGACCCTGCCCAATATCTCAATTTCGTCGGCACCTAACCTGGACCTTCCGCGCTTTATATTCTGCCAACGAACATAGTCCGTCTCTCCGGCGTCAGCTAATGCCTTAATACTGGCCATTTCCAGTAACTGAAGGCCCCTCTCTGTAATTCCCTCACTCATACAGATCTACCGGAAATTTCCCTAGTGCACTGATTGGTTTTCAGATGTACCCATTGCACATGTAACCGGTACATTTAAATCGTCGTTTACTCAAGCGCGATTATAGGAGCATTTCATGGAAGAGTCTGGAATTGTGGGGTTCACGGTCACGGGAGCTGTCGAAAAGGTTACGGATTTCCGCTCCGCGCCGTTTTGCTCACAGGCGGTATTCGCTCAGATGCTGGGCCTGGAAGAGATCACCGAAGACGTGGTGCGCGGTTGGGTCGAAACCAAGACCGTGCCGACCGCCAAGATCGGCCGCCGCCGCGTCATCAACCTTCACAAAATCCGCCGCGACCTCGACCGGGGGAAGTCGATCTTCTGCCAGGGGGATTACGACGATGAATGACGCCCGGTCCTTCTCTCAGTTCAAGCTGCGCATGCCTCCGGCTCTGCGCTCTCAGGTTGAGCAAGCTGCCGAAGCTTCTCTTCGCTCCCTGAACGCCGAACTGGTCTTCCGCCTTCAACAGAGCTTCGAAGGGGAGGTGCCCGCCGATGCTGCCGAGCAAGTACCTGCACCGACCGCATCCGTTGGACTGCGACTGCTCTGTCTGCTGGTCCCGTCGCGAACTGGCGAAATCCAGTCCCTGCCGATCCACACGATGCACCGAATGCCGCCCTACGCGCGTCTTCACCGTAGTTATCGTGATGGCGAAGGTCGCTGGAGTGTGGCGCTCGATCCACTCGACCTACCGGGTGGAACGGGGTTTTACCTGCGACAAACACATGCCCGCGCGCCGTCCGCCGAAGTACTGGCACGTTGTCTACGACAGCGGCAGACCCACGCCCTTCGTACCTATCCACGAATCGTTCGAGTGGGAGGGCTGAGCCATGATCACTAACCCGATCCCGCACCTGATCTTCTGGTCCGTTCTCATCGTCTTCGCCCTGCTGGTGGGCCGCTATCACGCTCGCCACACCATCCCCACCTGGGCCAATCAGGTCCAGGGCCGCCGCACCGGCTTGTCCGAACACGCTCTATCGTTCGGACAAACGGAGCGCCGGGCGAAGCGCACCCTTGACCGTCCCCCGCCCTGAATAGCCTCCGCTCGGGAGTGAGGGGCAGCTCCACCGCCCCGCGCTCCTGAGCCCTCGGCGGCGAGAGCGGGATGACAAGGGCAGAGCCCTTGGTGTGATTAACAACTCCTATCAGTCAGGGGGCACTTAAACCTTGAAAAACCTTGCTGTTTCAGAGCGATAGGTTCCATTTTGATAAATATCTATCGACGGTTTTTGTGCTTGTTTTTGTGTTGAAGTAGATCCCGTCAGTTACTTGAAACCCTCTATTTAGAGCGGTTCTGACTGGCAGCAAATGACCACTTATCCATCCCCGCTGAATTAACGGCAAACAAGCCGAATTGCAGCAGCGGGCCAACTCATGCCCGAAAAAGGCAAAAGGAGCTTCAGATGAACATGTTTGCAACCACTGGCGGCGTAGTCGAACTCTGGGTCACCAAGACCGATACCTACACCTCCACGAAGTCCGGCGAGATCTTCGCCAGCGTCCAGGCCATCTCCCCGATCCCGGAAACCGCTCGCGGCAACGCCAAGGGCTTCGAGATCAGCGAATACAACGTCGAACCGACCCTGTTGGATTCCATCGTCTTCGAAGGCGCTCCGGTGCTCTGCAAGTTCGCCAGCGTTGTTCGCCCCACCCAGGATCGCTTTGGTCGCACCACCAATACCCAAGTGCTGACCGAACTACTGGCCGTGGGCAAAGAAGCTAGCGCACCGACTCCGACCGCTCGTCCCGCCGCTCAGCCGCAGGCCCAGCGCCCGACTCAACAGCCGACCACCGATAAACCCACCGCCGCCGACAAACCCGGCGACTCGGCCAAGAGCTAATCCGGGAGCACAGCCATGACTAAGTACCTCTCCCTCTTCGTCGTGGGCCTCGCCACCGGCTACCTGTGGGGCTGGGTCGATGGCGTGGCGCGCTTCCTATGAATTTTCTCGCCTGCGACGGCAACTGGGCGCTCGGTGCCGATGGTTCCGCCATTTGCACCGGCACCCTGACGGTCTTCACCCGCGAGGAAATGCAGAGCGAGTTCGGCTCTGCACTCACCTGGGATCAGGTGGCGGAACTGCGCGGCGATGTACTCGCGCTGTTCTGCATCGCCTTCGGCTTCCTGGTCCTGAAACGACTGCTCAAGTAAGCGAGGTAACACCCATGAAGCAACTCAAAACCCAGCTGCAAAACCGCGCCGCAGGCTACGGCCGTCGCGCTCGCCAAACGGTGGTGGGTATCGCCGCTGTCGGCTCCACCCTGGCCGCCACCGCCTACGGCGCTGTCCCGACCGAAGCGACCGCCGCGCTGACCACCGCCGGTGAAGACACCAACACCATCGGCTGGGCCGTGTTCGCCGTGCTGGTCGCCGCTGCGGCGTTCAAGTACATGCGCCGCGCCCTGTAACCCCACCCGGCCTGAAAGCCGAAGCACCGAACCCCGCTCCGGCGGGGTTCTTCTTCTGGAGAGCCCGCCATGTCCGTGCAGTGGTTTGTCCTCATCGTCACCACCCTGGCATTCGCCGTGGTGTTCTTCGGGCGGGTCTGAGCATGCGTGCCCTGGTCCTGTTTCTGCTGGCACTGACGATGAGCACCGCTCAGGCCGAGGACTATTACTGGCAGTACTACGGCTACAACATCACCAAGTCCCCGTCTCCCGCCGGGGCGTGTCAGCTGATGCTGGACTACTGGAACCGCTCCGACAGTTTGTACGTAGATACGATGCTGTCGGTTTCAGTGTCTGGCTCTTCGGGTACTTGCTACTACCAGACCCTTACCAAGTCCACCGGCAAGACTGCTGATCATTCAGGACAATTGGTTCGCTACGGTAACGGCTGTACCGCGCCCCAGCTGTATGACGCGACCGCAGGCGAATGCAAAGCTCCCGAGCCGGACAAGTGCGAACCCACCATCGGCCAGATGGTGGAGCATCAACACAAGATCGGCACCCTGAGCGAAGGCGGCGTTGTTCTGCAGAACACCCGCACCGAACCGCCGGGAAGTCTTTGCCAAGGCTCCTGCCAATATGCCTCGACCGGCGAAGCCCCCAGCCGCTGTTATCGCTTCATGGAAGGTGACGATCAGAACTCCGGCTTCTGCGTGTTTCGCTACAGGGGCAACGGCGTCGCGTGTCCGAATACCGACCCCACGCCCAACGTTCCACCCGCCACGCTACCCACCCGCGAAAAGTCCAACGAGTGCACCAACAAGGTCACTGACGCCGAAGGTCGTACCCACTACAGCTGCCTTGCCACTGATGCCTTCAAGGAGCCGGGCAACATGCAGTGCGGCGAGGTCAACGGTCAGTTCGGCTGCACAGAGGGCAAGCCCAGCCCGTCCAAGAAGGAAACCGAAACCAAGACCGAGGTCAGCGAACAGACGGCCAGCGACGGTTCCTCCACCACCAGCACGACGACCACCACCACAACGACGAATTGCAGCGGCGTCAACGCCTGCTCCTCGACCACCAGCGTCACCAACGGCACCAGCAAGACCAATGCCGATGGCACCTCCGGCGGCGAGTCCTCTACCTGTACCGGCACCGGTTGCAAGGCCAGCGACAAGCCCGGCGAGGAAGACAAGGAAGAAGAGGAAGAGCCCGAGCGAAAAGCCTCCGGCACCGACGACTGCGACGCGCCGCTCCAGTGCGCAGGCGACGCCATCGACTGCGCGATGGTCCAGCAGCAGAAGAAGCTGCGTTGCGAGGTGGAGAAACAAGGCGACTTCGAGAAGCACAAGGGCGAAATCGAGGCCGCCGTCCAGGGTGACAAGTTCCAGCTAGCCGAAGACCTCGAAGTCGAGGCCCCGTCCTTCCTCAACAGCGGCACGCGCTTCCTGCCCGCCAGTTGCCCGCCCAACAAGACCTTCTCTCTGCGAACCAACGGCGGTCGGACCTTCGCGTTCACCTATGAGCCGTTGTGTGCCGCTGCGTCCGATCTCGGTGTGCTGATCCTCATCGGCACCAGTGTCTTCTGCGCGCTCTACGTGGGCCGCGCCTTTGGAGGTGAATGATGCAATTCCTGTTCTTGGTACAGCTGCTGATCATGATCGTCGGCCCGCTGGTGAAGATGGTTCTGCGAGCGCTCGGAGTCGGCTTTGTCACTTATGTCGGCTCCAACCTGCTGCTGGATATGGTGCGCAGTTACGTCCAGTCGAAGATGGGCTCCGTGGGCCTTGCCATTCAGCAGATACTCGGTCTCGCTAACTTCGATGTGTGCATCAACATGTTCCTCGCCGCTGTGGTCACCCGCATGGTGCTCTCCGGCATGGATAAGGCCTCCGGCAGACAACGCAAGCGGGTCTGGAATCCTCCGGGCCGCGACTACATCGACGCCTAAGGGGGATGCGCCATGCTCTACATTCGCACCGGCAAACCCGGCCACGGCAAGACCCTCAACACCATCCGCGAAGTCGATCAGAAGGCCCACAGGGAAGGCCGGGTCGTCTACTACCACAACGTGGCCGACCTCAAGACCGACCAGTTGCAGGCGGCGTGGTTCGGGTTCGACGACCCGTACAAATGGTACGAACTACCACCCGATGCGATCATCGTCGTGGATGAGGCCCAGGGCTGGTTCGGCGTCCGCGACCCCCGGCAGAAACCGCCGGAGCATATCAGCCGCTTCGAGATCATGCGCCATCAGGGCCACGAAGTGCATCTGGTCACCCAGGACCCGCGCTACATCGACGTGCATCTGCGCCGCCTGTGCAACGGTCATATCCACTACTGGCGGGTGTTCAAGAGTCAGCAACTGCTGCGCTTCGAATCCGAAGCCGTGATCGAAGCGGTGGAGAAGAAGACCAGCTTCAAGGACGCCGACAAGACCACGCTCAAGCTCGATAAGAAGTACTTCGGCGTTTACACCAGCACCAAGGCCAATCACCACTTCGCCTTCAAGCCGCCGAAGAAAATGATCCTGGCGCTGGCCGTGATCATCGGCGCGGCCTTCATGGTGTACCGCGCCTATGAGCGCTACGCGGAAGGCAGCAAGTCGGCCACCCCGGCCAGCGCGGCGACCGGCGCCACGACACCGAACGGCGCAGACAAGGGCGTGGTCGATCAGGTGTCCTCGGCGGTCGGCGCGCTGATCAAACCCACGGGCGATGGCGAGACCAAGGTTGTCACCCCCGCGCAGTACCTGGAACGCCGCAAGCCTCGCGTCCCGGACTTGCCGTCCTCGGCGCCGGTGTACGACGAACTGACCAAGCCCGTTGCCCACCCGCGGCTGTACTGCCTGTCCACCGGCGACCCGCGCCTCGTTGCCCGGCGACCACAACACACCGTGAAGGACGGTAAATCCTGTCAGTGCTACACGCAGCAGGGCACCAAGGTGGCGACGGCCTTCGACTTCTGCCTGACCGTCGCCAGGGACGGCTACTTCGATCCTACGCTGCCCGACCGTAACGGCCTCGATCCGCGCTCGGGGCAGCAATCAGCCGTTGCCGCATCGCCGCTGCCACCCCCCACCAGCGAACGACTACAGGCCGATGCGCAGCCCGCAGCGACGCAACTGACCATCGTCCCCGACAGCGAGTACCCAGCGCGCCCCTGGCGCAGCAACTAGCGCGGCGGCGGCGCCGTTTTGCGGATTGAGCCGAGGTACGAGGCCAACCGCAAACGGCGCTCGGCGCGGCGCGGCCGACGACCCTGTAACACGTCGGATAACTAGCGATCACCCACCTCAATAAACCTCATTGAAGGGTAATAAACATGAAAAAGCCGATTCACCCCCTCCGCCTGATCCTCAAGGAGAACGGGGACTTTTATGAGTCGTCCGAAGGACGGATTTTCATGGACCCGAGCAACGGCAGATTTGTCGACCTGTCGGGTGTGCGCCTGCTGCGCTGTGGCGTCGATACCGTGCGGCAGTTGTACAACGGCATGATCCGCCCGGAAGTGATGGCGCTGTTCGATGAGCCCGAAGATATCGTCAACTTCGCCGGCTACAAATGGGCCAAAGGCCGTATTGGCCGGGATTCGGGCTACCAGTACCGCCTGCAGAACGCCGACATGGGTCTGATCCTGCTGATCAAGAACCATAACGTGAAGCTGGAGAACATCGGCCCGCACCTCAAGATCGAAGTCTCCCCGCACGCCCTGGACGGTGCCGATCCGAAGATCCTGCAGGGCGTACTCGATGACCTGGCCGCTGGCGTTCTCTCGGCCTGTGAAGTGAACCAATGCGCCGTCCATATCGCCCTCGACGTGCAGGGCTGGACCCCGCCTGCAGACTTCGTGGATCGCATGCACTGCCGGTCCCGGCGTGTACGCCAGATCAGCGGTATCGACCGCATCGAGTTCGACGGCAACGCCTCGGTGTATGGGCGTGGTGAGACCTTCATGTTCGGCTCGGCCAACGGCCTGCAGATGTGCCTGTACAACAAGACGCTGCAGGCGAGAGCGACCGACAAACTCGACTATTGGGAATCCGTCTGGGCCTCCCTCAACGGTGATCCCTTCGGTGATGGCGAACCCGCCTTCAACCCACTGGAAACCGTGTGGCGTATCGAGTTCCGCTTCCACCACTCCATCGTCCAGCAGTTCTCCGAAGGCTCCACGATGACCTCTGGCGAGGTGATCGGCTGCCGCACCTATGAGGGCCTTTGCCCGCACCTTCAGGGCCTCTGGCAGTACGCCTGCGACAACTACAAGCTGATTTCCCGGGAAGGGATCTTCGACGCCTTCTGGTCGCTGATCAGCCTCGATACCAAAGTGCAGGTGGAGGCTGACCCGCTCATCGAGCGCACCGAGTACCGCCGCTACTACAAGACCGCCCAGGGCTTCTCCGGCAAGAACTGCGAAATGTTCCTGGGCCAATTCGCCAGCCTGATCGCACGGGAGCGCATCCCGCCAAAAAAAGCGCTTGAGGTCGGGAGAACGCTTCCCTTCTGGCACGTGATCGAAGACCACTATACGGCCAAGGGCTACAGCACTCGCGACCTCGAAAAGCACGTCATTGGATTGATCAATGATCGCTACATCAGGCGGGGCTACGCGATATGACGGCGCGCAAAGAGGGAAAGACCTGGACGGCTGACTTCTACGAGAATGGTCGCTCCGGTCGTCGAGTCAGGAAGTACGGATTTCCTACCAAGTCCGCCGCGATTCGTTACGAGCAGGATTTCTTTGCCGTAAAAGGCGAGACAGGCCGCCCGCTGGATGATCGTCTCACCGATCTGGTAAAGGTCTGGTATGACCTCCACGGCTGCACCCTGAAAGACGGCAAGCAGCGCTTGGCTCGTTGCGAAGCATTGGCCCAACGCCTCGGAGATCCGCTGGCCTTCGAGTTCGATTCGCTCGCGTGGGCGCGCTACCGGCAACGTCGTCTGACCGAAGTGAAGCCGGAAACGGTCAACCACGAACAGCGTTACCTGTCGGCCATCTTCTCCGAGCTGATCCGCCTCGGCTCATGGCACAAGGCGAACCCACTGGCCAACGTTCGGCAGATCAAGACTGATCAGGTCGAACTGACCTTCCTCACCCTGGATCAGGTCGCCCAGTTGCTTGAGGAGTGCAAGGCCAGCACGAACAACCACACCTACCCGGTTGCACTGCTGTGCCTCGCTACAGGTGCTCGCTGGGATGAGGCCGAGAGTATCGCCCGTGGCGCAGTGCATGGAGGAAAGGTCCACTACCACCGGACCAAGAACCGTCAGAGCCGATCTGTGCCGATCCCGGCAGAGCTGGAGCAACTGATGTTCAAGGTGGGTATGCCTGGAACGGGCCGCCTGTTTATGTCCTGCAGGGCCGCCTTTCGCTGTGCTTATGAGCGCTGTGGATTCCAAACACCGGGCCAGCTAACCCACATCCTCCGTCACACCTTCGCCAGTCACTACATGATGGGAGGAGGGGACATACTGACTTTGCAGCGAATTCTGGGGCACTCGTCGATCACAATGACCATGCGCTATGCGCACCTGTCGCCAGAGCACCTGGAGTCCGCAATGCGTTTTTCTCCGCTCACTCAGTCGGGCTACCAGTTGACCCCGGCTCGTCCTCTGGTATCCTCAGATCACGTTAACGCTTAACGTTAAGGATTAAAATTGATCCTGAGCTTTAGATGCGAAGAGACCCGCTCGTTGTTCGAGACGGGAACCTCCAAGCGGTGGAGTGCGATTCTCAACGTCGCAACCCGCAAATTGCTGATGCTGCATGCTGCCACTGAGCTTCGAGACATGCGCTCTCCACCGGGCAATCGCCTGGAGCCATTACAGGGCAATCGAGCTGGCCAGCACAGCATCAGGATCAACGACCAGTGGCGCATCTGCTTCGTCTGGACGGATGCAGGCCCCACGCAGGTCGAGATAGTGGATTACCACTGAGGGAGGTGGACCATGACAACCAACGGTATGCGCCCCATCCATCCAGGGGAAATTCTGCGCGAAGAGTTCCTGCAGGAGCTGGACATCACTCCGGCTGCGCTGGCTCGTGCCCTCAATGTCTCGGCACCGACCGTCAACGATATCGTCCGTGAGCGTCGCGGGATCACGGCAGACATGGCTATCCGCCTGGGACGCTACTTCGATACGTCCGCCCAGTTCTG
This sequence comes from Pseudomonas sp. ATCC 13867, assembly GCF_000349845.1. Lineage (NCBI taxonomy): Bacteria > Pseudomonadati > Pseudomonadota > Gammaproteobacteria > Pseudomonadales > Pseudomonadaceae > Pseudomonas > Pseudomonas sp. ATCC 13867. The sequence continues at coordinate 4,627,235 of NC_020829.1, read as the reverse complement.
GATGAACCTGCAAAGTGAATACGCCCTGGCAACTGCCTACGCTGCCAGCGGGGAACAGATTGAGCACGACATCAAGCCGCTGGTAGTTCTCGCGACGATCGAGGCCCAGGACGATGCTTTTCTCGTTCAGCGTGTGAAGGAGCGAGCCAACGAGCCATCCCGTGAGATTCCATTGGGTGACCTTTGAGGCTGGATTGAGGAACAGGGGAGGCAGGAAAGAGACACGGCCGACCGCTCTGAGAACCCCCCTGCGGAATGACATTCATGGGGTTTGTTTGCGGCGCGTAGACAGGATGTAGTCGGTTTGTAGTCTGCCGGCCAAAACAAAAAAGGGCTAGCTTTCGCTAACCCTTTGTTTTGTATGGTGGCTACACCGGGACTTGAACCTGGGACATCAGCATTATGAATGCTGCGCTCTAACCGACTGAGCTATGTAGCCGAGTGGCGCGCATTTTCCGCAGATCGAAGGGGGGTGTCAACCCCTTTTCTTGAATATTGTTCTGATCTATCAATCGTTTAGCCGGTCGCAAGGGATTTGCACGATGAGCGGCGGGGCAGGGCGGCCATAAGAAAAAGCCCCGGCGAGTGGCCGGGGCTTTGTCGGGTCTGGCGGGGGCTTAGACGTTAAAGCGGAAGTGCATTACGTCACCGTCCTTGACGATGTAGTCCTTGCCTTCCAGGCGCCATTTGCCGGCTTCTTTCGCGCCCTGTTCGCCCTTGAACTGGATGAAGTCGTCGTAGGCGACGACTTCAGCGCGGATGAAACCTTTTTCGAAGTCGGTGTGGATCACGGCGGCGGCCTGCGGGGCGGTGGCGCCGACGCGGACGGTCCAGGCGCGGACTTCCTTCACCCCGGCGGTGAAGTAGGTCTGCAGGTGCAGCAGTTCGTAGCCGGCGCGAATCACGCGGTTCAGGCCGGGCTCTTCGAGGCCGAGGGCTTCGAGGAACATGTCCTTCTCTTCGCCGTCGTCCAGTTCGGCGATCTCGGCTTCGATCTTGTTGCAGACCGGTACGACCATGGCGCCTTCTTCTTCGGCGATGGCGCGCACGACGTCCAGGTGCGGGTTGTTTTCGAAGCCGTCTTCGGCGACGTTGGCGATGTACATGACCGGCTTGCTGGTCAGCAGGTGGAAGCCACGCACGGCGCGCTTCTCGTCATCGCTCATGTGCTTCATCAGCGAGCGGGCGGGCTTGCCTTCGCTGAAGTGGGGGATGAGCTTTTCCAGCAGGGTTTTCTGTGCGAGAGCGTCCTTGTCGCCGCCTTTGGCGTTGCGCGCGACTTTCTGCAGTTGCTTCTCGCAGCTGTCGAGGTCGGCGAAGATCAGTTCGAGGTCGATGATCTCGATATCGCGCTTGGGGTCGACGCTGTTGGAAACGTGGATGACGTTCTCGTCTTCGAAGCAGCGCACGACGTGGGCAATAGCGTCGGTTTCGCGGATGTTGGCGAGGAACTTGTTGCCCAGGCCTTCACCCTTGGAGGCGCCCGCTACCAGGCCGGCGATATCGACGAATTCCATCGTGGTCGGCAGCACGCGCTCCGGCTTGACGATCTCGGCCAGCGCATCGAGGCGGGCGTCGGGCATCGGCACGATGCCGCTGTTCGGCTCGATGGTGCAGAAGGGGAAGTTTTCCGCCGCGATGCCGGATTTGGTCAGGGCGTTGAACAGGGTGGACTTGCCGACGTTGGGCAGGCCGACGATGCCGCAGTTGAATCCCATGCTAGGTCCCTCGCGCCAGGTGGCGGAAAAGAGGTGTGATCAGGCCTTCTGGCTGTGCAGCTTCTGCATCGCGCGGGTCCAGTCCCCGTCGAGCATTTCCGGCAGCACGCCGAGGGCGGAGTCGATGCTGGTGTCGAGCAGTTCCTGCTCGGAGCGCGGGGCGCGGCCGAGGACGAAGCCGGAGACCAGGCTGCTGTGCCCCGGATGGCCGATGCCAAGCCGCAGGCGATGGAAACCGTTCTGGTTGCCGAGCTGGGCGATGATGTCGCGCAGTCCGTTGTGCCCGCCGTGTCCGCCGCCCTTCTTGAGCTTGGCGACGCCGGGGGGCATGTCGAGTTCGTCGTGGGCCACCAGGATGGCTTCGACCGGAATGCGGAAGAATCCGGCGAGCGCCGCCACGGCCTGGCCGCTGCGGTTCATGTAGGTGGTGGGGATGAGCAGACGAACGTCGCGGCCCTTGTGGCTGAATTTACCGACCAGGCCGAAGTACTTCTTGTCGAGAGACAGGTTCGCGCGTTGCACGTCCGCCAGTCGCTCAACGAAAAGGGCCCCTGCGTTATGCCGGGTCTGGTCGTATTCCGGGCCTGGATTTCCCAGGCCAACGATCAGTTGTACGGCAGTCACGACGGGGCCCCTTCCTTAAAGGCAATGGTGCGCGCGATTACTCGGCAGCAGCTTCGCCTTCACCTTCTTCTTTCACTACGCGGGAAGCGTGGATGTTGGCGACGGCCAGGTCGTTACCGTGGGCCAGTTGCACCAGCTCTACGCCTTTCGGCAGTTTCAGGTCGGACAGGTGAACGATCTGGCCCAGTTCTACCTTGGCCAGGTCGACTTCGATGAATTCCGGCAGGTCTTTCGGCAGGCAGGAAACTTCGACTTCGGCGATCACGTGGGAGATCTCGCCGCCACCGGTCTTGACGCCAACAGCGGTCGCTTCGTTCAGGAAGTGCAGCGGAACGTGAGCGGTCAGCTTGTGGTCGGCAACGACGCGCTGGAAGTCAGCGTGCATGACGAAGCCTTTGGACGGGTGACGCTGCAGGGCCTTGATCAGTACGGTTTCCTTGGCGGAACCGACGTTCAGGGTGATCACGTGGCTGAAGGCAGCCTCGTTTTCCAGCAGCTTGGACACTTCGCGCAGTTCCAGGGTCAGGGATTGCGGGGCTTTCTCGCCACCGTAAACCACAGCCGGGATCAGGCCTTCGTTACGACGCAGGCGGCGGCTCGCACCTTTCCCCAGGTCGGAACGCTCTTGTGCATTCAGTACAAAATCAACCATTTCACACTCTCCAAAATGACAAGATCGCCCGGACGCTTGCGACCAGCGTTCGGGCGATTTTGCTAATGCCCCATCGGCGTGACGGGGCGCTTTACGTCAGCGCTGTCCCGCCTTAGCGGAACATGGCGCTGATCGATTCTTCATTGCTGATGCGGCGCATGGCTTCAGCGACAACCGGAGCGATGTCCAGCTGGCGGATGCGGCCACAGGCTTGCGCAGCAGCGGACAGCGGGATGGTGTTGGTCACCACCAGCTCGTCCAGTACGGAATTCTCGATGTTCTCGATGGCACGGCCGGACAGCACCGGGTGGGTGCAGTAGGCGATGACCTTGGCGGCGCCGTGCTCTTTCAGAGCCTTGGCGGCGTGGCCGAGGGTGCCGGCGGTATCGACCATGTCGTCGACCAGTACGCAGGTACGGCCTTCGACATCACCGATGATGTGCATGACTTCGGACTGGTTGGCCTTCGGACGACGTTTGTCGATGATGGCGAGGTCCACACCCAGGGACTTGGCGACGGCGCGAGCACGCACCACGCCACCGATGTCCGGGGAGACGATCATCAGGTTCTCGAAGCGCTGGTCTTCGATGTCGTCGACCAGTACGGGCGAGCCGTAGATGTTGTCGACGGGGATGTCGAAGAAGCCCTGGATCTGGTCGGCGTGCAGGTCAACGGTGAGAACGCGGTTGACGCCTACGACGGTCAGCATGTCGGCAACGACCTTGGCGCTGATGGCCACGCGGGCGGAGCGCGGACGGCGATCCTGGCGGGCATAACCGAAGTAGGGGATGACTGCCGTGATACGAGTCGCCGAGGAGCGGCGGAAGGCATCGGCCATTACCACCAGTTCCATCAGGTTGTCGTTGGTCGGTGCGCAGGTCGGCTGGATCAGGAAAACGTCCTTACCACGAACATTTTCATTGATTTCGACACTGATTTCGCCGTCGGAGAATTTACCGACAGAAACGTCACCGAGGGGAATATGCAGCTGCCGTACGACACGGCGTGCCAGATCGGGGTTGGCGTTCCCCGTGAAAACCATCATTTTGGACACGCTGCGGTACCTGTGTCGGCTTGAGGGTAGGCCCGGTTGAGCCAGAAGAAAATGGCAGGGGCGGCTGGATTCGAACCAACGCATGGCAGGATCAAAACCTGCTGCCTTACCGCTTGGCGACGCCCCTGTAGCTTACAACTTGCGGAGCAATGTGTTCGTTGACGCTGTACGTTGAACCCTGTGGGTTAATGGCAGGGGCGGCTGGATTCGAACCAACGCATGGCAGGATCAAAACCTGCTGCCTTACCGCTTGGCGACGCCCCTGTATCGTACAACCGATTACATTGCTTCTTCTCAGACCAGGCTTTGCAGCTTGCGGTGCAACATCGAGATGTTACGCCCCTGGGCGACAAAACTCGGCAGAGTGGCCGGAAGTTGGCGGCGAACTTTATCAGCATCGCCTTGATTTGGGAAGCTCCCAAATACACAAGCTCCGGTGCCGGTCAATCTCGCTTCGGTAAATTTACCTAGCTGGATCAGTGCGTTACGTACATCCGGGTAACGCTTCTCGACGACCGGCTGGCAGTCGTTATGACCGTCCACCCCGAGAAGGCTGCGAACTTTAATGGGCGGAGTATCCCGTGTCAACTCGGGATCGGAGAAAACTTCTGCTGTGGAGACAAAGACTTGCGGTACGGCGACGAGGAACCAGGGCTCCTCCAGCGTGACCGGCGTGAGCTTCTCGCCGACCCCTTCGGCGAACGCGGCGCGGCCTCGCACGAACACCGGCACGTCGGCGCCGAGCGTCAGGCCCAGGGCAGCGAGGCGCTCTTCGTCCCAGTCGAGATTCCACAGGTGCTTCAGGCCGAGCAGGGTGGTGGCGGCGTCGGAGCTGCCGCCGCCGATGCCGCCGCCCATTGGCAGGCGCTTGTCCAGCCAGATATCGGCGCCCAGTCGGCACCCCGATTGCTCCTGCAGCCGGCGGGCGGCCTTGACGATCAGGTTGCTGTCGTGGGGAACGCCTTCGATCTCGGTGTTCAGGCGGATTTCGCCATCCTCGCGCAGGGCGAAGTGCAGTTCGTCACCGTGGTCGAGGAACTGGAAGAGGGTCTGCAGCTCGTGGTAGCCGTCGGGGCGGCGGCCGTTGATGTGCAGGAACAGGTTGAGCTTGGCCGGCGCCGGCAGGGTCAGGCGGTCCCGCATGTCACTGCTGGCCCGCCTGGCTGGCGCCCAGTTGGCGCGGCTGCCAGGTCTTGACCACCAGGGTGACGTCCAGATCCTGGCCATGCAGCTTCAGGCGTTCGGGCAGCCAGTAGCCGTTCTGCTCGCTGTAGCGGGTGTATTCCACGTCCCAGCCGTCCTGTTCGAGCCTGGCCAGGTGGCTGTCGCTGTCCAGGGTCAGGCGGCTCTTGCTGTCCGGCGCGGGCAGGCCGCGAATCCACCAGAGCAGATGGGAAACCGGCAGGCGCCAGCCCATCTGTTGCTCCAGTAGCTCTTCGGGGGAGGCGGCCTCATAGCGGCCCTGGCCGGCGACTTCCAGGGTCACCGCGCCCTCGCGCCCGGTCAGGCGCGCCGCGCCACGGCCCAGCGGACCGGACAGGCGGATGTCGTAGTAGTCCTGGCGCTGCAGCCAGAACAGGGTGCCGCTGCCGGAGTCCTTGGGCGCGCGAATGCCCACCTTGCCGTCGATCTGCCAGCCGTCGAGGGTGGCGATGCGCGCCTTGTGGGCGCTCCAGGCGGTGGCATTGCCCTGGCCTTCCAGGGACTCGTGGGTGCCGAGGCCGGAGCAGCCGGCGAGCAGGGCGAGGGTGGCGGCCCCGAGCAGATGACGTAAACGCATGGATCAGAGGGTTCCAGAGCCGGTCAGGCGCTTCATGGTGTCGCGCAGGACGGTGCTGTCGGGCTGGGCTTGCAGGGCGGCGGCCCACACCTTGCGGGCTTCGCTCTGCTTGCCCTGGGCCCAGAGCACTTCGCCCAGGTGGGCGGCGACTTCGTGGTCGGGGAAGCGTTCCAGCGCCTTGCGCAGGTAGGTTTCCGCTTCGCTGAGGTTGCCCAGGCGGTAGTTGACCCAGCCCAGGCTGTCGAGAATGGCCGGGTCATCCGGGTTCAGCGAGTGGGCCTTCTGGATCAGGTCGTGGGCCTCGCTGTAGCGGGTGGTGCGGTCGGCCAGGGTGTAGCCCAGCGCGTTGAGCGCCATTGCGTTGTCCGGCTCGCGCTGGATGATCAGGCGCAGGTCCTGCTCCATCTGTGACAGGTCATTGCGCTTCTCGGCGAGCATGGAGCGGGTGTAGAGCAGATTGAGGTCGTCCGGGAACTGCTTGAGGCCTTGCTGGATGGCGTTCCAGGCACGGTCGACCTGGTCGCGGTTGGACAGGCCCTCGGCCTCGATCAGGTACAGCTGGATGGCGTAGTCCGGCTGGCGATCGCGGGCTTCGGCGAGGCGGCGGGAGGCTTCGTCGATGCGCTTCTGGTCGAGCAGGATTTCGCTCTGGCGCAGTTGCGCCGGAAGGAAGTCGTTGCCGGGGCCGACCTGGGCGTATTCCTTGAGGGCGGTTTCCGGGTTCTTCTGCTCCTCGGCCAGGCGGCCCAGGTTGAAGTGGGCGGCGTCGACATGGCTGTCGCGCTCGACCAGTTCCTGCAGGTAGACCTTGGCCTCGTCCCAGGCCTGGGCTTCCAGGCAGACCAGCGCCAGGGAGAAGCGCAGGTCGTCGTCATCGGGGAACTGCTCGACCAGCGCGGAGAACTCGGCCTTGGCTTCGTCCAGGCGGTTCTGTTCCACCAGCAGGCGGGCGTAGGCGAGGTGTACGCGCTTGTCGTCCGGGTGTTCCTTGATGCCGTTCTTGAGCAGCGGTAGCGCTTCGTCGCTGCGCTTCATGCTTTGCAGCAGGCGCGCGCGCAGCAGCAGCGGGGCGACGTCGTGCTTGCTGGCGGCGTTGTCTTCCAGCAGGTGCAGGGCCTCCTGCGGACGGCCGTCCTGTTGCAGCAGCAGGGCCTTGCCGAACAGCAACTGGCCGTTGTCCGGGTACTTTTTCAACAGGCGATCGAAGCTCTGCAGCAGACCCGCGCGGGTGTCCGGGTCGGTCTCGGCGGCGGACAGCGCGAGGAAGTCGAAATGGGTGTCGCCCTGGCCGTTGAGGACTTTCTCCATGTACACCATCGATTCGTCGTACTGCCCGGTGCGCGCCAGCTGGATGGCGGCGGCGCGCTGGGCGTCGAGGTTGTCCGGTGCGGCCTTGGCCCAGATCAGCGAGGTATCCAGGGCTTCCTGGTCGGCGCCCAGGTATTCGGCGATGCGGAAGGCGCGCTCGGCGACCCCTGGGTCCTGGGTGGCGCGGGCCTGCTCGACGTAGTTGGAGAGGGCGATGTCAAAGCGGTTGCGCTGGCCGGCGAGCTCCGCCACCAGCAGCGAGTACAGGGTCTCTTCGCTGAAGGAGCCGTACTTCCGGTCCTTCTGGGCGGCGACGGCCTTGTCCTTCTCGGCGGAAGAACCATCCGGCGTTTTATGGGAAAGGGACTGGCAGCCGCCGAGCAGCAGCAGAGCAGTCAGCAGCGCAAGAGACTTGTTCATAGAGGAAGGACGGTGACCTAACCTGCGAAATGGGACCCATCATGACATAAGGAATGTGGCAATCCCAATGGGCAAGCGTGGCTTCGGGCCTTGTATACGATTTGCAGTGTGCGTTACGTCGCGGGTGGTTGTCCTTCACTGGGCGACGTAGGACAATTGCGGGCTTTCCGATCAGCTCAGCGACTCTGCATGGCCTTCATTGCCCTCGGTATCAACCACAAGACCGCGTCCGTGGCCGTGCGCGAGCGCGTGGCTTTTACTCCCGAGCAGATGGTCGAGGCCTTGCAACTGCTCTGCCGTCTGACGTCCAGCCGCGAAGCCGCCATCCTCTCCACCTGCAACCGCAGCGAGCTCTACCTGGAGATCGAGCATCCGGATGCCGGCGACGTGCTGGCCTGGCTGGCCGATTACCACAACCTGAGCATCGACGACCTGCGCGCTTGCGCCTACGTCCACCAGGACGACGAAGCGGTGCGCCACATGATGCGCGTCGCCGCCGGCCTGGACTCGATGGTGCTCGGCGAGCCGCAGATCCTCGGCCAGATGAAATCCGCCTACGCCGTGGCCCGTGAAGCCGGCACCATCGGCCCGATGCTCGGCCGCCTGTTCCAGGCCACCTTCAGCACCGCCAAGACCGTGCGTACCGACACTGCCATTGGCGAGAACCCGGTGTCCGTGGCCTTCGCCGCGGTGAGCCTGGCCCGGCAGATCTTCAGCGACCTGAGCCGCAGCCAGGCACTGCTGATCGGCGCCGGCGAGACCATCACCCTGGTCGCGCGCCACCTGCATGAGCAGGGCGTGAAGCGCATCGTGGTCGCCAACCGTACCCTGGAGCGCGCCAGCCAGCTGGCCGAGCAGTTCGGCGCTCGCGCCATCCTGCTGGCGGACATGCCCGACGAACTGGTCAACAGCGACATCGTCATCAGCTCCACCGCCAGCCAGTTGCCGATCCTCGGCAAGGGTGCGGTGGAGCGCGCGCTGAAGCAGCGCCGGCACAAGCCGATGTTCATGGTCGACATCGCCGTACCGCGCGACATCGAGCCGGAAGTCGGCGAGCTGGAAGACGTCTACCTCTATAGCGTCGACGATCTCCACGAGGTGGTCGCCGAGAACCTCAAGAGCCGCCAGGGCGCCGCCCAGGCCGCTGAGGAGTTGGTGGGCGATGGCGTCGTCGATTTCATGGCGCGCCTGCGCGAACTGGCCGCCGTCGACGTGCTGCGCGCCTACCGCCAGCAGGCCGAGCGCCTGCGCGACGAGGAAACCCAGAAGGCCCAGCGCCTGCTGGCCAACGGCGCCGACCCGATGGAAGTGATCGCCCAGCTCAGCCGTGGCCTGACCAACAAGTTGCTGCATGCGCCCAGCGTGCAGATGAAGAAACTCTCCGCCGAGGGCCGCATCGATGCGCTGGCCGTCGCGCAGGAACTGTTCGCCCTCGAGGAGGGCACTGACAAGCGATGAAAGCGTCCCTCCTGAAAAAGCTGGACATCCTCAGCGACCGCTACGAAGAGCTCACCGCGCTTCTGGGGGACGCCGAGGTGATCAGCGACCAGACCAAGTTCCGCGCCTACTCCCGCGAATACGCGGAAGTGGAGCCGGTCTTCCTTGCCTTCCGCGAGTTCCGCAAGGTGCAGTCGGACCTGGAGGGCGCCCAGGCGCTGCTCAAGGACAGCGACCCGGACCTGCGCGAGATGGCCGAGGAGGAAGTCGCGGAAGCGAAGACCGCACTGGTCGACCTGGAGGACCGCCTGCAGCGCATGCTGCTGCCCAAGGACCCCAACGACGGCCGTAACGTCTTCCTGGAAATCCGCGCCGGCACCGGCGGCGACGAGGCGGCGATCTTCTCCGGCGACCTGTTCCGCATGTACTCGCGTTATGCCGAGAGGCAGGGCTGGCGCGTGGAAATCATGTCCGAGAACGAGGGTGAGCACGGCGGTTATAAAGAGGTGATCGCCCGGGTCGAGGGCGACAATGTCTACGCCAAGCTCAAGTTCGAGTCCGGTGCCCACCGCGTGCAGCGCGTGCCGGAAACCGAATCCCAGGGGCGCATCCACACCTCGGCCTGCACCGTGGCGGTGCTGCCCGAGCCGGACGAGCAGGCGGCCATCGAGATCAACCCGGCCGACCTGCGCGTGGATACCTATCGCTCCTCCGGCGCTGGCGGTCAGCACGTGAACAAGACCGACTCGGCGGTGCGCATCACGCACATTCCCTCGGGCATCGTGGTCGAATGCCAGGAAGAGCGCTCGCAGCACAAGAACCGCGCGAAGGCGATGGCCTGGCTTGCGGCCAAGCTCAACGACCAGCAGCAGGCCGCCGCCCAGCAGGCCATCGCCAGCACGCGCAAGCTGCTGGTCGGTTCGGGCGACCGCTCCGAGCGCATTCGCACCTACAATTTCCCCCAGGGCCGGGTGACCGACCACCGCATCAACCTCACCCTCTACTCCCTGGGGGAAGTGATGGAAGGCGCGGTGGATCAGGTGATCGAGCCCCTGCTGCAAGAGTTCCAGGCCGACCAGTTGGCCGCGCTTGGTGATTGAGAGAGCGGGCGACTGAGAGAGCGACGATGGCAACCATCATGACCCTGCTCAACGAGGCGCAACTGCCGGACTCGCCCAGCGCGCGTCTGGACGCCGAGCTACTGCTCGCCGCCGCGCTGGGCAAGTCGCGCAGTTTCCTGCGTACCTGGCCTGAGCGTGTGGTCAGCCGCGAGGCTCGCGACCTGTTCGACAGCTTCCTCGCCCGTCGTCAGGCCGGCGAGCCGGTGGCCTACATCCTCGGCCGCCAGGGTTTCTGGAGCCTGGACCTGGAAGTTGCGCCGCACACCCTGATCCCGCGCCCGGACACTGAACTGCTGGTGGAAACCGCCCTCGACCTGCTGCCGGCCACGCCGGCCCGCGTGCTCGACCTGGGCACCGGTACCGGCGCCATCGCCCTGGCCCTGGCCTGCGAACGTCCGGGCTGGCAAGTGCTGGGGGTGGACCGCGTGGCCGAGGCCGTGGCCCTGGCCGAGCGCAACCGCGAGCGCCTGGATCTGGCAAACGCCGCCTTCCGCGCCAGTCAGTGGTTTTCCGAGCTGGCCGGCGAGCGCTTCTCGCTGATCGTCAGCAACCCGCCCTACATTCCCAGCGCCGACCCGCACCTCGCGCAGGGCGACGTGCGTTTCGAACCGTCGAGCGCGCTGGTCTCCGGGGCTGACGGCCTGGACGACATCCGCCTGATCGTCGAGCAGGCGCCCGCGCACCTGGAGAACGGCGGCTGGCTGATGCTCGAACATGGCTTCGACCAGGCCGACGCCGTGCGCGACCTGCTGCTGACTCGTGGCTTTGCACACGTGGAAAGCCGCCGCGATCTCGGCGGCCACCAACGTATCAGTCTCGGGAGCTGGACATGCTGAGCGATAACGAACTGCTGCGTTACAGCCGGCAGATCCTGCTGTCGCAGATTGACGTCGACGGCCAACTGCGCCTGAAGGACAGCCGCGTGCTGATCGTCGGTCTCGGCGGCCTGGGCGCCCCGGTGGCGCTGTATCTGGCCGCCGCCGGCGTCGGCGAGTTGCACCTGGCGGACTTCGACAGCGTCGACCTGACCAATCTGCAGCGGCAGATCATCCACGACACCGACAGCGTCGGCGTGAGTAAGGTGGATTCAGCCATTGCTCGCCTGACCGCGTTGAACCCGGACGTGAAACTGCTCGCCCATCGCCAGGCGCTGGACGCCGATTCCCTTGACGCCGCCGTGGCGGCGGTGGACCTGGTGCTGGACTGCTGCGACAACTTCGGCACTCGCGAGGCGGTGAACGCCGCCTGTGTCGCCGCGAAGAAGCCGCTGGTGAGCGGCGCGGCGATCCGCCTGGAAGGGCAGCTCTCGGTGTTCGATCCGCGCCGCGAGGAAAGCCCCTGCTACCATTGCCTCTACGGCCACGGTAGCGAAGCCGAACTGACCTGCAGCGAGGCCGGCGTGGTCGGCCCGCTGGTGGGCCTGGTGGGCAGCCTGCAGGCGCTTGAAGCGCTGAAGCTGCTGGCCGGCTTTGGCGAGCCGCTGGTGGGACGCTTGCTGCTGATCGACGCCTTGGGTACGCGCTTCCGCGAACTGCGCGTCAAGCGTGATCCGCAGTGCGCCGTGTGCGGAGTGGCGCATGGTTGACGTCGCGCCCATCGGTGTCTTCGACTCCGGCGTCGGCGGGCTCAGCGTCCTTCACGAAATCCGTGCCCGGCTGCCCAACGAGTCGCTGATCTACCTCGCCGACTGCGGACACGTCCCCTACGGCGAGAAGACCCCCGACTACATCCGCGAACGTTGCCGCGCCATTGCCGAGTTCCTACTGGCCCGTGGCGCCAAGGCGCTGGTGCTGGCCTGCAACACCGCCACCGCCGCCGCTGCCGCCGACCTGCGCGAGCTGTACCCGCAGGTGCCGATCGTGGCGATGGAGCCGGCGGTGAAGCCGGCCGCCGAGGCGACCCGCAGCGGCGTGGTCGGCGTCCTGGCGACCACCGGCACGCTCAAGAGCGCACGTTTCGCCGCGTTGCTCGATCGCTTCGCGGGCGATGTGCGGGTGATCACCCAGCCCTGTCCGGGGCTGGTGGAGCGGATCGAGGCTGGCGACTTGAGCGGGCCGCAGACGCGCGAGCTGCTGAGGCACTACGTCGAGCCGTTGCTTGCCGAAGGCTGCGACACGCTGATCCTGGGTTGCACCCATTACCCGTTCCTTCGTCCGTTACTGCGTGAGCTGGTTGCGGACGACATCTCGCTGATCGATACCGGCGCCGCCGTGGCGCGTCAGTTGGAGCGCCTGTTGCGGGTGCGCGAGCTGTTGGCGGAGGGGCCGGCGATGCGCTCCGAGTTCTGGACGAGCGGTCCAGTGGAGTCCCTGGAGCAGGTCATGCCGGTATTGTGGGGAAGCGACGAGCCGGTCAGCGCATTCACCGGCTGAAGGAAAATTTACCTGGAATCGACTTTGGTCTGTCGGCCAAGTTCGAGAAGTGGCCTTATAATAACTGGTTATTCGCGGGGATTTTTCATTCAGCTTTCTCATTAAGGATGTTTCGATGAAGAAACTACTCTCGCTGGCCGCTTTGGCCGCTCTCTCCCTGGGGCAAATCGTGAGTGCGCAGGCTGCCAGCCTGACCGGCGCCGTCGGTGCGACCGGCCAGGGCGACATGACCTATCGGCTGGGCCTGGGCTTCGACTGGGACAAGAGCTGGTGGGAGAGTTCCACAGGGCATCTGAGCGGTTATTGGGATGCCGGCTACACCTACTGGTCGGCTGGCGAGCGTGCCGGTGGCCGCCATTCGCTGTCGTTCTCCCCGGTATTCGTGTACGAGTTCTCCGGTGAGTCGGTCAAACCTTTCCTTGAGGCCGGCATCGGCATCGCCGCCTTCACCGGCTCGGAAGTGGGCGACCAGGACCTGGGTGGCGCGCTGACCTTCGAGGATCGCCTCGGCGCGGGCCTGAAGTTCAACGGCGGCCAGGCCGTTGGCGTACGCGCGATGCACTACTCCAACGCAGGTCTTGGCCAGCCCAACGACGGTATCGAGTCCTACAGCCTGTATTTCACGCAGCCTCTGTAACGGACCGTTGATGAAGAAGCCGGACCCTGGGTCCGGCTTTTTTGTGTCCGCTGTCTGTAGGCGCGGCCCTTATTCGCGAAGAGCGAGGTGCCTGGCTTCGGGCTGCTGGTGAGTCCGCTCCTGCAGGGGGACGGCGGTAAATCAGAACGGCTTGGTCGGCAGGTATTTGCCATCCAGGGTGATCACCGCGTAATTGCACTGACTTGACCACCCGATTGCACTCCTCCTGACCAAGAATTTGCATTCGTGCTGACCACCGCTTGCATGCGGCTTTACCAGTCACACCGTAGTCACGACCGACTGCAATCGACCGATTCTGTTGAAAAAGGCAGTTCTGCGGCAGCCACTCAGCCAAGTGCACCTGCTTTCGAAGTGGCTGCAAGCCACTTCAAGTTGTCTTTCGGCGTTTTACTGAGCGTCCCGGCTCAGGTTTGAAGGTTAATTCGAGGGTTTCTGCTCGCAGCAGGCGGACCTATCCCGTGAGCGGTGGCCCGTGAGGCATGAGCTTGGCCATGCGTCGCAGGTTCTGCACGGTCGCCGCCAAGGTGAATTCATCAGTGGCACCGGTCAGGCCACGCAGTCGTAGACGGTCGAGTCTCATGATCCGTTTGAGGTGAGCGAAGAGCATCTCCACCTTCTTTCGTTCGCAGCGAGAGACGAGATATTCCGGTGTCTTGGCGATGCGTCGCGCCACGTCGCGAGCCGCTTCATGGATGCTGCGGACGATCTTGCGGATCGGCGTATTGGGACAGCACTTCGCTTTCAGTGGGCAGGTGGTGCAGTCGGCTTGGCTGGAGCGGTAGATGATGGTGTTGGCCTTGGTCACCCGCGATCTTTGCTGAGTGAAGGCCCGCCATTCACTGCGTAGCGGTTTGCCGGCTGGGCAGCGGTATTCATTGGCCTCCTGATGCCAGTGAAAGTCATTGCTGGAAAGGCTGTCGTCCTTGCGCTCGGTCTTGTCCCACACCGGCACGTGCGGCTCGATGTTCTTCTCTTCGACCATCCAGGCCAGCATCGGAGCCGTGCCATACGCGGTATCGCCGATGAGGCGCTCCGGCGTGAGGTCGAACTGCGCTTCGACACGATCCACCATCGTCCTGGTCGACTCGACTTCGGCAGGCCGATGCGCCGGGGTGGCTTCCACATCCAGGATCACGCCGTGCGCGGTGTCGATCAGGTAGTTGGTGGAGTAGGCAAAGAAGGCCGGGCCACCGGGCGCTGCGGTCCAACGGGCCTGCGGATCGGTGAGCGAAATCTTCTTGGGAAGGGCTTCTGCCAGCGCCTCCTCATTGAGGGCTTCGAGGTATTCGCGCACGGCGCGAGTGCTGAGCGCCGGATCGCGCCAGTCGACCTCATCTCCCGCCACCCCACGTTGCCGGCTGGCATCCGCCTTGATGATGCTGGCGTCGACGGCGAACCCTTCACCCTTGACCAGGCCGGCCGCCATGCAGCGCCGCAGCACCTCATTGAACAACCAGCGGAACAGATCGCTGTCACGGAAACGGCCGTGGCGATTCTTCGAGAAGGTCGAGTGATTGGGAACCTCATCCTCCAGGCCCAGCCGGCAGAACCAGCGATAGCCCAGGTTTAGGTGCACCTCTTCGCACAATCGCCGCTCGGAACGGATGCCATAGCAGTAGCCGACGACCAGCATGCGCACCATCAATTCGGGATCGATCGAGGGGCGCCCGATGGGGCTGTAGAAATCCGCCAGGTGGGCGCGCAGGTCACTGAGATCCAGGCACTGGTCGATGCTGCGCAGGAGGTGTTGGGGCGGGACGTGCTCTTCCAGATTGAACGAATAGAACAGGCGCGCCTGCCCTCCCGGTAACTGTCCCATCATGCTGCCTGCCCCCACGCTAGCTGAGTGTGCGATTCTGCCGGCGGCATCGGGTGGCAGCTACTTTTTCAACAGAATCGGCCGATCTCAGCCGGTGGCGCTGTAGTGCACACGGCCATTTGAGTTGAGGCCATCCAGCCTAGAAATGGGTGTAAATGGGTGTGAAATCGGGTGATGGCTGCTTCTGGCCGTTCTCTGCCGGTCGCCTCTTCGGCGTGTACAGGTCAGGTCGGATGCAAACGGTGGTCAGTACGAATGCAATTGACTGGTCAGCGGCAATGCAATTGGGTGGTCAAGTGCGATGCAATTACGCAGATCACCGCGCGGGAGCCGCCTTCCGGATCCTCGACCTTCTTGACGTCCAGCTTGAAGTTGATGGCGCTGATGATGCAGTCGTCGAATTTCTCGTGGACCATCGTCAAGGGGTACCCGGAGCTTACCGCCATCGAGCTGGACCCGATGCGGCTGCGGCGCGCGGCGGTGCGGTGCCGATGCAACGCAAGGGGGCCTACCAGACCTTCGCCGCGCGCGCCTTCATCGAGGTGGCGGTGGCGGCCCGACAGGAAAAGGCCTGAGCGCGCCGGCTTCCCTGGAGCGTCAGCGCTGCGCGCAGAGGCTTTTGAAGGCGTCCAGCGCTCGCGCCCGCGTGGCGGAAAGATCGACCATCGGCTGTGGATAACCTGCCGCGCCGAACAGCCCCAGCCGTGACGGATCGTGCACCGCGCGGCCTTCCACCCCGGCCAGTTCCGGCAGCCAGCGGCGGATGAAGCGACCGTCCGGGTCGAAGCGCTCGGATTGAGCGATTGGATTGAAAATGCGGAAGTAGGGCACCGCGTCGGTGCCGGTGGACGCGCTCCACTGCCAGCCGCCGTTGTTCGCCGCCAGGTCGCCGTCGATCAGGTGGCGCATGAACCAGCGTTCGCCTTCGCGCCAGTCGATCAGCAGGTTCTTGGTGAGGAACATCGCCACCACCATGCGCAGGCGGTTGTGCATCCAGCCGGTGGCGAGCAGTTGGCGCATCGCCGCATCGATCAGCGGGAAGCCGGTGCGGCCCTGCTGCCAGGCTTCCAGGTCGTTGCGGTCGTGGCGCCAGTTCAGCCTTTCGGTGTCCTCGCGGAAAGGGCAGTGACGGCTTACACGCGGGAAACCGACCAGGATGTGCTTGTAGAACTCGCGCCAGAGCAGTTCGTTGATCCAGCTGAGCGCGCCGCTGCTGCTCTTGCCGTGGTTGCTGGCCAGTGCCGCGTGCAGGCACTGGCGCGGGGAGAGCACTCCGGCGGCGAGGTAGGGCGAGAGTTGGCTGGTGCCTGCGCTGGCGGGGAAGTCGCGGCGTTGGTGATAGACCCCCAGGTGTGCGTCGGCGAAGGCGTCCAGGCGGTCGTGGGCCTCGGTTTCGCCCGCCGGCCAGTGCTCGCGCAACTGGGGTGGCGGTGTTTCGAAGCCCTCGAGGCATTTGGGCAGCGGATCGCTGGCCAGACCAAGCGGCGCTTGCGCGCCCGGCACCGCCTGCAAGGCAGGGATACCCAGCTTGAGCCGCTGGTAGCAGAGCGTGCGGAACTGGCTGTAGACCCGGAAGTAGCTGCCACCCTTGGTGAGCAGGGTGCCGGGGGCGAACAGCAGTTGGTCGAGGTAGCTGCGCAGGTCGACGCCCTGGCTGGCCAGCTCGCGCTTCACGGCGGCGTCCCGGCGGGCTTCGTGCAGGCCGTATTCCTCGTTGACGTGCACCGTCTCGATGCCATGCCTGCGGCAGAGTTCGGCCAGCACGCGGGGGACATCGCTCCAGCGATCCGCCGTGCGCACCAGCAGCGGGATATTGAGTTCGGCAAGCCCGGCGCGTAGCTCACGCAGGTTGCGCAGCCAGAAGTCCACCTTGCAGGCGGCATCGTCGTGCATGCGCCATTGCCCGGGGCTGAGCAGGAATACAGCGATGACCGGCCCGCGTTCGGCTGCGGTGGCGAGTGCGCTGTTGTCGCGCAGGCGCAGGTCGGTGCGCAGCCAGACGAGCTGTCGCCTCATGCCAGCTCCCCGTTGAGCAGGCCGAGTTCGCGCAGGCATTGCAGGGCGCCGACCGGGTCCTGCGCCAGGTGCAGCGGCGCCGCGACCTCGGCCAGTTGTTCCTGGTGGATGCGCGCGGCGGCTCCGGCCAGCAACCGGGGGCACTCGACACCGGCCAGCAGGCGCGGCAACTGGGCGAGATTGAGCGTCTGGCTGGAGTACAGCAGTACCGCGCGTGGCTTCAGGCGTTCCACCGCCAGGGCCAGTTCACCGGGTGGCAGCGGCCAGTCGAAGACTTCCAGCGGGCAGCCGGCGCTGCTGGCCAGCCAGGCGCTGAGCCAGAGCCCCGGTTCCAGCGGGAGTTCGGAGTGGTTCATCAACAGTAGCGGCGCGCCGCGCTGCTGGCGGTTGTGATGGTAGAGGCGGGTACCGAACTTGCTGCGCAGCCAACCGTGGAAGAATACCCGCTCCAGTTGCGCGCCGAACTGGCCCTGCCAGCGTCGTTCCAGTTGCTCCAGCAAGGGCAGCATCAGGTGTTCGCAGAGGGTATGCGCGGGGTAGATCGCCAGTGCGCCGTTGAACAGTTCGTCGAGCTGGCGCTCGCTGATCCGGCCGATGGCGTCGATGCAGTGTTGCAGCAGATCGTCCCAGGGGGAGGCGTCCGGCGCGACGGAGGCCGGGGCGGGGTTGTCCAGCAGGGCGCGGACCTTGCTCACCGCCACGCCCCGGCCCAGCCAGGTGAGGATGGCCTGGATACGCGTGATCTGCGCCTCCGAGTAGAGGCGATGCCCCTTGGGCGTACGCTGCGGCGCCACCAGCCCGTAGCGCCGTTCCCAGGCGCGCAGGGTGACGGGGTTGACCCCGGTGCGCCGCGCCACCTCTCGGATGGGCAGCCAGCCGTCGGCCAGGGCCTGGCGGTAATCGTCGTCCGTTTCGCGGTGCGGGTGATCGGGATGCATGGGCTCGGATGTCGTGTCAGGGAGTGGCGCGTGGGCCCGGGCCTTCCGGCTGCCGTTGCAGGTAGGCCTGGTCCTGGAGGTAGGGATGGGGATATCGACGAAAGTGCTGTTTCAGCAGGCTGAGCGGTGCCGCCAACGGGACTACGCCACAGCGGTACTGGTCGATCAGGTGCTGCAGCTCCGACTTCTCCAGGGCGGGCAGGTCGCGCTTGAGGTAGCCGGCCAGGTGCTGCAGCACGTTGCTGTGGCTACCACGGCTGGCGCAGCTCGCCAGCGCCTGCATGAAGTCCCGGATGTAGCGGGCGGCAAAGCTGTCCAGCGGCTGGCTGCCGAGGGTCGCCAGGCGCTGGCCGAGCAGACGGTACTGGCGCGGGTTGTGCGCCATCAACTGGTACTTGTAGCGCGAGTGGAAGGCGATCAGGCCGGCACGAGTGAGGCCTTGCGCACACAGGGCCTGCCAGGCGGCGCAGGCGAAGACGCGGGTGAGGAAGTTCTCGCGCAATACCGGGTCGTCGAGCCGGCTTTCCTCTTCCACCGGCCGCTCCGGGTGCGTCGCGTGCAAGGCTTCGTTGTGCGGCGCGCCTGACGGCTGGCGCGTGACGATATAGCCGCAGACGTTCTGCAACGGTGCGGCCTGTGGCGGATCGCCGGCGTCTACGATTTCCGGGGGCAGCGGAACGAAGTCGAAATGTCGGCCAAGCACTTCCAGGCACAGGCGCGGGGCCTGGTGTTCGCTGAGTGCGTTCAGCAGGTCGAGGCTGATGGCGAGCTGGGGTCTGGGCGTGGGAACAGGCATCTGGGCTGACCGATTTCTTGTACAAGACAAATTGTGTTGTACAACTCTTGATAAGCATAGGTGCGTGTCAGCTCCCACGCAAAGGCAGGGCGAGCGGGCGATGGGGCAGGCGCTGTTCTGCCCCCTCTCCCAAGGGGAGAGGGGGCGAGGATCAGAGGTGTTCCAGCAGGCGGCGAGCGGCTTCCAGGCCGCTCAGCCAGGCGCCTTCGACACGGCCGGACAGGCACCAGTCGCCGCAGGCGTAGATGCCCAGGTCCGCATCGGCCAGGGCGCCGAACTGGTGGGCTTCCATTGGCCGCGCATAGAGCCAGCGGTGGGCGAGGGCGAAGTCGGGGGCGTGCACGGCGCAGCCGATCAGCTCGGCGAAGGCGCCGCGCAGGTGCTCGATCACGCTTTCCTTGGGCAGGTCGATGTGCTGCTTGCTCCAGCCGCTGGCGGCGTGCAGCACCCAGGTATCCAGCTGTTCGTCACGGCCCGGCTTGGAATGGTTGCTGGCCAGCCAGGACAGCGGGCCTTCATGGACGAAGCAGCCTTGCACCGGCGTGTCCAGCGGTTCGCGGAAGGCCAGGGCGACCGCCCAGGTCGGCTCCATTGGAATGCTCGCGGCGGCGGCGGCCAGCTTCGGCGCACTGGCCAGCAGCGCGGCGGCCTGGGGCGCCGGGGTGGCGACCAGTACACGGCTGTAGGGACCGTGGGTCTGGCCTTCGGAGTCCTGCAGGTGCCAGTGCTCTTCGCCGCGGTAGACCTCGGTGATGCGACAGGTGAAGGTCACCACCTGGTCCTGCAGCAGCGCGCGGGTGATCGCGCTCATTCGCGGCGTGCCGACCCAGCGCGGCTGTTCGTCCGGCGAGGGGCTCAGTTCGCCGTCGCGGTATTGGTACAGGGCCGGGTCCCATTCGGCGACCCAGCCGTGTTCGCGCCATTTCTGGATGGCGTCGAGGAAGCGTCGATCGCGGGCGGTGAAGTATTGCGCGCCGAGATCGAGGGCGCCGGCTTCGCTGCGCTTGCTGGCCATGCGGCCGCCGCTGCCGTGACCCTTGTCGAACAGCTGGACGTCCTGTCCGGCGTCCCGCAGGGCGTGGGCGGCCGAGAGTCCGGCGATACCGGTGCCAATGATGGCAATGGGGGCGCTCATGACGTGCCTCGTTGGTTGTGTTTTTCAGAGTAACGAGCGCGCATGGCTTGTACAAATGATTTGATCTGTACAATCGTCTGACTGCCATTGCACCCGTGATCGGCAGGGGGCCGATCATCGGAACCTTCTCCGCCTCATCGGTTCCTTCATGAATGGGCGCGGCCGGTCCCGGCAAATACAGCGTAGACGCTCAGCGTTGTCCGGGCAGGTGCGAGCGCCGCTGTTTCGTCCAGACTGATGGTAGGTGGAACACGCTGACGAGGAGTTCGCCATGCATATTCTGTTGACCGGTGGTACCGGGCTGATAGGTCGCCGCCTGTGCCGCCAGTGGAGTGCCGCCGGGCACCGCCTGACCGTGCTCAGTCGCCAGCCGCAGCGGGTCGCGGCGTTATGCGGTGAGACGGTGCGCGGGATCGCCGATTTCCAGGACTACGGCGATGGGCCGTTGGACGCGGTGGTCAACCTGGCCGGCGAGCCGATCGCCGACAAACCCTGGAGCGCGAAGCGCAAGGCGCTGCTGTGGGGCAGCCGGGTCGGGCTGACCGAGCGTCTGGTGGCCTGGCTGGAAACCCGGAGCCAGCGTCCCAGCGTGCTGATCAATGGCTCGGCGGTGGGCTGGTACGGCGATGCCGGTGAACGTCCGCTGGAGGAAAACAGCGCGGCGGCCGGCGAGGATTTCGCCAGCGAACTGTGCCTGGCCTGGGAGCAGATCGCCCGGGAAGCCGAGGCGCTAGGCGTTCGCGTGGTGCTGGTGCGCACCGGGCTGGTGCTGGCGCCCGAGGGCGGCTTTCTCAAGCGCCTGCTGCCACCGTTCCGCATGGGGCTGGGCGGCCAGTTGGGGGACGGCCGGCAGTGGATGTCCTGGATCCATATCGAAGACCAGATCGCCCTCATCGATTTTCTTTTGCAGCGGGCCGATACCGAGGGTCCTTATAATGCCTGCGCGCCGCAGCCGGTCCGTAACCGGGACTTTACCCGCGAGCTGGGGCGCGCGTTGCACCGGCCGGCCGTACTGGGCGTGCCCGGTTTCGCCCTGCGCCTGATGCTCGGCGAGCTGTCGGTATTGCTCCTGGGCGGGCAGCGCGTGGTGCCGCGCCGTTTGCTCGACGCGGGCTTCACGTTCCGCTTCACCGAGTTGCCGGACGCCCTGGCGGACGTGTTGCGCGAGCGTTGAGCCGCCGCCCTGCGGCAACGGCGACAGGCCGTGCGGCAAACCGCTGCGTGTAAACTGCGCAGCCCCACCGGGCCCGCCCGGCGAGATCGTGAACCGATTCCAAGGACATTGCATGACCCAAAACGCCCTCCTGCTGGTCAACCTGGGCTCTCCGGCTTCCACCCAGGTCGAGGACGTGCGCCGCTACCTCGATCAGTTCCTCATGGACCCCTATGTGATCGACCTGCCGTGGCCGATCCGCCGCCTGCTGGTGTCGCTGGTCCTGCGCAAGCGTCCCGAGGAGTCGGCCCATGCCTACGCATCGATCTGGTGGGACGAGGGTTCGCCGCTGATCGTGCTCAGCCGTCGCCTGCAGGAGGCGATCCGTCCCCACTGGCCGCACGGTCCGGTGGAGCTGGGGATGCGTTATGGCGAGCCGTCCATCGAGTCGGCCCTGCTGCGCCTGAGCCAGCAGGGCGTCACCCAGGTGACCTTCGCGCCGCTCTACCCGCAGTTCGCCGACAGCACCACCACCACCGCCATCGAGGAAGCGCGCCGGGTCATGCGCGAGCGCGGCCTGAAATTCGAATTGAAGGTGCTGCCGCCGTTCTACGCCGAGGCGGAGTACCGCCGGGCGCTGGTGGACAGCGTGAAGCCCTACCTTGCGCAACCCTACGACCACCTGCTGCTGAGCTTCCACGGCCTGCCCGAGTCGCACATCCGCAAGCTGGTGAAGGACAAGGGCCACGACCTCACCGCCAGCTCCAGCCGCGGTGTGCACGAGGACGTTATGGCGGTCTGTTACCGCAGCCAGTGCCTGCGCACGGCGGAGGATTTCGCCGTGGGCGCGGGGCTCGAGGACGGGCGCTGGTCGGTGTCCTTCCAGTCGCGCCTGGGCCGCAACAAGTGGATCGAACCTTATACCGAGGCGCAACTGGACAGGCTCGGCAAGCAGGGAGTGAGGCGCCTGCTGGTGATGTGCCCGGCCTTCGTCGCCGACTGCATCGAGACCCTGGAGGAAATCGGCCAGCGTGGCAGCGAACAGTTCCGCGCGGCGGGTGGGGAAGAACTGGTGCTGGTGCCCTGCCTGAACGATCAGGCGCTGTGGGCCAAGGCGCTGGCGAAACTGTGCGAGCGGATGCCGACGGTGATCTGAGCGCAGGCTCAGCTCTTTGTAGGACCGAGGGGGCGCCCAGTCCTTGCTCGCGAACCCGCTTGGCACCGGAGCCGTCGGATAGTCTGTTCGCGAGCAAGCTCGCTCCTGCAAGTGTTTCCAGCAAAACCCCTCGGCCAATCCTTGACCGCCCATCCATCAGCCAACGGCCAACGCCCGCATTCAGAGACCTGATAGTGCGCGCGCCGCTCGTCCTCAGTGCCTACCCTGCGCTTCTCCCCATCGCCATCGCCGCGTTGGCGGCATTCAGGAGCCCGGCATGCACAACAACAATAACGGCTACCCCTCCAGTGCCGTGGCCTGGTCCACGGTTGCGATCCTCATGGTCGCCTATGTCCTGTCCTTCATCGACCGGCAGATCCTCAACCTGCTGGTCGGCCCCATCCGTCGCGACCTGGACATCAGCGACACGCAGATGAGCCTGCTGATGGGCCTGTCCTTCGCGCTGTTCTACACCTTGTGCGGCATCCCGCTCGGGCGCATGGCCGACAGCCGCAGCCGGCGCGGGCTGATCACCGTCGGCGTACTGGTCTGGAGCGCCATGACCGCCGCCTGTGGCCTGGCCCGGCAGTACTGGCACTTCCTGCTGTTCCGCGTCGGCGTCGGCGTGGGCGAGGCGGCGCTGTCGCCGGCGGCCTATTCGCTGATCGCCGACAGCTTCCCGGCCCAGCGCCGCGCCACCGCCATCAGCGTGTATTCGATGGGCATCTACCTCGGCTCGGGCCTGGCCTTCCTGCTCGGCGGACTGGTGATCAAGTTCGCCTCGGCCCAGGGCGACGTGCACCTGCCGATCCTCGGCGAAGTGCGGCCGTGGCAGCTGATCTTCCTGCTCCTGGGCGCCGCCGGTGTGCTCTTCACCCTGCTGATGCTGGCGGTGAAGGAGCCGACCCGGCGCGGCGCGGGGGCCGGCGTGGTGGTGCCGATGAGCGAGGTGGGCGCCTACCTGCGCGCCAACCGCAAGACGGTGATCTGCCACAACTTCGGCTTCGCCTGCATTTCCTTCGCCAGCTACGGCAGCGGCGCCTGGATACCGACCTTCTTCGTTCGCACCTACGGCTGGGATGCCGGCCATGTGGGCGTGGTGTACGGCAGCATCGTCGCGGTGTTCGGTTGCCTGGGCATCGTCAGTGGCGGTCGCCTGGCGGACTACTGGGCCAAGCGCGGACGTACCGACGCCAACATGCGCGTAGGCCTGCTGGCGGCGATCCTGGCGATCCCCTTCACCCTGGTCTACCCGCTGCTGGACAGCGGCAATGCCGCGGCGGCGCTGATGGCGCCCATCGTGTTCTGCCTCGGCATGCCGTTCGGCGTCGCACCGGCGGCGATCCAGGAAATCATGCCCAATTCCATGCGCGGCCAGGCTTCGGCCATCTACCTGTTCGTGGTCACCCTGCTGGGCCTGGGCGTCGGCCCGACCGCCATTGCCCTGGTGACCGACTATGTGTTCGCCGACGATATGGCGCTGCGCTACTCGTTGCTCATCGTGAGCCTGGTGGCGCTGCTGGCCGGTTCCTTCCTGCTGGCGCGGGGGCTCAAGCCCTATCGCGACAGCGTGGAACATCTCAAGAGCTGGAGCCTGAAAGGGGAGAGTCCCAGCGGCGCGATGCAGCGCCAGCCGGCGTGACCGGGGCATTGCTGCCCCGGATGATCCTTAGGAGCTGGGGGCGGGCCATATCCGCCTCCAGAAAGGAGCCCCGCATCAGCGGGGCTTTTTCGTTCAGTGCGCCGAGGCCGGGGCGTTGTCTCCGACGGGCTTCGGGTCCGGCTTGGCCAGCAGCGTGTACACGCACGGCAGCACGAACAGGGTGAACAGCGTGCCCACGCTCATGCCGGTGGCGATCACGATTCCGATGTCGAAGCGGCTCACCGCGCCGGCGCCGGTGGCGAGCAGCAGCGGGATTACCCCCAGCACCATCGCGGCGGTGGTCATCAGCACCGGGCGCAGGCGGATCGCCGCGGCTTCCTCCACCGCCTCGCGCACCGACAACCCGCGCTCGTGGCGCAGCTGGTTGGCGAACTCGACGATGAGGATGCCGTGCTTGCTGATCAGGCCGATCAGCGTCACCAGGCCCACCTGGGTATAGATGTTCAGGCTCGACAGGCCGAGGAACAGCGGGATCAGCGCGCCGCAGATCGACAGCGGCACGGTGACCATGATCACCAGCGGATCGCGGAAGCTCTCGAACTGCGCCGCCAGCACCAGGAAGATCACCGCCAGCGCGAGGGCGAAGGTGATCATCAGCGCGCTGCCTTCCTGCACGAATTGCCGCGAGGCGCCGGCGTAGTCGAAGGAGAAGCCGCGCGGCGATTCCTGCTCGGCGATGCCGCGCACCGTGTCGATGGCCTCGCCCATGCTGACCATCGGCACGCCGGAGATGATCGCCGAGTTGAGCTGCTGGAACTGGTTGAGCTGGCGCGGCCGCGCGCGCTCGTGGAAGGTCACCAGGGTGGACAGCGAGATCAGCTGGCCGCCCCGGCTCTTCACGTAGTAGTTGCTCAGCCAGCCCGGATTGTCGCGGTAGGCGCGCTCGACCTGGGCGATCACCTTGTAGCTGCGCCCGTCGATGGTGAAGCGGTTGATCTCGCCCTCGCCCAGCAGCGCGCCCAGGGAGACGCCCAGGTCCTGCATGGTGACGTCCATCTGCGCGGCCTTGGCACGGTCGATGTCGACCACCAGTTCCGGCTTGTCGAACGCCAGGTCGAGGTCGAGGAAGGCGAACTTGCCCGATTCCTCGGCGCGTTTCTTCACCCGCTCGACCACCTGCAGCAGCGACTGGTAGTCGCTGGCGGTGTTGATCACGAACTGGAACGGCAGGCCCTCGCCGGTGCCCGGCAGCGACGGAAGGTTGAAGCCGAAGATCTGCAGGCCGGGGATCTTGTCCAGTTCTGCCTGTACCGCCGAGAGCAGCTCCATCTGGCTGCGCTCGCGCTCGTCCCAGGGCTTGAGCAGCATGCCGCCGATACCGGTCTGCACGCCGTTGTAGCCGTTGATCTGGAACGCCGAATAGTACTCGGGGAACTTGCGGAAAATGTCCTCGAACTCGGCGGTGTACTTGGATAGGTAGTCCAGGTTCGCGGTCTGCGGCGCGTTGGCCATGATGAAGACGATGCCCTGGTCTTCCTCCGGGGCCAGTTCCTTGTGGGTGAACATCATCAGCAGCGGGATGATCGCCAGCACCAGCGCGGCGAAGACAATCACCACCGGACGGCTGTTCAGGGTGCCGTGCAGGGCGCGCTGGTAGCGCACCTTCAGGCCCTCGAAGATCAGGTCCAGGCGATGGGCCAGGCCGCTGGGGTTCTCGTCGTGGCGCAGCAGGCGCGAGCACATCATCGGCGACAGCGTCAGGGCTACGATGCCGGAGATGATCACCGCACCGGCCAGGGTGAAGGCGAACTCCTTGAACAGCGCGCCGGTGAGGCCGCTGAGGAAGCCGATGGGCGCGTACACGGCGGCCAGGGTGATGGTCATGGTCACCACCGGCACGGCGATTTCCCGCGCGCCCTCGATGGCGCCCTGGAACGGCGTCTTGCCCTCCTCGATGTGGCGGTGGATGTTCTCCACCACCACGATGGCGTCGTCCACCACCAGGCCGATGGCGAGCACCATCGCCAGCAGGGTCAGCAGGTTGATCGAGTAGCCCATCATCTGCATGAAGAACAGCACGCCGATCATCGACAGCGGGATGGTCACCACCGGGATGATCACCGAGCGCAGCGCGCCGAGGAACAGGAAGACCACCACGATGACGATCAGGATCGCCTCGCCCAGGGTCTTCACTACCTCGTCGATGGACGCCTGGATGAAGCGCGTGGCGTCGTAGGCGATGGATACCTGCAGGCCCGGCGGCAGTTGCTCTTCCAGCTCGGGCATCTTGGCGCGGACTTCCTTGATCACGTCCAGCGGGTTGGAGCTGGGCGTGCCCTTGATGCCGATGTACACCGAGGGGATTCCGTTGAACGAGCTGACCGCGTCGTAGCTCGCCGCGCCCAGTTCGATGCGCGCCACGTCGCTCATCAGCACGCGGCGGTCGCCCTCGGTCTTGAGCGGGATGGCGGCGAAGGCTTCCGGGGATTTCAGGTCGGTGGAGGCGTTCACCGAGGTGACCACCAGCTCGCCCTTCACCTCGCCGGCGGCGGAGAGGAAGTTGTACTGGCGCACCGCGTTGTCGATGTCCCCTGCGGTGATGCCATAGGCGGCCATCTTCACCGGGTTCAGCCACAGGCGCATGGCGAAGACCTGGTTGCCGAGGATCTCGGCCTCGGCGATGCCCGGCAGGGTGGCCAGCTTGGGCTGTACCACGCGCGACAGGTAGTCGGTGATCTGCGGGTTGTTCATCTGCTCGCTGAAGAAGCTGATGTACATCAGCGCCGAGGCGTCGGCGGCTTCCTTGTCCAGCACCGGGTCTTCGGCGTCGGGCGGCAACTGGGTCTTCACCTCGCCGATCTTCGACAGCAGCTCGGTCACCAGGCGGTCGGTGTTGGCGCCGATGTGCGCGTAGATCGAGATCACCGAGTAGTTCTGCCGGCTCACCGAGGTCATGTAGTCGATGCCTTCGGCGCTGGCCAGGCTCTGCTGCAGCGGCTGGGTGATGTAGCCCTGGATGGTCTCGGCGTTGGCCCCGGCGTAGAAGGTGGTGACGGTGATCAGCGCGTTTTCCATCTGCGGGTATTCGCGGATCACCAGCTTGCTGAAGGCCTGCATGCCGAGCAGGACGATCAGCAGGCTGACCACGGTCGCCAACACCGGGCGACGGATAAAGGGATCGGTGAACATGCTCTCAATCCTTCCTGGTCGGATTGGCTGCGCGTCGGCCATGCCGTGTGGCTCTGGCTCGCGAAATCCGTTGACTCTCGTTGCCCTCGCCGGAGGCGAGGGCACTGCTGTCTCTTACTGTGCGTCCGGAACGATCGCCACCGGCGTGCCGCTGTCGAGCTTGAGCTGGCCGGAGGTGACGACCCGCTCGCCGGCCTTCAGGCCCTCGACGATCACCACGCTGCCTTCGCGGCGCTCGCCGGTCTTGACGAAGCGGCGCTCCACGGCCAGGGCCGGTTCGCCCTTGTCGTTGGTCTGCACCATGCCGTCCTTGTCCTTCTGCGGGCCGACCACGTACACCGAGTTGCCGTAGAGGGTGAAGGCCACGGCGGTTTCCGGGACCACGATGCGCGGCGCGCTGTCGGGCAGCTGCACTTCCAGGTTGGCGAACATGCCCGGCAGCAGCTTGCCGTCGGGGTTGCCCATGCTGGCGCGGACCAGCAGGTTGCGGGTCTCGTTGTCCACCCGTGGGCTGATCGCCTCGATGCGCGCCTCGAAACGCTGTCCGGGGTAGGCCGCGACCCTCACGCTGACGGCCTGGCCGGTCTTGAGCAGGGGGAAGTCCTGTTCCGGCAGGAAGAAGTCGACCAGCAAGGTGGAAAGGTCCTGCAGGGTGACGATCTCGGTGCCCGGCGAGACGTAGTCGCCCACGTCCACCCGGCGGATGCCGGCGGTGCCGTCGAAGGGCGCGAGGATGCGCTTCTTCGCCAGCGCCGCGCGCAGCTGTGCCACGGTGGCGGTGGAGCGGTTCAGCTGGGCCGCGAGACGGTCGTAGTCGCTCCTGGAAATGGCCTGGCGGTCGATCAGGTTGCGGCCACGGTTGTACTCCACCTGGGCCAGGCCGAGGTCCGCCTCGGCGCTGCGCAGGGTGGCCTGCTCGACGTCGTCATCCATCTGCAGGATGGGCTGGTCCTGCTTCACCTTGTCGCCGGAGATGAACTGGATGCTGCGCACGATGCCCGAGACTTCGGCGGTGACCGTCACACCCTGGATGGCGCGCAGGGTGCCGATGGCCGGCAGGCGGCTTTGCCAGTCACGCTGCACGGCGTCGGTCGCGGTGACGCTGACCGGTGGCCGCGGAGCCGAGAACAGGGCGATCTGTTTCTGGATGGAGAGGTACTTCGAGCCGGCGAGCACCGCAATGATGACGGCAACCACGCCCAGCATGATCAGCATGCGGCGCAACATCTTCCTGTTCCTTGGTACGTGCCTGGCAGCAATCCGCCGCGATGCGCTCGTCCAGGGGCAGCCGGACGGCCTTCCGTTTCGCGGGGTGTCGATCAGGCTCTGAAGCCGATACGGGGGACGCCCCGTTGCGGGGCGCAATCCGGCACCTTATTCCTAGTTTCCCGGGGAGTCAAAGGTCCGTCATTACAAGACGCTTCCCGTCGATGTCGATTTACCGGCGAAGTACTGCGCCGAAACGGTGCGTCGCGAAGAAGGGGGCCACATCCGTGTGGCTGAAACGTCAGGCGCTGAGCGTGTGGAGAATGTCGGCGAACTCGCCGGACGGGCCTTCCTCGGCGCGGGCCGATGCGTGGCGATCGTTCGGAGCGGGCGTTCAGGTCAGGTGCAGGTGGTTGTCCCAGAATGCCGGCGGCAGTTCCAGCGGAGTGCCGGCGATGCGTTCGCTGCGGCAGTCGTAGACGCGGCAGCGGCCTTGCCCGGAGGTGACGACGAAACCGTCCTTCACTGCGCCGACCCCGGCGCAATCGGGCAGTGGCGCGTCCAGGCGCACGGCGCCCGTGTCCAGGTCCCAGATGAAGAAACGGTTGCCGCGCGGCGCGGTCAGTGCCACCAGGCGCAGGTCGCTGTGGATGGCGACGCTGGCGGTGTACTGGGTCATCGCCAGACGCTGCCCGTCGGCCAGCGGGAAGGGCTGGAAGGCTTCGCCGGGACGCTTGATGGCGAGCAGGTCGGCGTGGTCGTGGGCATCGCCCATGTACTGCTGGCCGGCGACGATGGTGCCGTCCGCGGCGATGGCCAGGTGGCGCACGCTGTTCATCTGCTGGGGCAGGGTTTCCTTGGAGATCAGGCTGCCGTCGCGACGCATCAGCACCAGGCTCGGTTCCATCGCGTCGAGGTTCATCTCCACGCGGCTTTCGGCTTCGGTGCGGATGCCGCCGTTGGCGACCACCAGGGTCTCGCCGTCGGGCATCCACGACACCTGGTGCGGGCCGAGGCCGTGGGTCGAGACTTCGCCGGCATGCGCGAGGCGTTCGCCGTCGAAACGGTACACGCCGAGCATGCCGCGCCCCGGATCGGCGGTGTCGTTCTCGGTGGCGTAGAGCCACTCGCCGTCCTTGTGCCAGACGCCGTGGCCGTAGAAGTGGCGGTCGGCCTGCGAGTCGAGGGTCTGCAGCAGGCGGCCATCGTCCAGGTCGATCAGGTAACTCTGCCGGCCCGGCCGGCGGGCGACGAACAGCGCCAGCGGCAGGCTGGGGTGCTGGACGATGTCGTGGCAGCGCAGGCCCACTTGCGTGGCGAACACGCGGCTGCCATCCAGGCGGTAGCCCACCGCGTAGTGCTTGCCATCCGCGTCGTCGCGGGCGGACAGCAGCAGGGGCTCCCTGCCCTTGCGCGACAGCGTCCAGCCGCCGAAGGTCAGGGCGCCGAGCAGCAGGCCGCCCAGGCCGATCACGTGACGTCGCAACATGGCGTTCACCTCGTTGGTTCTCGATCAGTCGCCGTCGTTGGCGTTGAAGCCCAGCTGCACACCGAGAGCTTTCGCCAGATCGCCTTCATGCAGGCGGTGGACGACGTTGAGGCTGTCGTACAACTCGTTCAGTTGCTTGAGGCCGGCGTTGTCCTTGAGCAGTTCGCTCAGCGGCCGGTCGATGGCCTTCAGCTTGCCGTGGGTATCGGCGTAGGCCGCGTCGATCTTGCCCGCCAGGTCTTTCTGCTCGGCCGGCAGCAGGACGCGCAGGCCCTTGTTGTCGGTGCCGTTCCACAGCGCCTGGGCGCCGGTCAGGCTGGCGTCGAGGCTCGCCAGGGAGGCATCGCTGCGCCAGCCCTCGGCCTGGAACGGCTGCGGGATGCCCTTGCTCTGGCGGCCCAGCGGGGTGCCGAGTTTCTTTTTCAGCATGTCCAGCGCGGTGACCTGCACACGCAGCAGTTCGGCGATGGCTTCGTGGGCGTCGGCGTAGCGCTCGTTGGGGAACTTGGAGAGCTGGGCGAGCATGCCGCCGTCCTGCTTCCACTGCGCCAGGATGTTCTCCGCCAGGGCCTGCTGGTGGTTGCCGATGGCTTCCAGCAGCGGGCAGTAGCGCGCCTTGGTCTCGGCGTTGGCCAGGTCGATCCTGGCGTCGTAGAGGATGTATTCGTAGGCGGTCAGACCCTGGACCACGACGCTGGACTTATCCAGGGTCGCCGGAGAAATCGCGTTGCCGCTGTTGAGCAGTTGCTCGACCTGGCGCGCCACGAGGTTCTTCTTGTCCGGCCAGAACTGCACCTGCCAGGCGCGGTTGCCCTCGGCCAGCGGGCCGACCAGCAGCGGCTGCAGCTCGGCCCAGGCCTTCTGCGCGGCCATGAAGTCGGCGCGGGCCTTGGCCAGGTCCTCGTTGCCCTGGCAGTAGGCCAGGGCGCTGGCGGCCAGGGCGCGGTCGGCGTCCACCCAGCGGCTGTAGGTCGGCAGGATCACCTGCTGGGCCAGCGTGGCGCTGGTGGTGGCCTGCGGGTCGGTGGGCGCGCAGGCGCCCAGGGCGATGGCGAGGCTGGTGATCAGTAGACGGGGGCGGAACATGTTCGGCTCGGCTCCTTAGAGTGAGTTCAGGAACGCCAGCAGGGCATCGCGCTGCCCGGCGTCGAAAGTCAGTACGCGCTGCTTGGCCGCTTCGGCTTCGCCGCCGTGCCAGAGCACGGCTTCGAGCAGGTTGCGGGCGCGGCCGTCGTGGAGGAACTGGGTGTGGCCGTTGACCGTTTCGGTCAGGCCGATGCCCCACAGCGGCGGCGTGCGCCAGTCGCGCCCGCTGGCAAGAAATTCCGGGCGATTGTCCGCGAGACCGTCGCCCATGTCATGCAGCAGCAAATCGCTGTAGGGACGGATGACCTGGTTGGCCAGCTCCGGCTCGGCGGCGTTGGGCCCGGTGGTGAATTTCGGGGTGTGGCAACTGCTGCAGCCGCTGTCGAAGAACAGCCCCTTGCCGGTCAGCACCTGCGGGTCGTCGACCTTGCGCCGTGCCGGCACCGCGAGGTTGCGGGCGTAGAAGGCGACCTGGTCGAAGATGCGCTGGCTGACTTCCGGCTTGCCGCCATCGAGGGCGTTGCGGCAGTCGACCTGGGCCTCGGTGCAGTCATCGGTGGGGATCAGGTCGCTGGTCAGACCCATGTCACCGGAGAAGGCGTGGGCATTCTGCTGGGCGACGTTGGGCTGCCCGGCCTTCCAGCCGAAGCGGCCG
Organism: Pseudomonas sp. ATCC 13867; assembly: GCF_000349845.1. Classification (NCBI taxonomy): domain Bacteria; kingdom Pseudomonadati; phylum Pseudomonadota; class Gammaproteobacteria; order Pseudomonadales; family Pseudomonadaceae; genus Pseudomonas; species Pseudomonas sp. ATCC 13867. The sequence goes on along the minus strand of NC_020829.1, from coordinate 4,595,850 downwards.
AGCGCGGTTTGATTGCGCGCATCGTCCCAGACCTGGTTGGCGTGGCCACGGATTCCGTCTCCGTTGCCGTCGTCCGGGTCGGCGTTGGCGAGGATGTCCTCCTCGCGAATGGATTCCAGCAGGCCCAGGCCGATCATCGGCGGGGCGATGCGTGCGGAGAACAGGGTGTTGGTCTGCATCGGGCCGTAGCCGAGGTTGCTGATGCGCAGGGTCGGCTTGCGCAGCTCGACCACGGTGCCGTCCTTGAAGGTCACCGGCACCGGCTGGTAGTCCACCCGCACCTTGCCTTCGGGCGCCACGCCGGGGATCGCCGAATCCTGCAACTGGCCTCCGTACACCGGCTCGGGCACCACGCCGAGGCGCTTGAGGGTGCGCGCATCTTCCGGTCCGGCCGGGATCGACAGGCGCACCAGCATGGAGACGGCGTTGACGTCATTGGGCTCCGGCGGGTGGCCGCGACCGTCCTTGATGTGGCAGTTCTGGCAGGCGTTGGTGTTGAACAGCGGGCCCAGGCCGTCACGCGCGGTGGTGGTGGACGGGGCGATCACCCAGGGGTTGCGGAAGAAGCTGTTGCCCACGCTGAAGTCCAGGCGGCGACTCGGCGTGAGGTTGGCCGAGGGCATGGAGTAGGCATTGCGATCACTCTGGCCGACCGTGGCGGCGCCGCCGGAAAGCGCTTCGCCCGGCTCGGCCACGGCATGCCGGGAGGTCTCCGGCTTGCATGCGGCAAGGGCGAGGACGGAAAGCAGCGGTACGAGCAGGGCGGCGCGACGGTGGAGCATCGACTTCAGTTCCAGAACGTGAAATGGCAGCGCGCCATCTTATCAGGGGCGTCAAATGCAAATATGAAAAATTTGTATTTGAGAATCGACCCCTTTCACCCGCGAAAACGACAAAGCCCCGCATGGCGGGGCTCTGTCGGGGCCGGACCGGCGCTGCGGCGTGGAGCCGCAGCGCCGACCTGTGCGGATCAGAACTGGTGATCGGCGGTGTCCGGCTTCAGGTCCTGCACGCCAACGGCGGCCGCGGCCTTCTCGATGGCGCCGGTCTGCTTGACCAGCGAGGCGATGGCGTCGCGGATCTTCTGCTGATCGTCCTTGGCGTCCGGGGCGATCATCTGGTCGAAGTGCACGCCGTCCTTCTCGGCACGGTCGACGATGGCCTGCATCTTGGCCTCGGTGGCTTCCAGGTCGGCCTTCACGTCGCTGTCGGCCTGGGCGTTGGCCTTGGCCACCAGGTCGGACAGGCTTGGGCCCTTCACGACGCTGCCGTCCACACGCTTGTACTCGCCGGTGTAGATGTTGCGGATGCCCTTGGCATCGAAGAACAGGGTGTGGTGGGTGTCGTCGCTGAAGCAGTCGTGCTCGTCTTCGGTGGAGTTGGCTTCCAGGGCGACTTTCATGCGCTCGCCGGCCAGTTCGCCCAGGGACAGGCTGCCCAGGCCGAAGAACATCTTGCGCAGGTTGTTGTCGGCGCTGTCGGCTTCCAGCTTGGCGCGGTAGTTGTCGGCCACGCCGGCTTTCCAGTTGCCGACCATCTCTTCCATCTGCGCGACCAGCAGGTCGGTGACGGCCTTCAGGTAGGCGGCGCGACGGTCGCAGTGACCATTGCTGCAGTCCTTGCCCTGGACGTAGTCGGTGTACTTGCGGTCGCCCGGGCCCGGCTGGGTGCCGTTCAGGTCCTGGCCCCAGAGCAGGAACTCGATGGCGTGGTAACCGGTGGCGACGTTGGCCTCGGAGCCGCCCAGCTCGTTCAGGCTCAGCAGCTTCTCGCCGGTGATTTCCTTCACGTCGATCTTGTCTTCGCCGACCTGGATCTCGGTGTTGGCGACGATGTTGGCGGTGGCGCCGGCGTTGCCTTCGGCGTGCTGGTAGTCCTTGGCGACGTAGTCGATCAGGCCTTCGTCCAGCGGCCAGGCGTTGACCGCGCCTTCCCAGTCGTCGACCACGGCGTTGCCGAAGCGGAAGCCTTCACTCTGCGAGTAGGGCTTGCGCGCGGCGAGCCAGGCTTCGCGGGCGGCCTTCAGGGTTTCTTCGCTGGGCTTGGCGATCAGCGCGTCGACGGCGGCCTGCAGGGTCTTGGCGGTGGTCAGGGCATCGCCGAAGGTGGCTTCGGCGATGTCGGCATAGTTCTTCACTACGGCCTTGACTGCGGCTTCGTCGACCTTGGCGGCCGCGGGGGCGTTGCTCTGGGCACTGGCTGCCGGGGTGGCGGCCTGGTTCGCGGGGGCTTCGGCTTTCTTGTCATCGCCACAGCCGGCGAGGGAGATGGCGATGGCCAGCAGGCTGGCAGTGGCCCAGGGCATACGTGTCATGACGGATTCCTTTGGTGTGTAGGAGGCGCGCGAAATAGGCGTGCGAAAGTAAAACCGCAACATAATGCGAAAGATTTTCATTTTTGAAAAGAGCTGGTTCGAGGGAGCTTTTCGTCATGGGGCCAGCACGTCGCCAGCAGGGCGGTGAGCGTCGCCTTGGCCGCGGGGTGTTTGCTTTTCGTAGGAGCGAGCTTGCTCGCGAACCGTGTTTCCCGGTGGTTCCGGCGTCTGGGCGGTTCGCGAGCAAGCTCGCTCCTGCAGGGCATGGCGCCGACGCTGGGGCGTCGATCGACTGGGGATAAGCGAACGGGGTGGCGTCAGTGGCGCTCGACCGAGCCGCCGGAGCCGCCGCCGGCGGCTTCGGCCAGGCGCCGGGCCTGCTTGAGGTAGAGGGTCAGCTCGCGCGCCGGCAGCGGCTTGCTGTAGAGATAGCCCTGACCCTCGTGGCAACCCTGGGCGATGATGTAGGCCTCCTGTTCGACCGTCTCCACGCCCTCGGCGATCACTTGCATGCCCAGGCTCTTGCCGAGCTGGATGATGGCGCGAACGATGGTGGCGTCGTCGTCGTCCAGCAGCAGGTCCTGGACGAAGCTCTTGTCGATCTTGATCTTGTCCAGCGGCAGGCTCTTGAGATAGCTCAGCGACGAGTAGCCGGTGCCGAAGTCGTCGATGGCGATCAGGGCGCCGGCGCGGCGCAGGCTGAGCAGGTGCTGGGCGGCGGTGGAGATGTCCTCCATCAGACCGGTCTCGGTGATTTCCAGCTCCAGCGAGCGCGGCGGCAGGCGGTGCATCTGCAACAGGTTGCTGACCACCCGTGGCAGGGCATTGTGGCGCAGCTGCACGGTGGACAGGTTGACCGCCAGGCGCAGGTCGTCGAAACCCTGGTCGTGCCAGTCGCGCAGTTGCCGGCAGGACTGGTCGAGCACCCACTCGCCGATGCTGAAGATGCTGCCGTTCTGCTCCGCCAACGGAATGAACAGGTCCGGCGCGACCCAGCCCTGGGTCGGGTGCTGCCAGCGCAGCAGTGCCTCGACGCCGATCACGCGGTGATCGCGGTAATCCACCTGCGGCTGATAGACCAGATGCAGTTCGCTGCGCGCCAGGGCTTCGCGCAGGTCCTTTTCCAGCTCGCGGCGGCGGCGCATCTCGCTGTCGACGCTGGCGATGTAGAACTGGTAGCGGTTGCGCGAGCGGCTCTTGGCCAGGGTCATGGTCTGCTCGGCTTTCTGCAGCAGCTTCTCGGTGGTTTCGCCGTCCTCGGGGAACAGCGTGATGCCGATGGTGGCGCGCAGGTGCACCAGGTGCTGGTCCAGCTCGAAGGGCGCTTCCAGGTCGTCGAGGATCTGCTGCGCCAGTTCGGCGGCTTCGTAGGGCTGCTCGATGTCGGCCTGGACCAGGGCGAACTGGTCGCCCCCCAGCCGCGCCAGGGCGCCCAGGTGCGCGCTGCGGGTGCGCAGGCGGTCGGCGAGGGCGATCAGCAACTGGTCGCCGAACTGGTAGCTGTACTGTTCGTTGATGCCCTTGAAGTCATCCAGGCCCAAGCACAGTACGGCGACGCGGCGTTGCAGGCGCGAGGCGTCTTCGAGGATCTGGTCCAGGCGCTGCTGCAGCAGCTTGCGATTGGGCAGGCCGGTGAGAAAGTCGTATTGGGAGATGCGCAGCAGGCTGTCTTCGGCCTCGCGGCGCAGGTGGCCGTTGCGCTCGATGGAGGCGAGCAACTGGTTGGCGGTGTTGACCCACAGGCCCAGCTCGTCCTTCTCGTGGCCCTGGAGCATCGGCAGCTTGTGCTGGCTGGGGCGGTCCGGGTTGATCGAGGCCAGGTGCTCGATGATCTTCGACAGCGGTTTGGTCAGCAGCCAGTGGTAGACCATGAACAGCACCAGGCTCATGGCCAGGGCGCGGAGGATGCCGGAAAGGAAGATGATCCCCGAGGTGGTGACGAAATCCTCGCCGTAGGGCGCGGTGTCCAGGGTGATCTTCAGGTCGCCGTAGTATTCGTTGGAACCGCCGCGGCTGGCCAGGCGGATGGCGTAGTTCTGCTCGGCGCCCAGGATCGGGTCGGTCAGCCAGCGGGTGGAGGAGTCCAGCAGCGGGCGGGACTTCTCCGCCAGCATGGGCTCGTCGGGATGGCCGATGGCGGCGTAGCGCACGGCTTCATGCTGGAACAGGCCTTCGAGGACCTGCATCGCCATGTCGCGGTCCAGGCTGTAGACCGCCTGGGTGGAGGGGTCGCGGACCATCGCCAGGATGCGCTGGGCGTCGTTGTGCACCGCCTGCCGGGCCTTGTACGCATCGAAGACGATCTGGGCACAGCTCAGTACCACCCCGACCACGAGGGCCGCGAGCAACACCATTCGCAGCAGCTTGAGGGAAAGGCTGTGCCGGGGGTCCAGTTTCAAGGGGCTTTCCTTGTTCATCGCCTGGGGCGAAAGACTGGTCTGAGTATTGGCAATTGGAGCTATGGCGTCAAAGGGCCATCGTTGCATTTTTGACAGCCCCGACTTTCTAGGTTAGCCGACCCCCGTGTCTTGCGCGTGCAGAACGAAGAAACCCGGCACAGGGCCGGGTTTCCAGGGTCACGCTGGGGGCGATCAGGCAGAGAAGTTCTTCGCTACGAAGTCCCAGTTCACCAGGTTCCAGAACGCTTCTACATACTTCGGACGCAGGTTGCGGTAGTCGATGTAGTAGGCGTGTTCCCACACGTCGCAGGTCAGCAGCGGGGTGTCGCCGCTGGTCAGCGGGCAGCCGGCGCCGATGGTGCTGGCCAGGGCCAGGGAGCCGTCGGCCTTCTTCACCAGCCAACCCCAGCCGGAGCCGAAGGTGCCGATGGAGGTCTTGCTGAACTCTTCCTTGAACTTGTCGAAGGAACCGAAGGCAGCGTTGATGGCATCGGCCAGGGCGCCGGTGGGCTGGCCACCGCCGTTGGGGCTCAGGCAGTTCCAGTAGAAGGTGTGGTTCCACACCTGGGCTGCGTTGTTGAAGATGCCGCCCGAAGAGGTCTTGACGATGTCTTCCAGGCTCTTGCCTTCGAACTCGGTGCCCGGGACCAGGTTGTTCAGGTTCACGACGTAGGTGTTGTGGTGCTTGTCGTGGTGGTATTCCAGGGTTTCCGCGGAAATGTGCGGCTCAAGGGCATTCTTCGCGTAAGGCAGCGGCGGCAATTCGAAAGCCATGTTCTCTCTCCTATCTCACTCAGTCTGGGCTAGCGCGGCGAACGCGCGACCGGTACACGGGGCCGGTTCGGTGTTTGTCGCGGCATACGGGCGTTGCGGCAATGCGTCCGCGAAGGAACAGGACCGCGCACCCGTTGCGTCCGGCAGGCTTGAGCCCGCCGGCGCCGCGAAGATCGGATCATAGCACCCGACCTGTGGCATATCCACGCAGCATCTGTAGGGGCAAAGGCCGTGCAACCGGTGCTGCTCTGGCGTTCGCCCCTCACTATGCACTGACCGGGATGACGGATCGTCGTTCGGAGTTTTTCCCGTTGCGCGCGCTCAGCCGGCGAATACCAGTTGCGCCGCCATGCCCAGCATCATCACCGCCACCATCAGGTCCACCAGGCGCCAGGTGGTGGGCCGCGCCAGCCAGGGGGCGAGCCAGGCGGCGCCCAGGGCCAGGGTGAAGAACCATAGCAGCGAGGCGCTGGCCGCGCCCATCGCGTAGGCGCCGGGCGCCGCCTGCTGGGCGCCGAGGGAGCCGATCAGCAGCACGGTGTCGAGGTAGACGTGCGGGTTGAGCAAGGTCACCGCCAGCGCCGCCATCAGCACGGTACGGCGCGAGCGCGGGCCCGTATCCCCGGCATCGGCCATCGCTTCCGGGGCGATCGCCCGGCGCAGCGCCTTGAGCCCGTACCAGAGCAGGAAGGTCACCCCGCCCCAGCGGGCGATGGCCAGCAGCGTGGGGTTCTCGGCGAGGATCTTGGCCAGGCCGAACACTCCGGCGCTGACCAGGATGGCGTCGCACAGCACGCACAGTGCCGCCACCGACAGGTGGTGTTCGCGGCGCAGGCTCTGGGCGAGGACGAAGGCGTTCTGCGCGCCGATGGCGATGATCAGGCCGGCGGCGACCAGCAGGCCGTTCAGGTAGCTCTGCCACATGGCTCAGACCTCTTCCTTATCGACAGCGGAGGGATTGGCGGCGCGGGCGCGCAGCACGTCCAGCGCGCGCGGGCCGTCGGCGTGGGCGACGAACAGGTGGTCGTGGTACCAGGCGGCGACCACGTTGCAACTGATCCCGGCTTTCGCCAGGGCGGTCGCCACGGCGGCGGTAAGGCCGACCGCCTGCAGCGCCGAATGTACTTCCAGGGTCAGCCAGGCGGCGACGTAGTCGAAGACCAGTCCGGCCTCTTCGGCCTCGGCGCGCGGCAGGATCAGCGTCAGCCCTTCGCGCTCGCGGAAGCTGCCCAGTGGCTGCACGCCGGCGGGCCATTGGCCGTCGGGCAGGGTGCAGAACACGTACTCGCCATCGTTGAGTACCGGGGTCATGCCGCGCAGCAACGCGGCCAGGGAGGTTTCGCCAGCCATTGGGGAGGTCCATCGAAGAGGGGATTTGCTGGCGATTGTGGGGAGTGTGGCGGTATAAGAAAAACCAATGTTGCTGATATCTCATTAGGAAAACTGATCATGTTCGACTACAAGCTGCTCGCCGCCCTGGCCGCCGTGGTGGAGCAGGGCGGTTTCGAGCGCGGCGCCCAGGTGCTGGGGCTGTCGCAGTCGGCGATTTCCCAGCGCATCAAACTGCTCGAAGCGCGCGTCGGCCAGCCGGTGCTGGTGCGCTCGGCGCGGCCGCAGCCGACCGAACTGGGCCGGCGCCTGCTCAACCATGTGCAGCAGGTGCGCCTGCTGGAGGGCGACCTGCAGCAATGGGTGCCGGCGCTGGACGACGGCGCGGCGCCCGAGCGCCTGCGCCTGGCGCTGAACGCCGACAGCCTGGCGACCTGGTGGGCGAAGGTGGTGGGGGACTTCTGCGGCGAGCGCCATGTGCTGCTGGACCTGGTGGTCGAAGACCAGGAAGTCGGCCTCAAGCGCATGCGCGCCGGCGAGGTGGCCGGTTGCGTCTGCGCCAGCCCGCGTCCGGTGGCCGGGGGGCGTTGCGAGCCGCTGGGCGCCATGCGCTATCGCGGGTTGGCCAGCCCGGAATTCATCGCGCGGCACTTTCCACGGGGTGTCACGCCGCAAGGGTTGATGCGTGCGCCGGCCATCGTCTACGGCCCGGACGATCAGTTGCAGCACCGTTACCTGAAGAGCCTCGGCCTCGACGGCCACTTCAGCTACCACCTGTGCCCGTCGTCCGAAGGCTTCGTGCGCATGACCAGCGGCGGCCTCGGCTGGGGCCTGGTCCCCGAGCAGCAGGTGGCGGCCGAACTGGAGCGCGGCGAACTGGTGGAAATGCTGCCGGGGCAGGTGATCGACGTGCCGCTCTACTGGCACCACTGGCGCAACGGCGGCGAACTGCTCACCGCCCTGACCGGGCACCTGCGCCGGCGCGCGCCGGGGCTGCTGGTGCCGATCAGCCCCGAATGACGACCTTGCCGCTGCCCGGCAGTTGCTCGATGCAGCGCGGGCCGAACAGCTTCGATGGCGTGAAGTAGCCGGCGGACTCGGGCTGGGCGAGCAGGTGGCGCACGGCGAACAGCACGCCGTGAAGGGTCACGTCGTAGCCGTTGGCGGTTTCCAGCCGCGCGGTGCGGCGCTCGCCACGGGCGTTGCGAACTTCGCCCCAGACCCAGGTACGCAGCTTGCTGCGGGCCAGTTCGTCGGGGCCGTGGACACGCCTGTCCACCTGTTCCTTGAGCCATTCCTGCACCCGCTCGCGGCCCAGCAGAGGGCGCAGCCTGTCGATCAGACGCATGCCGACGGCGGCGGCGGGCGGTACCGGCAGGTAGACCTCGATGTCGCTGATGCCGGTGGAGTAATAGGCGGTCGCCACGTCGCCCCAGGGGATGGTCACGGCATGCTTGAGGCCACGGCCGAAGTCGATGTCGCGGCGCTTGTAGCCCAGCGGCACGTCGCGCAGGCGTCCGGCCTCGCGCACCTTGCCGCCGAGCTTGAGGGCTTCCACGGTGGTCTTGGCGGTGCCCGGCGACAGCCCGCTGCCGCTGTCGAAGCCCAGGGCCAGGTGCGTCGCTTCCGGCATGGCTTCCTTCAAGCAGGCGGCGACGCAATCGGTGGGGATCACGTCGAAGCCCACGCCGGGACACAGCGCGATGCCGGCCGTGCGGGCGACCTCATCGAGGCCGTGGGCGTATTCGAAGACAGAGATCTCGCCGGTGATGTCCACGTAGTGCGTGCCGCTGGCGATGCACGCCTCGATCATCGGCGCGGCGGTGGCGGAGAAGGGGCCGGCGCAGTTGGCGACCACCGCGACATCCGCCAGCGCGGCCTGGGCGGCGGCGCTGTCGTTCAGGTCGAAGACGCGGCATTCGAGGCCCAGCGCGCTGCCCAGGGCATGCAGGCTGGCCGGATTGCGCCCGCCCAGGAGCGGCGTCAGGCCCTCGCGTTGCGCCTGTTCGGCCACCAGCCGGCCGGTGTAGCCGTTGGCGCCGTAGATCATCCAGTGGGACGTGCTCATGCTGTGCTCTCGTTGAAATCCAATCCCTAGAGCGTAGTTCCTTCGCTCACCGGCCTGTCACCGATCATACGTTGTGCAACCCTGGCGCCGCCGTGCGGTCTGCAAGGACTCGTTTCTGGCGTGCAAGGCCAGAGTGGCGCGGTGCGACGGCTGCTAGAGTCGCCGCACTGGAAGAACAGGAGTGGCGTGCATGAAGATTCTGATCACCGGAGCCAGCGGGTTCGTTGGCGGGCGCTTTGCCCGTTTCGCCCTGGAGCAGGGGCTGGCGGTGCGGGTGAACGGACGGCGCGCCGAAGCGTTGCAACCGCTGGCGGCGCGCGGCGCCGAGTTCATGGCGGGCGACCTCGCCGATCCGGCGCTGGTGCGCGCGTTGTGCAGCAATGTCGATGCCGTGGTGCATTGCGCCGGCGCGGTGGGCGTGTGGGGCAGCCACGAGTACTTTCACCAGGCCAACGTGAGCATGACCGAGTCGGTGGTCGAGGCCTGCCTCAAACAGAAGGTGCGCCGGCTGGTGCATCTGTCGTCGCCGTCGATCTATTTCGATGGCCGGCCCCATGTCGGCATCACCGAGCAGCAGGTGCCCAAGCGCTTCGCCAACCACTACGGTTCGACCAAATACCAGTCCGAGCGGGTCGCCCTCGGCGCCCAGGAGTTCGGCCTGGAGGTGCTGGCGCTGCGTCCGCGCTTCGTTACCGGCGCTGGCGACACCAGCATCTTCCCGCGGATGATCGCCGCGCACCGCAAGGGGCGCCTGCGGATCATCGGCCAGGGGCTGAACAAGGTGGACTTCACCAGCATCCAGAACCTCAACGACGCGCTGCTCGCCAGCCTGACGGCGGACGATGCGGCGCTCGGCCAGGCCTACAACATCAGCAACGGCCAGCCGCTGCCGCTGTGGGATGTGGTGAACTACGTGCTGCGCCGGCTGGACCTGCCGCCGGTGACGCAACACACGCCTTATCCCCTGGCTTACACCCTGGCGCTGCTCAACGAGGGCGTGTGCACGGTGCTGCCGGGACGCCCGGAGCCGACCCTGCACCGCCTGGGGATGGCGGTGATGGCCAAGGATTTCTCCCTGGACATCTCCCGCGCCCGCCGGTACCTCGACTACGACCCGCAGGCGAGCCTGTGGGATGCGCTGGATGAGTTCTGCGACTGGTGGCGGTTGCGCGGGGCGTAGCGCTCCTGCGCCATCTGTTATCCCGCTGCGAGAGCAGTTCTTGGCGCAGGACTTTCCGTGTAGGAGCGAGCTTGCTCGCGAACCGCACGGCACCGAAGTTCGGGTTGTTCGCGAGCAAGCTCGCTCCTACAAGAGAGGCGTCAGCGCGAGGGGCGGGCACCGCCACGCAGCGGTCCGGAGTAGTGCCGGTCGCCACTGCCCTGCATTGGCAGGAAGCTCGGCTCCTGCCCCACGCGGGGCAGCTTTACGCCGCTCAGCTCGCTCAGGCGTTCGCCCAGCTGGCGCGTTTCTTCGCACGCTGAGTCGGCGCAGGCACGCAGCATGCGCTCGATGGCGTCGCTCTGCTGGTACTGGATATCCAGTGCCTGTTCTTCACGCAGACGGCGGCGCAGTTCGCGCATGCAATCCAGGATGGCCTTGTTGAACTCGATCACCCGAGGTCCTCCCCGCGATGGGCGCCAACAGGGCGCCACGTGCCTGTGGCGGAGCAAGCGCCGTGCCACGATGTCGCAAGGCTGGCCGGCGCGGGGCGCGGGGGAACTGCACCGCTCGTGGCGGGGTCTTCTGTGCGCCGACGAGGTGCGTCGCGCTCCGTGATGGCACGCTGCTCACGCCTTCGCTTGAACGGATATACTGCGCCTTGCGCAGGCAACACGCCGCTTTATCCCCACAGGTTCACTCCATGCGTAACGACACGTTCGACGAATTTGATGATGTGCCCAGCCTTTCTACCGATGCTTCCGACCGCGACGAGTTCGGTCATCACCCGCGTCGCGTGGTCGAGCCCAGCGGCCGTCCGCTGCCCCAGCCGGTGAAGCGCGGCGGCAGCACCGGGCCGCTGTGGGCGCTGGTCGCGGCAATGGCCATCGCCCTGGGCGGCGTGGCCTGGTGGAGCCACCAGCAACTGTTGCTGATGGAGCAGCAACTGATCGCCACCCAGGAGAGCTTCGCCAAGATCAGCGAGGAAGCCGCCGGTCGCCTCGACGATATCCGTGGCAAGTTCGTCGCCAACGAATCCAGCGGTACCAGCGACCGCGAGGCGCTGAAGCTGCAGGTCAAGCAATTGCAGGGCCGCCTGGCCGAGCAGGCCAAGGCGCAGCAGACGTCCCTGTCGGAGTTCGATGGCGCGCAGGGCAAGCGCCTGGCGCAGGTCAGCGCCGACCTCAAGTCCCAGCAGGACAGCGCCGCGCTGCTGATGGCGCAACTTGACGGCAAGCTCAAGGCGATTGCCGACGAGCAGGCCAGGTTCAAGAACGTGCAGGCTGACCTCGCCGCCGCCAACCAGCAGATCCAGGGGCTGAACACCGAGATCGCCAACCTGAAGAAGCAGGGTAACCAGAGCCAGGCGATCAAGAGCATTCAGGACGACCTGCTGGTGCTGCGCTCCGAGGTGGACGGCCGCCAGGGCGACACCAAGGAGTTCGATGTCTTCCGCATCCAGGTGATGCGCAACATCAATACCCTGCAGCAGCAGGTGCAGAACCTCCAGCAGCAGCTCAGCGCCCGCTGATCCGCCGCAGGGAAAGCCCCCGCTCCGAAAGGACCGGGGGCTTTTTCTTGGCCATCCCTCTTTGGGGGTACTGACGGCAATTCTTGTCTTGAATCAGTTTCAGGGTCGGTTTCGAGGCGAATAATCGCTAACAAATGAGAGTCATTCCGATTCTCTTCTGTTTGGATCATTCGCCCGGAGGCTTCCCATGCACGATCTTCAAGCGCAACGCCGGTACCGCATCGCCGGTTACCGGCCCGGGATCGGTGCCGCCTTCCGCCAGCGGCTCTTTTCGATGGGGCTGCTGCCGGGAGCCGAATTGCAGGTGCGCCGCGTGGCGCCGCTGGGCGATCCGGTGCAGGTGGATACCCGCCAGTGCAGCCTGGTGCTGCGTCGCCGCGACCTGGCCTTCCTCCAACTGACCCCGCAGGACTGAACCGTCATGGACGAACTGCGCATCGGCCTGATCGGCAATCCCAACGCGGGCAAGACCACCCTGTTCAACCAGCTTACCGGCGCCCGCCAGCGGGTCGGTAACTGGGCTGGCGTCACCGTGGAGCGCAAGGAGGGCAGCTTCCGCACCGCGAGCCACAACGTGCGCCTGGTGGACCTGCCCGGCACCTACTCGCTGACCACGCTGTCGACCCAGGCCTCGCTGGACGAGCAGATCGCCCGGCGTTGCATCGTCGATGGCGAGGTGGACGTGCTGGTCAACGTGGTGGACGCCACCAACCTGGAACGCAACCTCTACCTCACCGTGCAGTTGCGCGAAATGGGGCTGCCCTGCGTGGTCGCGCTGAACATGCTCGACATCGCCCGCACCCAGGGTCTGAACATCGACCGCGAGGCGTTGGCGCGGGAGCTGGGTTGCCCGGTGGTGCCACTGGTCTCGACCCGTGGCGAAGGCATCGACGCGCTGAAGGAGGCCATCGATGGCCTGGGCACCCAGCAACCGCTGCAGGTGCCGTATCCCGCCTCGCTGCGCGACGCCGTCACCCAACTGCTGCCCGCCGACGCGCCGCCGGCCCAGGCCTGGATGGCGCTGCTGGCGCTGGAGGGCGACCTGCACAGCGCTCGTCAGCTCAAGCTCGACCCGCAGCGCCTGCTGGCCGCCCGCGATGCGATCCGCTGCGCCTGCGGCGAAGACCCGGAGCTGCTGCTGGTGGACGCGCGCTACCGGCTGATCGGCGAACTCTGCGAGCGTGCCAGCAACCACCGCGAGGCCACGCCGCACCGCCTGACCCAGGTGCTCGACCGCATTGCGCTGAACCGCTGGCTGGGCATCCCGGTGTTCCTCCTGGTGATGTACCTGATGTTCTTCTTCGCGATCACTCTGGGCGGCGCGTTGCAGCCGATCTTCGACCAGGGCTCCTCGGCACTCTTCATCGACGGCATCCAGTGGCTGGGCGCCCGCAGCGGTGCGCCGGACTGGCTGACCGCGCTGCTGGCCCAGGGCCTGGGCGGCGGGATCAACGCGGTGCTGCCGCTGATCCCGCAGATCGGCCTGATGTACCTGTTCCTCGCGCTGCTCGAAGACTCCGGCTACATGGCCCGCGCCGCCTTCGTCATGGACCGCCTGATGCAGGCCCTCGGCCTGCCGGGCAAGTCCTTCGTGCCGCTGATCGTCGGCTTCGGCTGCAACGTGCCGTCGATCATGGGCACCCGCACCCTGGACAACCCGCGCGAGCGCCTGATGACCTCGATGATGGCGCCGTTCATGTCCTGCGGTGCGCGGCTGGCGATCTTCGCCGTGTTCGCCGCGGCCTTCTTCGGCCAGAACGGCGCGCTGGCGATCTTCTCGCTGTACCTGCTGGGCATAGTCGTGGCGGTGCTCACCGGCCTGCTGCTGAAGCACACGCTGATGCGCGGCGAGGCCTCGCCCTTCGTCATGGAACTGCCGCTGTACCACGTGCCGCACCTGCGCAGCCTGCTGCTGCAGACCTGGATGCGCCTGCGCGCCTTCGTGGTTCGCGCGGGGACCGTGATCATCCTGGTCAGCCTGGTGATCGGCGGCCTCAACAGCGTCACGCTCGACGGTCGTCCGGTGCAGGGCGACATCGCCGACTCGGCGCTGTCCAGCCTCAGCCACAAGGTCACGCCGCTGCTGGCGCCGATGGGCGTGCACCCGGACAACTGGCAGGCCACCGTCGGCCTGGTCACCGGCGCGCTGGCCAAGGAAGTGGTGGTGGGCACCCTGAACACCCTGTACACCGCCGAGCACATCCAGGGCGAAGCCTTCGATGCCGACGGCTACGACCTCTGGGGCCAACTGAAACAGGCCGGGCAGGACACCCTCGACGGCCTGCGCGATTCCTTCAGCCTCAGCGTGCTGGCCAACCCGGTCGCCGCGAGCATGGCCGATGGCGAGATGGAGGAAGGCTCGATGGGTACCTTCGCCGCCAAGTTTGGCAGTCCGCTGGCCGCCTACAGCTACCTGGTGTTCGTGCTGCTCTACGTGCCCTGCGTGGCGACCCTCGGTGCGCTGACCCGCGAGAGCGGTCGAGGCTGGATGACCTTCGCGGTGTTCTGGGGCCTGAACGTGGCGTATTCGCTGGCGACCCTCTGCTACCAGGTCTTCAGCTTCGCCGAGCATCCGCGGTACAGCGCGGTGGCCATCGGCGTGGTGCTGGCGTTCAACCTGGTGCTGTTCCTGCTCCTGCGCTGGGTCGGTCGTCGCGGGCTGGACCTGGATGGCGAGCGCGAGCTGCGCGCGGCGCCGGCGGGGAGCTGCCACTGATGGCTACGGCAATCGCGGTGCGCAACCTGCTCGGCGAGATGGGCGAGGCGGATGTGCCGACCCTGGCACAACGCCTCGGGGCGTCGAAGGCGCTGCTCGAAGCGCTGCTGGAGCGGCTGCTGGCGATGGGCGTGGTGGAGAAGGTCGCGCCCGAACCGGCGGCCTGCGGGAGTTGCAAGGGGTGCGCGGAAGCGACGCGGTGTGCGACGCCGGGATATCGGTTGGCTGGTCGCAACGGCACCACGCCCTTGCGCTGGATCACCAGCTGAGCCCGGATCGCAGGATGGGTGGAGCCTGGGCGATACCCACGCTGTCGATGTCACGGATTGATGGGTATCGCTGCATGCGCCCTGGAGCTGCTCCGGTATCGAGCCCAGCGGCTTTTCGTAGGAGCGAGCTTGCTCGCGAACAGGCCTTGCTCCGACTCCGAGAGGTTCGCGAGCAAGCTCGCTCCTACAGATGGGACGTGTGCCTCTGGAAAACGAAAGGACGCCTTCGATTGACGGCGTCCTTTCGTTGGCGCTCGGCCCCAGCCCTTACAGGCGCGGGTAGTCCAGGTAGCCGACCGGGCCCCTGGCGTAGAAGGTCTCCGGGTGCGGCTCGTTCCAGGCGACGCCTTTTTCCAGGCGGGTCACCAGGTCCGGATTGGCGATGAAGGGAACGCCGAAGGCGACTGCATCCGCCTTGCCGCGCTCCAGCCACTGGGTGGCGGTTTCCTGGGTGAAGCTCTCGTTGGCGATGTACACGCCGCCGAAGATTTCCTTCAGTTTCGGGCCGATGCTGTCGTCGGCGGCCTTCTCGCGGGTGCAGATGAACGCCACGCCACGCTTGCCCAGTTCGCGGGCCACGTAGCCGAAGGTGGCCAGCGGGTCGGCGTCGCCCATGTCGTGGATGTCCATGCGCGGCGACAGGTGCACGCCGACGCGTCCGGCACCCCATACTTCGATGGCGGCGTCGGTGACTTCCAGCAACAGGCGCGCGCGGTTCTCGATGGAGCCGCCGTACTGGTCGGTGCGCTGGTTGGTGCTGCTCTGCAGGAACTGGTCGAGCAGGTAGCCGTTGGCGCCGTGGATTTCCACGCCGTCGAAACCGGCGGCCTTGGCGTTCTCGGCACCCTGATGATAGGCCTCGACGATGTCGGCGATCTCTTCGGTTTCCAGGGCGCGCGGGGTGACGAATTCCTTGAGCGGGCGCACCAGGCTGACATGGCCGGCCGGTTTGAGCGCACTCGGCGCCACCGGGGTTTCACCGTTCAGGTACAGCGGGTCGGAGATGCGGCCCACGTGCCACAGTTGCAGGAAGATACGACCGCCATTGGCATGTACGGCCTTGGTGATGTTGCTCCAGCCACGCACCTGGTCGTCCGACCAGATGCCGGGGGTGTCCGGATAGCCCACGCCCATCGGGGTCACCGAGGTGGCCTCGCTGATGATCAGGCCGGCGTCGGCGCGCTGGGTGTAATACTCGGCCATCAGCGCGTTGGGCACGCGGCCCTCGTCGGCACGGCAGCGGGTCAGCGGGGCCATGATGATGCGGTTGGGCAGTTCCAGGTCACCGATGACGATGGGATCGAAAAGCGTGGTCATTGCATTACTCCGGGGCGTGAGGGTGGAGGTTCAATCGAGGACGGGTTGCGTCTGGTTGGGCTTGCCGCTGAAGGCGATCATCACCGCGATCAGCGCCAGCACGGAGAGCACGGCGCCGGCCAGCGGCACGCGGGTCAGGCCCAGGCCGTGGTCGATGACGCTGCCGCCGACCCAGGCGCCGATGGCGTTGCCGACGTTGAAGGCGCCGATGTTCAGGGTGGCGACGAGGTTCGGCGCGGCGCCGCCGACGCGCACCACGTTGACCTGCAGGGCGGGCACCGCGGCGAAGGCGGCGGCGGCCCAGATGAACAGGGTGATCTCGGCCGGGATCAGCGAGGCGCTGGTCCAGCTGAGCAGGGTGGAGACGACGGCCATGACGGCGAACACGCCGGCCAGGGTGGTGCCCAGGCGCCAGTCGGCGAGGCGGCCGCCGAGGATGTTGCCCAGGGTCAGGCCGAGGCCGATCAGCACCAGGCTCCAGGTGATGCCGCGCGGCGAGACCTGGGTGACTTCGCCCAGCAGCGGTGCGACGTAGGTGAACAGGGCGAAGACCGCAGCGGAGAACAGCACGGTGGTGCCCAGCGCCAGCCACAGCGGGCCGTTGCGCAGCGCGGCGACTTCCTTGCGCATGTCCACCGCTTCTTCATCGTGCTTCTTCGGCAGCACGCTCCACAGGCCGATCAGCGCGAACACGCCGATCAAGGTCACCGCCCAGAACGGCGAACGCCAGCCGGCGATCTGCCCCAGCGCGGTGCCGGCGGGTACGCCGAGCACGTTGGCCAGGGTCAGACCGGTGAACATCAGCGCCACGGCGGACGCCTTGCGGTTGGCCGGCACCAGGCTGGCGGCGACCACCGAACCGATGCCGAAGAAGGCGCCGTGACACAGGGCGGTGATGATCCGCGCCAGCATCAGCAGGCCGTAGTTGGCGGCCACCGCACAGAGCAGGTTGCCGAGGATGAAGATGCCCATGAGCATCAGCAGCGCGGTCTTGCGCGGCAGGCGGGCGGTGAGCAGGGCCATGATCGGCGCGCCGATGGCAACGCTGAAGGCATAGCCGCTGACCAGCCAGCCAGCGGCGGGAATGCTCACGGAGAGGTCGCCCGCGACCTCGGGCAAGAGGCCCATGATCACGAATTCCGTGGTACCGATGGCAAACGCGGACAAAGCGAGGACGAGAAGCGAAGTGGGCATGCGCCTGCTCCTGGAAAAGTGGGATGTGTCTTGGCTGGCAGTAGCCGGTTACAGCGCTTCGCTCAGGTGGCGAACAAAGGCCTGGATGGTTTCTTCGTTGCGTTTGAAGAAGTTCCACTGGCCGACTTTTCGACTGGTCACCAGGCCCGCACGCTGGAGGGTGGCCAGATGCGCGGAGACGGTGGATTGCGACAGACCGGTGCGCTGGTCGAACTTGCCGGCGCAGACGCCGATCTCGAAGGATTGGTGCTCCTGCTCGACGAAGAATTTCTCCGGGTCCTTGAGCCAGTGCAGCATGTCGCGCCGCACCGGGTGGGCCAGGGCCTTGAAGATTTCGTCGAGATCGAGAGGGTTTTGTTCAGTCATGGGCACATCGGTATATCGCGTTGAGACGAACTATATATCGGTTAAAAACGATATGAGTTTATTTTAGGCGATAGTAATGATCGACAAGGGTGATATTAGCTGGGCACGTTGCTCCCGTAGGAGGACTCCGTCCGCAATGATTTCCCACCGCGCCGGGGCATGCTCTTGTAGGAGCGAGCTTGCTCGCGAACCTCTCGGCAGCGGAGCGGCGCACGTTCGCGAGCGAGGACTGGGCGTCCCCCTCGGTCCTACAGGTTGGTCATGGTTCCGCGCTAAGCTCACCGTCATGAACTATCTCGCGCATCTCCATTTGGGTGGCGACCGGCCCGCCCAGCTGCTCGGCAGCCTCTACGGCGACTTCGTCAAGGGACCGCTCGCCGGCCGGTGGCCTTCCGACATCGAGGCGGCCATCCGCGTGCATCGGCGCATCGATGCCTTCACCGATAGTCACCCTTTGATACACATTGCCAAGACACGCTTCCCGCAGGAGCGCCGACGCATGGCGGGCGTCCTTCTGGACGTGTTTTTCGACCACTGCCTGGCCCGCGATTGGACGCGCTTCTCTGACGAGCCGCTGGAGTGCTTCACCCAACGCGTATACGGTGTACTGGGCCGCACGCCCGGCTTGCCGGAGCGTCTGGCCTACATTGCACCGCGCATGGCCGCGCAGGATTGGCTCGGCAGTTATCGGCAGTTCGAGGTGCTGCAGGATGTGGTGTTCGGGATGTCCCGGCGGCTTTCGCGTCCGGCCCTGCTGGACGGCGCCTGGGAGGAACTGGAGCGGCTGTACCTGCCGCTGAACGCCGATTTCCGCGAGTTCTACCCGCAACTGCAGTCGTTTGTCCGAACGTTGCCGGAGTCGCTGGACGTCCCGAGCTGACTTGATATGTGTCAACCGTCTGGCGCACCGGAGCGTGTGCAATAGATGCATCTGAAGGACGACGAGAGGAGCAGCAAGATGAAGTCGTTAATGGTCGCAACGGATCTGTCTGGCCGTTCGGAAAAGGCCTTACACCGCGCGGCGGCGCTCGCCAAGCGCTACGCCTGCCCCTGGACCGTGCTTTACGTGGTCGACGAGGACCAGCCGACCGCGCTGGTCGAACAGGAGGCGACCCAGGTCAAGATGATGCTGGAGGCGCGCCTGGTGGAGCTCACCGAACTGGGTGGCAGCAGCCCGACACTGATGGTCGAGCGTGGCGATCCGAATCAGCGGATTCTCTCCGCGGCCAAGAGCCAGAACGCCGAACTGCTGGTGATGGGCGCCCATCGCAAGAGCGTGCTGCGTGACATCTTCGTCGGCACCACGGTCGAGCGCGTGTTGCGCGCCGGCCAGTTGCCGGTCCTGGTGGTCAACCAGCCGGCGAACGGTGAATACCGCGACCTGCTGCTGGCACTGGACATTTCCCATGCCTCGGCCAACGCGGTGAATGTCGCGGCGGCGCTGGGCCTGCTCGACGGCGCGGTGTGCCGTGGGGTCTACGCCTTCAGCCCGCTGGCCAAGGGCATGATGCAGTACTCCGGGGTCAGCGAGGAGCGGGTCGACGAGTTCGTCAGCACCGAGACGCGCCAGGCCGTGGACGAGTTGAAGAAATTCCTGCGCGACGAGCAGTTGGACAATCGTATCGATGAACAACTGGTGGCCGTCGGGCTGCCGGGCAACGTGCTGCAGCGGATGGTCGACAAGCATCGGCCCGATCTGCTGGTCATGGGCACTCGGGGTATGGGTGGGGTCAAGCGTGCCCTGATCGGCAGTGTTGCCGACTACGCTCTGCGCGAGCTGGATTGTGACATCCTGGTCGTGCCGCCGGAGGCCGGCGCCTAGAGGCTGTTTTCAGGCTTCGCCGGGCGGCTCGAGGGTGCCGCCCGGCGCAGTTCGAAAGCCGTTTCGTCAGAGGAGGAACCCGCCGGCCGTCGGTTACGGCGGGCTCCAATCCCTTCCTCGTTTTCTCTCTGCTTCTCTCAGGCCGCGATGGCCGTCTCTGCTTGAACGTCACACACCACGGCGTGGATTGCGGCGTGCGCCTGTCTGGCCAGCAGGTTGCGGTCCTGATGGGCGCTGGACAGCGCCGGCAGCAGGTGGACTTCCACCACACCCCGATCATTGTCGAACAGGCGCTTCAGGTGGCTGACCAGATCATCGTCGCCAATGAACGGCGCCAGCTCGCACGCCTGGCCGTTGCGGCGGTAGCGCAGCGCCACCGGCTGCACCGGCACGCCGGCTTCGATGGCGCTGGCCATCAGGCGACCGTGGAAGGTGCGCAGGCCCTGGCCGTCGGTGGTGGTGCCTTCGGGGAAGACCAGCAGCGAACGACCGTGCGCGAGCTGGGTGGCCAGTTGCGCATTGACCATCCGCGCGTCGCCCGAGCCACGGCGGATGAACAGCGTACCGGCTTTCTCCGCCAGCCAGCCGGCCACCGGCCACCGGCGTACTTCCGCCTTGGACAGGAAGGTCAGCGGCAGCAGCCCGCCCAGCAGTGGAATATCGACCCAGGAGACATGGTTGGAGACCCACAGCATCGGCTGCGCGGGCAACTCGCCGTGCACCTGCAACTCGAAGGGCAGGGCGCCGGACAGGCGCGCCAGGAACCAGCGCGTCAGGCGCTGGCGCAGCGGCATGCGGTCGCCGGGCAGGCGCTCCAGCAGGCTGACGAAGCCGGCCAGCGCGAGGCCCACCAGCAATAAGGACAGCAGGCGGGCGACGCGCAGCCAGGCGCGCAGGCTGCGCATCAGACCGCGGCCTTGAAGTGGCGGGCGTAGCGCGGGCAGAGTTCGTCACGCTTGAGCAGGATGAACACGTCGGCAACGCCGAAGTCCGGGTCCCAGCAGGGCTCGCCGCAGATCTTCGCGCCCAGGCGCATGTAAGCCTTGAGCAGCGGCGGCAGTTCGGCGGTGAGGTTGTCCGGCAGCTCCAGCGGCGGTAGCGGCGTCTTGGGCTCGGCGCGCAGGTTCTGCCGGCACAGGTAGCGGTCGCGCAAGCGCTGCATCACCGCGCGGGCCTGGATGCCGCCGTCGCGCATGGGGATGCTGGCGCAGCCCATCAGGTAGCGGTAGCCGCCTTCGTTGAGCACTTCGGCCAGTTCGCTCCAGAGCACGGCGATGGTGCCGCCATTGCGGTAGTCCGGGTCGACGCAGGTGCGGCCGATTTCCAGCACCGGGCCCTGCAGGTTGTCCAGGCCGTCGAGGGCGAATTCCTCTTCGCTGTAGAAGCGACCCAGGCGCTGCGCGGCGCGGTGGTCGAGCAGGCGGGTGGTGGCCACCAGCGCGCCGGTGTTGAGATCGCGCACGCCGATGTGGGCGCAGTGGCGGTCGTAGTCGTCCATGTCCAGCCCCAGGTCCGCGCCCTTGAGCCGGGCATCGAACTCGCTGCTGAACACACGGTAACGCAGGGCCTGGGCTTCGCGCAGGGCGCGGGCGCCGCGCAGACGCACGGCCTTGAGACGGCGTTCTGCCGGGGTGTCACAGGAGAGGGCGATCTGACTCATGCGAGGCCTCCGTGAGCCGGCCATGCGGGTTGCGGCCGGTCGGCTTTGTTGTGCAAGCTCAGGCTAGGAATGAGCAGTGTCACCCCCATGACGGTGCGGTGATGCTTGTATGACAACGACGAAAGCCCTGAAGAAGGAGCGCCGCGATGCCCTGGAAATGCCTGCTCGGCCCGCAGGATCGACTGCCCGCCGGAGTCCCGCTGGACGACTGGTACGCCGAGCTGCTCGAACGCGCCGGCCACGCCGGCAGCTTCGAACTGGCGGTGCTCGGCGGACGCCTGGCGGCCACGCCGGGGTTGGCCTTCCTCGCCGGCTACCAGGCCGCCCTGCGCGCGCTCTGGCCGGCGGCGCCGCTGAGCCTGGGGGCGCTGTGCGTGACCGAGAAGAAGAGCGTGCGTCCGGCCGACCTGCAGACCCGCCTGGACGGCCTGGTATTGCACGGCCGCAAGGACTTCGCCACCGCCGCGGACCGCGCGGCCTGGTGGCTGGTGGCGGCGCGCGACGAAGACGACGGCGAGCCGCCGCGCCTGGCGATGACCGTGGTGCTTGCCGGCACGCCCGGCGCCTCGCTGGAGCCACTGCCGGCCTTGCCGCTGCTGCCGGACATTCCCCACGCCCGCCTGCTGCTCGACGGCGCCCATTGCGAACGCCTGCCCGGCGATGGCTGGGAAACCTACAGCAAACCCTTCCGCACCCTGGAAGACGCCCATGTACTGGCCGCGATCTGCGCCTGGCTCTACGGCCTGGCCAATGCGTTGCGCTGGCCGGCGGAACTGACGCTACGTCTGGTCGGCGTGCTGGCCGGTTGCGCGGAAGTGAGCCGGCAACCGGCCAGCCAGGTGGAAACCCACTTGCTGCTCGCCGGCGTGTTCAGCCAGTTCGAGGGACTGTCGGCGGCGCTGGAGACCGCGTTCGCCACGGCCGACCCGGCCCTGGCGGCGGCCTGGAGGCGCGACCGTGGCGTCCTGGCGATCGCCAGCGCGGCGCGGGCCAAGCGCCTGGAGAAGGCGCGTACGGCGTTGGGACTTGATCCAGGTCAGTGAGCACGGGGGGAGGGGTGGTTAGCCTTTGCGCCTTTTCTGCGGTTGTACCTAGAAATTTCCGCGCGACTACCCACTGTTTTCCAATCTCGACAGGAAACTCCCCATGCGACGCGAACCCATCGTGCTGTTCGACGACGGCAAACACCAGTGCCTGTGTTTCGATGATCTGGTGAGCGGCGATGGGGTTCAGTCCAACCAGTTCCTGATCGTCGACCACGACAAGCGCCTGCTGCTCGATCCGGGCGGCGACCTGACCTATACGCCGCTGTCGCTGGAACTCTCCAAGCTGTTCCCGCTGCAGGACCTGGACTACATCTTCGCCTCGCACCAGGACCCGGACATCATCGCCGCGCTGGACAAGTGGCTGCTGCACACCCGCGCCAGGGTCATCTGCTCCAAGCTCTGGGCGCGCTTCCTGCCGCACCTGACGGCCAGCTACCTGGCGGTCAGCCACGGCATCTCCACCTATGACCGGGTCATCCCGCTGCCCGACCGCGGCGAGTCGGTGCAACTGGGCCGCTGCCAGCTGAAGATGATCCCCGCGCACTTCCTGCACTCGGTGGGCAACTTCCAGATCTACGACCCGATCAGCAGGATCCTCTTCTCCGGCGACATGGGCGCCTCCCTGGTGGATGACGCCAGCCCCGTGCAGGACTTCGCCGCCCACCTGCCGTATATGGAAGGCTTCCACCGCCGCTACATGGCCTCCAACAAGGTCACCCGGCTGTGGGCTTCGATGGTGCGCGGCATGGACGTCGAGATGATCGTGCCGCAGCACGGCCGGCCCCTGGTCGGCAAAGAGACCATCAGTGCCTTCCTCTACTGGATCGAGAACCTGCAATGCGGCATGGATCTGCTGGGGCCGGAGGACTATCAGGTACCGCGCTAAGACCCTGTCCACGAGCGGCTGCGCGCCGGTATAGCGATGCTGGAAGCGGGCCGGCCGCTTGCGGCCAACGCACTTCAGTGCGGCCCCGGAGACGCGAGCGAAGCGGGTAGTGCTCATTTACAGCCCATAGACTCCGCTTCCTGGCCGGTTCGATTCGCCAGCGCTCACCCTCCTGCCGTTGCTCCCGCCGGTCGTTGCGCCTTGTTCTGCCCAGGCTCGCGAGAGCCTGGACAAGGCCTGACCGATTGCGCCAATCGTCCTTGAACTCGGCACGATCGGCGCTTATTTCGTCATCTTCGCCGTGCTAGGGTGCGGACCGACCCGATAACAAGAGGCCCCTCGATGCCCATCTTCTCCTACAGGCCGATACTGCGCGCCCTGGCGCTCGCCAGTTGCCTGCTCGGCGGCCATGCCTTCGGCGCCGACACCTGGCCCGAAGCCGACTGGCCCCACGGCGCCATGCCCAGCGGCGCGGCTGTCCAGGCATTCGAAAACTACGCGTTCCCCACCCGCGACGACGCGACCCGCAAGGGCGTGCGCACCGACGCCGTGGTGGTGATCCGCGACGGCCAACTGATCTACGAACGCTACGCCGGCCCGACCCAGGCGCAGACGCCGCACCTGGCCTGGTCGATGAGCAAGAGCGTAATGGCCAGCGTGCTCGGCGTGGCCTTCGGTGAAGGCCGCTTCCAGCTCGACGATCCGGTGGCCCGTCATTACGCGCCCTTCGCCGCGCACCGCGACATCAACATGCGCCACCTGCTCAACTGGGCCTCGGGCCTGGCCTGGCAGGAAGACTACGAGTACGCCCCGGTGCGCTCCTCGGTGGTGGCGATGCTCTACACCCGTGGCCGCGAGGACATGGCCAAGTTCACCGCCGATTTCCCGCTCGATGCGATTCCGGGGCAGCGCTTCCGCTACTCCAGCGGCGACAGCAACGTGCTCTCGGCGACGCTCAGGCAGATGGTCGGTCCCCGGGATTACGCGGACTACCCCTGGACCGCGCTGTTCCAGCCGCTGGGTATCCAGTCGGCGGTGTGGGAGCGCGATGCCAGCGGCACCTTCGTCGGCTCTTCCTACGCCTACATGACCGCCCGCGACATGGCCCGCATCGGCCTGCTGATGCAGCGCGGCGGCCGCTGGAAGGAGCGTCAGCTGCTGCCGCAGGCGTGGATGCAGTTCGTCCTCGCGCCGTTCCCCAACTACAAGCCGCAGGCGGAAAAGCCCGGCGAAGCGGTGCCCGGCGGCCAGTGGTGGCTGAACCGCGCGGTGGCCGGCGCGCCGTCGCCCTGGCCGAGCGCGCCGGAAGACACCTTCGCCGCCCTCGGCCACTGGGGCCAGGCGCTCTACGTGATCCCCGGGCAGAAGCTGGTGATCGTGCGCTATGCCGACGACCGCGACGGCAGCTACCAGCACGACGCCTTCCTCAAGCTCGCCCAGGCGGCCTTCGCCCAGTCGGAGGTGCAGCCATGATCCGCCGTCATCCGATCCTCACCGCACTGGTCCTGCTGCTGCTCATGCTCGCCGCCACGGCCTGGCAGAACCGCATCCACCTGGCCGCCTTCCCCGGCATCATCGGCGCCTACACCGCCAAGGAGTACTGCTCCTGCCGTTACGTTATGGGGAACTCAGCGGACTATTGCCGGGCCTATACCCAGCAGTACGTGCCGATCAGCGCCTTGCTCGACGACGAAGCGCGCAAGCGGGTGACCGCCCGCGGCCTCGGCAGTACCCAGACAGCCGCCTGGCTCGGTGCGCGCGAGGGATGCCAACTGATGCCCCAGGCGGATGAATTGCCCTGATCGGGCAACCACTGAGAACGCGATTGCGATCTGCTATGCGTCGGCAGAACTGCGTTAAAAACCGGCTCGCAAGCCGCTTGCGGCTAACGCACTTCAGTGCGGCCCCGGAGGGGCGAGCGAAGCGAGTAATGCTCATTTACGGCTTGTAAATTGCGCTTCCTCGCCTGTTTGATTCGCTGGCGCTCACCCTTCGGGCAGCCTTCGGCTGTTACTCCCGTTGGTCGTTGCGCCTGGTTCTGCTCTGGCTAGCGAGATCGTAATCTCGTTTTGACGGGCGCGTCCCACGGAGCGGGGCGACCCGCTTCGGAGGACCAATGCATTCTTTTGTAACAGGAGCTGTGTGCGCATTGCTGGTATTGGCCAGCCCCCTGGCCCTGGCCGAATGGCAACTGGACGGCGACACCTCGCGGATCAGCTTCGTCTCGGTCAAGCGCGGCAAGATGGCGGAGGTGCAGCGTTTCGACCAACTCTCCGGGCAGATCGACGACAAGGGCGCAGTGCGCCTCGTGGTGCCGCTGGCCTCCATCGACAGCGGCCTGGCGCTGCGCGACGAGCGCATGCGCAATTCGTTCTTCGAGGTCGAGCGTTACCCGGAGGCGACCATCACCAGCCAGCTCGACCTGAGCCTGTACGACGACCTGCAGGTGGGCCAGTCGCGGCCGGAAACCATTGACTTCAACCTCGACCTGCACGGCCAGCAGCGCCGGTTGAAGTCCGAAGTACTGGTCAGCCGGCCGAGCGAGGGGCGCATCGAAGTGACGACGCTGGAGCCGCTGGTGCTCAAGCTGATCGACTTCGACCTAGAAGAGAAACTGGAGCCGCTCAAGTCCATCGCCAACGTTCCCTCGATCACTCCCGAGGTTCCGGTGTTCGCGGTGTTGGGTTTCCGGCAGGTGATCAAGCAGGCGCCGTGAGGCGGTGCTCTCGTGGGAGCGGACTTTGTCCGCGATTGGCCGCGAACCCACCCAACGCAGGTCCTGCCGGCTGATCGCGGACAAAGTTCGCTCCTCCAAAAGCCAGACGCGCCGCTACGGCTGAAATCCAACGGCAAACGCCGCGACCGTGGGCGCCTGGTGCTGTACCTGGAAGCCGAAGCCACAGCTGGCGGCGGTGAGGATGAGTGCGAACAGCAGGGCGGTCTTCATGGCGATGCTCCTGTGTTTCAGGGCCGGGCGACTTCCAGTCTACGCCCCGTGGCTCGGCGCGCGCCGAAGACCAGGAAACTGCCCGCCGCGAACAGCCAGGCGCTGATGCCGCCGTAGCCGAGTACCCAGCCGAAGCCCTGTATCAGTGCCGCGCGCGCAGCGGCGGGATCGACGCCGCCGAGCCGCCCGCTGGCGACGGTGGCGGCCTGTTGCAGGCGCTCGCCGTCTTGCCCATCCGGCAGTCCGGCGGCGATGCCCCAGAGCAAGATCAACCCCATCACCGCGATGTTGATCGCCAGGGAAATCATCCGCGCACTCATGTCGATGCCCGAGGCCATGCCGGCGCGGGTGGCGGGTACGGCGGCTGTGGAGGTGTTGGTCACCGTGGTGTTGGTCAGCCCCAGGCCGATGCCGGCCAGCACGCAGCCCGGCAGCAGGGTCAGCCAACTGGCGTGGTCCATGCTGCTGCCCCAGAGCATCAGGAAGAAGCCGGCGCCGATCACGAACATCCCGCCGGGGATCACCCAGCCGGGCTGGAAGCGATGCGCCAGGCGCTCGGCGAGCGGCGGCACCACCAGCGTCGGCAGGGTGTAGGCGAGCAGCGACCAGCCGGCCTTCACGTCGTCGTAGCCGAGCACGCCGTGGTAGTAGACCGGCAGGTAGATCATCAGCGGCCAGAAGCTCACGTTCATCCCAGCCGAGGCGAACATCGCGCCGGAGAATGAGCGGATGCGCAGCACCGAGAAGTCGAACATCGGGTGGGCGACGCGGCGCTCGATCAGGACGAAGGCCGCCAGGCTCGCAAGGCTGAGCAGCAGGATTGCCAGCGCCGCCGGGCTGGCGTAGCCCATGCCGGCGCCCTGGGTGATGTAGAACACCGTGCCGAGCACGGCCAGCGACAGCGTGAGCATGCCGCCGACATCCAGCCGCTCGGCATCCGGATCGCGCGACTCCACCGCGCCGTATTGCGCCAGCGCGAGGGTGAGCAGGGCGAGCGGCCCGTGGACCAGGAACACCCACTGCCAGCTGGCCAGGGCGACGATGGCGCTGCCGACGATCGGCCCGAAGCCCAGGCCGATGCCGAACACCACACCCCAGGCGGCGAAGGCGCGCACGCGCTCGGCCGGCTCGCTGAACTGGCTGGTCAGCACGGCCACCTGGCAGATCAGCATGACCCCGCCGGCGGCGCCCTGCAGGAAGCGCCCGGCGATCATGGTCGGCATGTTGCCCGCCAGCCCGCAGAGCAGCGAGGTCAGGCCGAACAGCGCCAGGCTGATGACGAACAGGCGCTTGCGGCCGAAGCGGTCGGCCAGGGTGCCGGCGGCCATCAGCACGCTGGTGACGGCGATGGTGTAGGCGTTCATCACCCATTGCAGGTCCTGGAAGTCGCCGTGCAGCACGCGCTCCAGGGCCGGCAGGCTGGCCGGCACGCTGGAGATTTCCAGGCCGAACATCATCGAGGATAGGCACACCGCCGCCAGGGCGATGAGGTTTCTGGGATTGCGGTGGGCAGTCATGGGAGTGGGCTCCGTAGGGCGAGCCACCATTGTCGAAAAGAACAAGGTTCCCCATTGGCTCCATTTCGTCCCATCATTGAGGCTCATAAGGATTCAAATGGGCAGGCAAATGGATGACCGACTCGATGGCATCGCCACCTTCGTCCAGGTGGTGGATGCCGGCAGCTTCGCCCTGGCGGCGGAGCGCCTGAACCTCACGCGCTCGGCAGTCGGCAAGGCCATCGCCCGGCTGGAGACGCGCCTGGGCGTACGCTTGCTGCAACGCACCACGCGCAGCCAGAACCTCACCGACGACGGCCAGGTGTTCTACGACAGCTGCGTGCGTGCGCTGGCCGAGCTGGACGCCGCGCACACCGCGCTGGAAGGCGGACGCATGGAGCCGCGTGGGCGCCTGCGGGTCAGCGTACCGATCTCCTTTGGCCACCTCTGCGTGGTGCCGCTGATGCTGGCGCTGGCGCGACAGTACCCGTCGCTGAAGATCGACCTGTCGTTCACCGACCGCCGTGTCGACCTGGTGGAGGAGGGTTTCGACCTCGCCGTACGCATCGGCCCGCTGGGCGACAGCGCCACGCTCGCCGCACGCAGGCTGGGCGTGCAGTACACCAGCATCGGCGCGGCGCCGTCGTACATCGCCGAGCACGGCATGCCGGAAGGCCTGGACGATCTCGCCGGCCACGCGGCCATCAGTTATTCCGTCGCCGGCGTCACCTCGCCCTGGGACCTGCGCGAGGATGACGGCCGGATGCAGCGCATCGACATCGACCCGCAGCTGAGCATGGACGACCTGCAGGCCATCACCGCCGCCGCCGTGGCCGGCTTCGGCCTGGCGCGCCTGCCGTCCTGGCTGCTGGCGCGGCATGTGAAGCTGGGCGAACTGGTGGTGGTGAAGGGCCGCTGCAACCTGCCGCCGCTGGAGATCCATGCGGTGTGGCCGAAGACCCGCTACATGCCGTCGAAGATCCGCTGCGCCATCGATGCGCTGGTGGCCGGGATTCCCGACCTGCTGGCCGACTGAACCATTGCCGCCGGCGCCTGCCCAACGACTCGCCAGTCGGCCGGTTTGCAAGCCGACGGCGGGCCGCTATCGTTGGCCGATGATCCATCCGTTTTCCATGTAAGGGATTTCATGCGCTCGCTGTTCGCCTTCCTCTTCGCGGCCTGCTTCGCCGCTTCCGCCCAAGCTGCCTGGTACCTCGACTACGAGTCCTCGCGGCTGACCTTCGTCACTACCAAGAACGCCGACATCGCCGAGGTGAACCGCTTCCTGGTGGTGCACGGCAAGGTGGAGGAACAGGGGCAGGTAGAGCTGCGTATCGAGATGGACTCGGTCAGCTCCGGCATTCCGCTGCGCGATGAACGCCTGCGCGACAAGCTGTTCGACACCGGGAAATTCCCCGAGGCGCGCATCACCTCGCGCATCGACCTGCGCCCGATCACCGAGCTGGCCAGCGGTGTGCAGCTGGAGACGCGCCTGCCGCTGCGCCTGGAGCTGAACGGCAGGGCCAAGGACTACCGCACCGACGTGCTGATCACCCGCCTGGACGAACATCGCTTCCAGGTCGTGACCCTCTCGCCGCTGGTGGTCAACGCCGCTGACTTCGGCCTCGCACCGGGCGTGGCGCAACTGCGCAAACTGGCCGGGCTGAAGAGCATCGGCCTGTCGGTGCCGGTGGGCGCCGTGCTGATCTTCGCGTCGCGGTGAGCGGACCGATCTTTCCCTGGCGAAGCGGCAACCGCTTCGCCCTGCTCTGCGATGGCGAGCGCTTCTTCCCGCGCATGCTCGCCGCCATCGACAGCGCCGAGCGCCAGGTCGAACTGGAGCTCTATCTGGTCGAAAGCGGCAGTTGCGCCGAGGCGTTGCTGGATCGCCTGCTGGCCGCCCTGGCGCGCGGGGTGCGGGTGCGCTGCCTGTTCGATGCCTTCGGCAGCCTGAAGCTCTCCAGCGCCTGGACGCGCCAGTTGCTGGAGGCGGGCGGCGAGCTGCGCCAGTACAACCCGTTGAGCTGGAAGGCCGGGCTGCGCAACCTGTACCGCGATCACCGCAAGCTGCTGCTGGTGGACGAGCGCATCGCCTATGTCGGCGGCACTGGCGCCACCGATGAGTTCTGGTCGGCGCGGGACAACCGCAGCGACTGGCATGAGGTGATGGTGGAAATGGCCGGCAGCATCGTCGCCGACTGGCAGCGCTTGTTCGAGCGCCAGTGGCAGGCGACCTTCGGTGTCCGCGCCTGGAAGCCCCGCGAGGAGGTACTGCTCACCCGCCTGCCGCCGCTGCCCAGCGCCGGCCAGGGCATGGCGCGAGTGGCCTACGCCGACGCCAGCCAGCACCGCGACATCCTGCAGTCGCTGGTCCGTTCGCTGCGTGGCGCGCACCAGCGTATCTGGCTGGCCACGCCGTATTTCCTGCCGACCTGGAAGGTCCGCCGCGCGCTGCGCAAGGCCGCCCTGCGTGGGGTCGACGTGCGCCTGCTGCTCACCGGCCGGCTCACCGACCACGCGCCGGTGCGCTACGCCGGCCAGCGCTACTACCCGCGCCTGTTGCGCGCGGGGGTGCGGATCTTCGAATACCAGCCACGATTCCTTCATCTGAAAATGGTACTGGTCGACGATTGGACCAGTGTCGGCTCCTGCAACTTCGATCATTGGAACCTTCGCTTCAATCTGGAGGCCAATGTAGAAGCGTTCGATCCGCAGTTCACTGCGGCGGTCGCCGAGTGCCTGGGCGCGGACTTCGAGCAAAGCCGCGAGATAGACCTCGGTTGCTGGCATGCCCGACCCTGGTGGAAGCGCCTGCGCGAACGGTTATGGGGTTCCCTGGATCGGCTGGCGGTGAATTTTCTCGACCGCCGGCGCTGAACCGCTGGAACGCCCGAACCGATGTTTCGAAGAGGAGAGCGGTGTTGAGTACGAGTCAGAAGGAACGTTTCATCGGCCTGGAGTGGCTGCGCTTCCTGCTGGGACTTTACGTAGTGGTCTACCACACCCTGCACAGCTATCCGGCGGAGCAGAAGTTCGCAGGTCTCGACGATCTGACCAGCCTGGGCTTCTTCGCCACCAGCACCTTTTTCGTGCTGTCGGGGTTCCTGCTCTGCCACGTCTACGTCAGCGACGGGCAACTGCGCGAGAGCCCGCGCAGCTTCTTCACCAAGCGGCTGTCCAACCTCTACCCGCTGCATATCTTCTCGATCCTGCTGACCATCGTCGTGCTGCTGGCGGTCAGTGGGCTGGGGATAGGCCCGGACCTGAACCAGGTCACGCCGCGCTTCGTCATCTATGACACCAACGAGGTGATCGGGCGGCTTCAGCCGCAACTCTTCCACCACTGGATGAGCGACCGCGAGCTGCTGTTCAACAGCATCCTGCAACTCACCATGATGCAGGCGTGGAACCCGTATTACCTGACCTTCAACGCGCCGCTCTGGTCGCTGTCGACGCTGTTCTTCTTCTACCTCTGCTTCCCCTATGTCGCTCCGCGCCTGGCGCGGGTGCAGAACAAGTGGCGCTGGTTGCTGGCGCTGTGGATTCTTTACCTGATCCCGCCGCTGCTGGTGGTCGCCAGTGAGCAGTACGGCATGCCCTGGACCGGATTGCTGCACCGCAACCCGCTACTGCGCCTGCCGGAATTCCTCGGCGGTATCCTCGCCTATGGGCTGTTCCGCGAATACAAGGACGCCGGCCGCCTGCCGGGGCGTGGGATGCTGGTGGCGATGGGCGGCTTCGTACTGACGAGCTTCCTCGTCGCCGATTACCTCTACACCCACGGCGCGAAGTACTGGTACTTCCTGCTGCACAACGGCCTGCTGCTGCCGGCGCAACTGATGCTGGTCGCGATGTGTGCGTTGCCGAAGGACCCACAGAGCAGCCTGATTCGCCACTGGTCGCCGCGCCTGGGGGCGGCGTCGCTGTCGTTGTTCGCCCTGCACGTGCCGCTGTTCACCCTGTTCTCGCGGACCGAGAAGCTGATCCGCGCGCCGGGAGATTGCCTGGCCGACTGGGCCTTCTGCGTCGACGAGGCGACCCGCCAGCCGCTGTCGCTGTGGCTGTACCCGCTGTTCCTGCTGTTCATGGTGATCAGCTGTGTGCTGGTGCAGGAGCGCTGCGTGGTGCCGGTGCGCAAGTGGCTGGTGCGGCACCTGTTGCCCGCACCGCCGAGCACGCGGCGGCGGGTGGTTACCGAGTCGTAATCCCCGGTCCGGGCTGTTCGCGAGCAAGGACTGGGCGTCTCCCTCGGCCCTGCAGGTTCAGGTCGCGCTGTTCGCAGGTGCGAGCGTGCTCGCGAACCGGATGGCATGCCGGGCTTCGCCAACTCTGCCAACTTGCGTTGCCCGTGCTAGGTTTTCCGCAGCGCCGCCGCTGCGGCCCTTCGCGGACGAAGATCACCATGCCCATCGAGTTCCGCCTGCTCCGTGGCGAGGCCATCCGCCCCTTCATCGATGATCTGGCGCGCCTGCGGATCATCGTGTTCCGCGAGTTCCCCTATCTCTACGACAGCAGTCCCGAGAGCGAGACCCATTACCTCGATGCCTGCGTACGCTCGGCCTGGAGCCTGTGCGTGCTGGCGCTCGACGAGGGGCGGGTGGTCGGCGCCGCCACCGGCCTGCCGTTACAGGACGAGGCCGAAGACGTTCAGCGACTCTTCCTCGAACAGGGCTGGAACCCCGAACGCATTTTCTGTTTCGGCGAGTCGGTCCTGTTACCGGCCTACCGCAGCGGCGAGCTGGACCTGCGCTTCTTCGACGAACGCGAGCGTTATGCGCGTGGGCTGCAACGCTTCGACTGGTGCGCCTTTTGCGCACTGCGGCGCTCGCTGGCGCATCCGGCGCGCCCCGCCGGCTACCGGACACCGGACGAGTTCTGGTTGCAGCGCGGTTTCACTCCCCACCCGGCCTTGCGCACCGAGTACCACTGGCGGGACATCGGCGAGGCGTTCGAAAGCGCCAAACCCATGTCCTTCTGGCTCAAGGAACTGAGCTGATGCTCCGCATTGCCGCCGGCCGGTGACATGGAGCATGGCGACTCCGAGTGCTCGACCCGGACTTTCGACGGGTGGCAAGGCGGGGCGCGGTAGTTATGCTCCGGGCATAACTCTAAGAGGGACATTCCATGCTCCGACTGGCTCTGTGCGCCTTCCTCCTGCTGCTGGCCGGCTGCAGTACGCCCGGCGCGTTCTTCGGCGCGCTCGACGGCCCGATGTTCAGCGCGCAGCCGGGCGATCCGCAGCAGGCGACGGTGTACATCTATCGACCGCAGAACCAGTGGTCCGACGAGGAGCTGGAAGCGCCGGGGCTGTTCCTCAACAACGTGCTGATCGGCAGCCTGCCGAGCAACGGCTATTTCGCCATGACCTTCGCGCCGGGCAGCTACCAGTTGCAGATGCGCCGTCCGCTCCTGGGCAGCTTCTGGACCTTCTTCGCCGGCGGCACCCTGGACTTCACCCTGATCTCCGGCTTCGGCCTGGAGGCCAAGGCGGGCGAGGTCTACTACCTGCGCTACGACGAAACCCACACGCCGCCCAAATTCCAGCACAACGCGGGGGAGGGGGCCGGCCCGCTGAACCTGGTGGGCAGCGAACTCGGCTCGCGGGAAATTCCCGCCACGCGTCAGGTACAGGAGCCGGTGAGCATCGCCGCCAGCGGCCGGGAAGTTCGCAAGCCGGGCTTCTTCGAACGCATCGGCCTATGAGCGGAAACCCTGTCCGGAGTTATGAGTTCACCTCATAACTCCTTGAGTTTTTATGGTTACCGGGCCGTTCGTGCCCGGTGCTAAAAACGTCGCAAAGCAAGCCCGGTTGCGGTGTAGTAGCGGCGTATTACCCGCTGCCCGCGCGACTGGCTAAGCTCTCCCGCATGCCCGGCCACCACGGCCGGGCCCTGCCGGGAGACGCCCACGATGGCCGCGAAGAAGATCCTGATGCTGGTCGGCGACTACGCCGAAGACTACGAAACGATGGTGCCATTCCAGGCACTGCTGATGGTCGGGCACACCGTCCACGCCGTCTGCCCGGACAAGAAGGCCGGCCAGAGCATCCGCACCGCCGTCCACGATTTCGAAGGCGACCAGACCTACAGTGAGAAGCCCGGCCACAACTTCGCCCTCAATGCCGACTTCGCCGATGTGCGCGCCGAAGACTACGACGCGCTGCTGATCCCCGGCGGCCGCGCCCCGGAATACCTGCGCCTGAACGCCAGGGTGATCGAGCTGGTGAAGGCCTTCGACGCCGCGAAGAAACCCATCGCCGCCGTCTGCCACGGCGCCCAGCTGCTGGCTGCTGCCGGCGTGCTCAAGGGCCGCGCCTGCAGCGCCTACCCGGCCTGCGGTCCGGAAGTGACGCTGGCCGGCGGCGAGTACGTGGACATTCCCGTGGATGCCGCCCATGTCGACGGCAACCTGGTCACCGCCCCGGCCTGGCCGGCGCACCCGGCGTGGTTGGCGAAGTTCCTCGACGTGCTGGGTACCAGGATCAGCCTGTAGACTGGCCGACATCGAAGCTGGAGCAGCCGTTCATGTGCGAACTCTATGTCAAGGCCGACCCGATTCTCTACGAGTCGCGCTCGCGCTCGCTGCGCATCCGTGGCGTGGTCACCACGTTGCGCCTGGAGAACCAGTTCTGGGACATCCTGCGCGAGATCGCCGAGGTGGACGGCATGACCACCAACCAGCTGATCGCCAAGCTCTACGACGAGGTGATGGACTTCCGCGGGGAGGTGGTGAACTTCGCGTCCTTCCTGCGGGTGAGCTGCACACGCTTCCTCGCTCAGCGACGGGACAACGTGGTGGAGCTGAATCGGGTACCGCGTAGCGCGTGATGCACGCGGTCTGCTTTTCGTAGGACCGAGGGGGACGCCCAGTCCTTGCTCGCGAACAGGTTTCCCGGCGGCACCAGCGCCGTGCGGTTCGCGAGCAAGCTCGCTCCTACAGGGAAACACCGTTGCTGCCGGCTGTTGTAGGAGTGGATTTATCCGCGATCGGCAGCCACAGGTCGATGCCACAAAAATTCCACGCATGAAAAAGCCCGGCACTTGGCCAGGCTTTTTCAGGGAGCGGTCATGCAGTGATCACTGCACTTCCACCGCCAGGTTCTCGGCGATCTTCTTCTGCCAGATGGCCGGGCCGGTGATGTGCACCGACTCGCCATTGGTGTCGACCGCAACGGTCACCGGCATGTCTTTGACTTCGAACTCGTAGATCGCTTCCATGCCCAGTTCGGCGAAGGCCAGGACCTTGGACTTCTTGATCGCCTGGGCGACCAGGTAGGCGGCGCCGCCCACGGCCATCAGGTAGACGGCCTTGTTGTCCTTGATCGCCTCGATGGCGATCGGGCCGCGCTCGGACTTGCCGATCATGCCCAGCAGGCCGGTCTGCTCGAGGATCTGGCGGGTGAACTTGTCCATGCGGGTCGCGGTGGTCGGGCCAGCCGGGCCAACCACTTCGTCGCCCACCGGATCGACCGGGCCGACGTAGTAGATGAAGCGGCCTTTCAGGTCCACCGGCAGCTCTTCGCCCTTGTTCAGCATGTCGACCATGCGCTTGTGCGCGGCGTCGCGGCCGGTGAGCATCTTGCCGTTGAGCAGGATGGTCTCGCCCGGCTTCCAGCTCTGCACTTCTTCCGGGGTGATGCTGTCCAGGTTGACGCGGCGCGCGGACGGGCCGGCTTCCCAGACGATTTCCGGGTAGGCGTCCAGGGACGGCGCTTCCAGTTCGGCCGGGCCCGAGCCGTCGAGCACGAAGTGCGCGTGACGGGTGGCGGCGCAGTTGGGGATCATGCACACCGGCAGCGAGGCGGCGTGGGTCGGGTAGTCCATGATCTTCACGTCGAGCACGGTGGTCAGGCCGCCCAGGCCCTGGGCACCGATGCCCAGCTGGTTGACCTTCTCGAACAGCTCGAGGCGCATTTCCTCGATGCGGTTCTGCGGGCCGCGGGCCTTCAGCTCGTGAATGTCGATCTCGTCCATCAGGACTTCCTTCGCCATCACCGCGGCCTTCTCGGCGGTACCGCCGATGCCGATGCCGAGCATGCCCGGCGGGCACCAGCCGGCGCCCATGGTCGGAACGGTCTTCAGCACCCAGTCGACGATCGAGTCGGACGGGTTGAGCATGGCCATCTTCGACTTGTTCTCGGAGCCGCCGCCCTTGGCTGCGACGTCCACTTCCACGGTGTTGCCCGGGACGATGGAGTAGTGGATCACCGCCGGGGTGTTGTCCTTGGTGTTCTTACGCGCGCCGGCCGGGTCGGCCAGGATGGAGGCGCGCAGGACGTTCTCCGGCAGGTTGTAGGCGCGACGCACGCCTTCGTTGATCATGTCGTCGACGCTCATGGTGGCGCCGGCCCAGCTCACGTCCATGCCGACGCGGACGAACACGGTGACGATACCGGTGTCCTGGCAGATCGGGCGGTGGCCGGTGGCGCACATGCGCGAGTTGATCAGGATCTGCGCCATCGAGTCCCGGGCAGCCGGCGATTCTTCGCGCAGGTAGGCCTCATGCATGGCCTGGATGAAGTCAACCGGGTGGTAGTAGGAGATGAACTGCAGGGCATCGGCGACGCTCTGGATCAGGTCGTCTTGCTTGATCACGGCCATGGAGCACGGTCCTCTTCAGGCGGGAAAGTCAGGCGCAAGGCCTGTTACTTCGGGAGTACGCCGGCACGGTTCCGGCGAAAAAAGGCGCCGTAGTATACCGCTGCGGCCGCTTGCCGCGCACGCGCCAGTGATCCGACCTTGGTCCCAGATGGCCTGTCATCGCCCACATTCCGGTCGGCTAGGCATTCAGGCGCTTTGCTAGTAAATTGTAGGCCATGTGCCATTACGGGACGGAGCCCCATGAGCACACTGCTGAAACAGCGCGCCTTACAAAAACTACTCATCAGGCGATTCGGCATGGCCGTCGGGACTTATGCGCTGGCGCTGCTATTGCTGTGGATGGCTGTGTTCGGCGAGTTCTTCCGGGGCACCGTCGCCTTCGCGCTGGGTGCCACGCTGTGGGTGGCGGGGAGCCAGCTGGTGCTTTTCTGGCTATTCCTCAGCGGACGCAACCGGCGCTTCTCCGACCCCAGCCTGACCGAACCTCAGGTGCTGGTGGCGATTTTCTGGCACACCCTGTTCCTCGCCAATGTCGATACCGCGCGGGGCACCCTGATGGTGTTCTACGTGCTGATCCTGCTGTTCGGCGTATTCCAGTTGCAGCCCAGGGTGTTCGCACGTTGCGCGGCGCTGGCGTTCATTGCCTTCGCCGGCCTGAACCTGTGGGAAGCCTTCGGGCAGCGCCTCGCACTGCCCGCCCAGGCGGTCCTGCAACTGCTGGTGCTGTTCATCGTGCTGGCCTGGCTCAGCCTGTTCGCCGGCTATGTCCAGGCGCTGCGTCAACGCATGCGCCAGCGCCGCTACGCGTTGCAGGCGCACCAGGACACCCTGCGCGGGATGATGCGCCAACTGGAAGACCTGGTGGCCACCGACGAGCTGACCGGCCTGTACAATCGCCGCCACTTCCTGCGCCTGGCCGGCCGCGCGCTGGACGGCATGCGCGCCAGCCAGCGCCACGGCCTGGCGCTGATCGACCTGGACCACTTCAAGCGCATCAACGACATCCACGGCCATGCCGCCGGTGACCGCGTGCTGCAGACCTTCGCCGCGGTGGCGCGGGCCTGCCTGCGCGAGGGCGACATCCTGGCGCGCTACGGCGGCGAGGAGTTCGTCCTGCTGCTGCCCAACGCCGATGCCGACCGCCTGACCTCCTGTTGCGAGCGGCTGCGCACGGCCTATGCCGCCGCCGAACCGGTGGGGGTGAACATCGAAGTGCTGAGCCTGTCGGTGGGGATGACCCTGCTGGAGCCCAGCGACGATCTCGACGAGGCCTTGCAACGGGCCGACCAGGCGCTCTACCGTGCGAAACGCAGCGGACGTAACCGCTGCGATGCCGCATGGGAGTGGATGCGTGCCTGAACTCCAGGCCGGAGCGCAACGCTGGACGGTGCAACCCGGTGTCAATCTGCTGGATGCCTTGCGTGAAGCGGGCGTCGCCGTGCCGTACAGCTGCCGTGCGGGGAGCTGCCATGCCTGCCTGGTGCGCTGCAGCCGGGGCGAGGTGCTCGACGCGCAGCCCGAGGCGCTGGATGCCGCGCGGCGCGATGAAGGCTGGCGGCTGTCGTGCCAGTGCCGGGTCATCGAAGACCTGGCCGTGGAGGTCTTCGATCCGCAGCGCGACGGCTTGCCCGCCAGCGTCGCCGAGCTGGACTGGCCGGCGCCGGACGTGCTGCGTCTTCGCCTCACTCCACAACGTCCGCTGCGCTACCGCGCCGGGCAACACCTGGTCCTCTGGAGCGCCGAAGGCGTGGCGCGGCCGTATTCGCTGGCCAGCCTGCCGGGCGTCGATCCCTGGCTGGAGTTTCACATCGATTGCCGCCTGCCCGGCGCATTCAGCGACTTCGCCCGCCGGCTGAAGGCGGGCGACAGCGTGCGCCTGGGCGAACTGCGCGGCGGCGCCTTGCACTATGACCCGGAATGGCACGAGCAGCCGCTGTTGCTGATGGCCTCCGGTACCGGCCTCGCGCCGCTCTGGGGTGTGCTGCGCGAGGCGCTGCGCCAGCATCATGCCGGGCCCATCCGGATCATTCACCAGGCCCATGACAGCGCCGGCCACTACCTCGCCGAACCGCTGCGCGCGCTTGCCACGGCGCGCCCGGCGCTGGAGGTCACGCTGATGACTGCGGCCGAGTCGGCCGAAGTTTTGGCGCAACTCCAGCTTGTTTCGCGGCGAACCCTCGCCTTACTCTGCGGCCATCCCGATAGCGTCGATGCCTTCGCGCGCCGCCTCTACCTTTGCGGCGTACCGCGTGGCCAGACGCTGGCCGACCTGTTCCTGCCCCACGCCTGAAGCGGGCGCGCGGCCCCAATAGAAAAAGTCCAATAACAAGGAATTGCCATGAGCGAACAGATTCTCGTCGAGCGCGAGCAAGGCTTGCTGACCTTGCGCCTGAACCGTCCGGACAAGATGAATGCGCTGACCCGCACCATGTATTCCGCCCTGGCCGAAGCCCTGGAGGCGGCGCAGGCGGACCGTTCCGTGCGCGTGGTACTGATCACCGGCGGCGCCGAGTGCTTCACCAGTGGCAACGATATCGTCGATTTCCTCCAGCAGCCGCCCAGCGGCCCGGACAGTCCGGTGTTCCGCTTCATGCGCGCGCTGATGGACTTCACCAAGCCGGTGGTCGCGGCGGTGGCCGGCCCCGCCGTGGGCATCGGCACCACCCTGCTGCTGCACTGCGACCAGGTCTTCGTCGCCCAGGGCAGCAAGTTCAAGATGCCCTTCGTCAATCTTGGCCTGTGCCCGGAGTTCGGCTCCAGCTTCCTGGTGCCGCGTCTGGTCGGCCCGGTGAAGGCCGCCAGCCTGCTGATGCGCGGCGAAGGTTTCAGCGGTGAGCAGGCGGTGGCATTCGGCATCGCCAACGAAGCGCTGGCCGACGGCGCCGCCGCCATCGAGCGTGCCCGCGAGGTTTGCCAGGCGTTGCAGCAACTGCCGCCGGCGGCGGTGGTGCTGAGCAAGCGTCTGCTCAAGGCGCCGTAC
Organism: Pseudomonas sp. ATCC 13867; assembly: GCF_000349845.1. NCBI lineage: Bacteria > Pseudomonadati > Pseudomonadota > Gammaproteobacteria > Pseudomonadales > Pseudomonadaceae > Pseudomonas > Pseudomonas sp. ATCC 13867. Next base: position 4,556,977 of record NC_020829.1, on the reverse strand, counting down.
ATCGAGGAATTGCGCCGGGTGGTGGTGGAGGAGGGGCAACTCTTCGTCGAGCGCCTGCACTCGCCGGAAGCCCAGGAGGCGCTGAGCGCCTTCACCCAGCGCCGCCAGCCGGATTTTTCGAAGTTCCTGTAAGGGCCCCGCCCTGATGAGGCCCTTGTAGGACCGAGGGGGACCCCCAGTCCTTGCTCGCGAACTGTCCGGCGCTTGTGTCGCCGGGAAGTCCGTTCGCGAGCAAGCTCGCTCCTACGGTGCTGTGGCGCGCATAGCATCTACGTCGGACATGTTGCCCACACAATCTGTGGAATGCACTGTGGATAAGCTCTGGGGCAACCCGGCGAACCCACGTCAGCCGTGACCTGCAGGGGATTGAGCGGTATTTGAGCGACGTCCGGCAGGTTGCCCACATAAGGTGTGGAAGGCGTTGTGGATAAGCTCTGGTGCAACCGCTGCAGCCCCGACTCCACGCGGCTTGAAGCAGATTGAGCAAGAATTGAGCTGCCAGTGGGCATCTGGCGAGCGGCTCTTTGTAGGAGCGAGCTTGCTCGCGAACAGCCCAGCCATAGAATCTCCGGCGAGCCCGGTTCGCGAGCAAGCTCGCTCCTACAGTCCCGTGGATCTGCGCTATGGACATGAAAAAGCCGCCCCGAGGGGCGGCTTCTTGTATTGGCCGAGATCAGACCAGCAGGTCACCCACGTGCAACACCTTCATGGTGTTGGTGCCGCCCTGGGCGGTGTAGCTGTCGCCCTTGGTCAGGATCACCCAGTCACCCTTGGTCACCACGCCACGCTGCAGCAGCGCGTCGACGGCTTCCTGGCTGACACGTTCCGGCGGCAGGGCGGCCGGGTCGAAGGGGATGGTTTCCACGCCACGGAACAGCGCCACGCGGGCCTGGGTCTCGCGGTGCGGGGAGTAGGCGAAGATCGGTACCGAGGAGCGGATGCGCGACATGATCAGCGGGGTGTAACCGCTTTCGGTCAGGCAGATGATCGCCTTGATGCCCGGGAAGTGGTTGGCGGTGTACATGGCCGCCAGGGCGATGCTTTCGTCGCAGCGCTCGAAGGTCTGGCCGATACGGTGGCTGGACTTCTTGGTGGTCGGGTGCTTCTCGGCGCCGGCGCAGATGCGCGCCATCGCCTTGACCGCTTCCACCGGGTATTCGCCGGCGGCGGATTCGGCCGAGAGCATCACTGCGTCGGTGTAGTCGAGCACGGCGTTGGCTACGTCGGAGACTTCCGCGCGGGTCGGCATCGGGTTGTGGATCATCGACTCCATCATCTGGGTCGCGGTGATCACCGCCTTGTTGTAGCGGCGCGCGTGCAGAATGATCTTCTTCTGGATGCCCACCAGTTCGGCATCGCCGATTTCCACGCCGAGGTCGCCACGGGCCACCATCACCGCGTCGCTGGCGCGGATCAGGCCGTCCAGGGCTTCGTCGTCGGCCACGGCTTCGGCGCGCTCGATCTTGGCCACCAGCCAGGCGCTGCCGCCGGCTTCGGTGAGCAGGCGACGGGCGTATTCCATGTCCTTGGCGTCACGCGGGAAGGACACGGCGACATAATCCAGGTCCATGCTCGCGGCCAGCTTGATGTCGGCCTTGTCCTTCTCGGTCAGGGCCGGAGCGGTGAGGCCGCCGCCACGGCGGTTGATGCCCTTGTGGTCGGACAGCGGGCCGCCGATCAGTACTTCGCAGACCAGTTCGTCGGCTTTCACTTCCTTCACGACCATGACCACACGGCCGTCGTCCAGCAGCAGCTCGTCGCCGATGCCGCAATCCTTGACCAGGTCCGGGTAGTCGATGCCGACGACTTGCTGGTTGCCGTCGGTGCGCGGGTGGCTGGTGGAGAAGCGGAAGGTGTCGCCGACCGCCAGTTCGATGCGCTTGTTGGCGAACTTGGCGATGCGGATCTTCGGACCCTGCAGGTCGCCCAGCAGCGCTACGAAGCGGCCGTGCTTGGCGGCGATGTCGCGCACCAGTTGGGCGCGGGCGCGGTGTTCGTCGGGAGTACCGTGGGAGAAGTTCAGGCGGGCGACGTCGATCCCGGCGAGGATCAGCTGTTCCAGCACTTCGGGAGAGTTGCTGGCTGGGCCGAGGGTGGCGACGATCTTGGTGCGGCGAAGGGACATGCGGGACTCCTAGGGGAAAGCAAGCAGCGGTCAGGCTGCCCCTGGATCCTGAGCCGGCTCTGGGGCAGCCAGGGCGCCATCTTACTCTGTTTCAGGTGACAGGTCTGATCACCAGCAGATCGCATTCCACTTCTTCGAGCACCCGTTCGGCGGTCTGGCCGATCAGCGCGTTGTCGAACTGTCCACGGGCGACCGCGCCCATCAGCAGCAGGTCGATGCCGTTGTCGCGCACATAGGCGGGAATCACTTCCTCGGCGAAGCCCTGGCCGAGCCGAGTGCGGGTCCGGTCGATGGCCGGGTACTGTGCCAGCAGGGCATCGAAGGCTTCACGGTGGTGGGTTTCGGTGCGCCGTACATAGTTGTCATAGTCGGCCAGCAGCTCGGCGTTGAACGCCAGGGTGTGCGGCAGCGCGACGTAGGCGTGCAGGTAGTGCGCCTGGAGTTTCAGGCGTTGTTCGAACTCGCGGGCCACGCCGATCAGGCGGTGGTCCAGCGCCGCCGGCTTGTCGCTGGCGTGCAGCGGGTCGAGTGCCGCGCACAGGCGTTCGCCGCGCCATTGGCCGTGCTGCACCAGCCATAGCGGCTGCGGGCAATGGCGGATCAGTTGCCAGTCATGATTGGTCAGCACCAGGCGTCTGAGCAGGCTGTGGTGGTGGGCCGACTTGAGTACCAGGTCGGGCTGGCTCTGTTCGCAGTGCAGGACGATCTGCCGATGCAGTGGTTTGCCCCAGCGTACCTGGCATTTCACTTCGAGGCCGGCCTGGCGCAGCGGGGCGGCGAGTTTTTCCAGCCAGGCGAGGCGTTCGTCGAGCAGGCTCTGCCGGCCCCGCTCGAGATCGCTCTGCTCCAGCAGCAGGGTATTGTCCAGGGCGGGATTGAACTCGCAGGCCAGCAGCTCCAGGCGGGCGCCGCTGCGTTCGGCGATCCACTGGGCGCGGGCGAGCGCGGGCTGGTCCTCGCGGGTGGGGTCGATGATGACGAGCAGGTGCTTCAGGTTCATGGCGGCGTCCTCGCGCGGTCTGCGCTCATTGCAGTGCAAGCGTAGACACTGCCGCTTGACCTGTGTCAGCGGCGTGGTCGGGTTCCGTCGTCAGTTGCGCGGTGAGGTCTGGTTCAGCGCACGGTCCAGGTGGCGTGCGCCTTTCTCGGCCAGCTCGCCGTCGGGGAACTCGGCGAGTTGCCGGCGCAGGTAGGCGATGGCCTGGTTGCGGTCGGCGTGCGGGTTGTCCGGCGCCATGTACATCAGGCCGAGCTGGTACAGCGCCTTTTCGCGGATGTCCGGCGGGATGGCCGGGTCGTTGGCGCCCAGCAGGTAGAGCTGCGCGGCCTCGGCGACGCGGTCCTTGAGCACCGCGCGGCGCGACAACAGGGTCATGTCCGGATCGAGGCTGGGTTTGTTCAGGTCCAGGTTGTACTGCGGTTGCCAGTCCGCCAGCAGTTCGCGGGCGTTCTTCTGCACCGGGTCCCTGGCGCGCTGGCGGATCATCAGGATGCGCGCGTCGGCGTGCGCGGCGGCCTGGGTGCCGGGGAACTCGCGGTCGATGCGCTCGAAGTACTGCTGCGCCTTCGCATCGTCGCGCTGGTCGTTGAAGCGGCTCATGTAGATCAGGCCGATCTGGTACAGCGCGATGGCGCGTACTTCCGAGCTGTAGCGGGTGTTGTCGTAGCCGCTCAGGTAAAGCTTCTCGGCCTCGGCGCTCTTGTTGTCGCGGATGGCCTGGGCGCTGTAGGTCAGCAGGTCGCCTTCCTCTTCCACCGCGGCGGTCATGCGCTTGTTCTTCAACTGCTTGTATTCGGCGACTTCGCCGGTGGTGATCTGCGCGACGAACAGCGGGGTGGTCGGGGCGCAGGCGGCGAGCCAGGGCAGCATCACGGCGAACGGCAGGGCAATCGAGAGGGCATGGGCTAAACGCATGGCAGCTCCTTTGCGCCAGGGCGAAGTCCACGTGAGTCTAGTGGCGGGCTTCAGTACGGCCAAGACGGGCCGATACACTTCCCAACGGAGGATATGCCCATGCGAACCCTGGCCACCCTGCTGCTGCTCCTGAGTGTTACCGGATGCACCAGCTGGTCGATGAATTACCACCTGAACAACGCCTACCGTTCGTACAAGAGCGGCGATTGCGAGCGGGTCATGCTGGAGCTCTCGGAAACCGAGCGCAAGAGCCGCGCGCGGCCCTGGTTGCAGCCGGAGATATCCATGTTGCGCGGGCAATGCCTGGAGCGGCAGAAGTTTTTCGTCGATGCCGCACAGACCTACCAGTTCATCATCGCCCGTTACCCGACCAGCGAGTATGCTTACCGCGCCAAGGCCCGGCTGGAGACGCTGCGTCTGAATGGCCGTCTGCCCGGCGATACCGCGCGCAGTTATCCAGTCACGCCCTGACCGCCGGTCGGTGCTGAGCTTGAGCGGTACCGATCGCTGGCTAATCTCATGGAGTGACTTCACGGAGGAGGTTGGAATGCGCGCCCTGTGGCTCTGCGTCTGGTGTTTTCCCCTGTTGGTCTACGCCGACATCTATCGCTGGACCGACGCGCAGGGCAAGGTGCATTTCAGCGAAACCCCACCGCCGGGGGCGCAGCGCATCGAAGTGAAGCCCCAGGTCGTCGAGCGTGACGCGGCGACCCGCGAGCGGGAGGAGCGCACCCGCCGGTTCTACGATGCCCGCCGTGACGAGCAGGCCGCCGCGCAGACCAAGGCGGTCCGGCAGCAGGCCGAGCTGAGCGCCCAGTGCGCGCGCTGGCAGCATGACCTGAATACGCTCAGCCTGGGCGGTCGCTACTTCACGAAGGGCAGCGACGGTGAACGAACCTACTACAGCGATGCACAGATTGACGCCGCTCGTCGCGAGCTCGAAGCGCGCCTGGCGGAAGGTTGTCGTTAGGACTGGCCCTGAGCGGGCGGCATCGTCATACTGGACGATCTCTCATAGCGAAACGCCATTATGCGCCATTCACGACACATAGAGCGCCATCAGCTGCCCTATTACCTGAAGGTGTTCAACAGCATCACCGACAAACCGATGGGCTACCTGGGCAATGTCTCGCTGGACGGGATGTTGCTGATCAGCCAGCTGCCGATGCTGGTGGGCGGCCGTTTCGACATGCGCCTGAAGATTCCCGGCCATGACGGCAAGCTGCAACTGATCGAGTTCTCCGCGACCTGCCAGTGGTGCCGCGAGGACGTCAACCCAGGCAACTTCGACTCCGGTTTCAGCCTGGTGGCGCCGCCGATCGAGTACGTCGAGCTGGTCGATGCGCTACGCCGTTATTTCAGTTTTCGCCGTCAGGTGGAGTCGGTCTGAAGCGCAGGACGCGCTAAGCCGACCTGGCGGTAGCGAAAGGCAGGATGCCGGAAGTTCCGGTCGCCAGAGCAGGGCGTAACCTTGTTCCCAGTGCACTCCGAGCTCGGCCCTGTTGCCGCCGGTTGAGCACGGTGTATCGGCGTACAACCGCGAAGGGTTGTACGCCTGCGTTCCTTTCTTATCCGTTTGCAGGACCGCGGCCCTGTAGGAACGAGGGGGACGCCTAGTTCTTGCTCGCGAACAGTGCTTCCAGGCCGCATCGATGCTGGGCGGTTCGCGAGCAAGCTCGCTCCTACGAAAAGCGCTTCCGGAGCGGGATGCTCGCGCCGAGAGGGCGAAACAAAATCTCTCGCCCTATAACGCCCCCGCCTTCTTCCAGCCCAGATAGCGGCTGACCAGCTCCGGCCCGAGTTGGCTGGGCCGCGCATCCAGCACCGGCACGCCGTGGGCGAGCAGTTTCTCGTGCAGCCCGGCGCGGGCGTTCAGGTAGTCCACCGTGCCACAGTAGGCCAGCGCGTCTTCGTACCCTTCCACGGGGGACTGCCGCAGCCGGTCGAGCACTTCTTCGCGCAGGCTGGCCACCAGCACCCGGTGTTGCCGGCCCAGGCGTTTCACCGCGGCGACCAGGTCCTCGTCGTCCTCGTCGCGCAGGTTGGTGATGATCACCACCAGGGCGCGGCGGCGCTGGCGGGTAAGCACGGCCTGGACCGCTGCCGCGTAGTCCGCCGCCCGCTGGCTGCTGTCCAGGTCGTAGACAGCATTGAGCAGCACGCTCAACTGCGCGCTGCCCTTGCCTGGCGGCAGGTGGCGCGGCTGGTCGCCGGCGAAGGTCATCAGGCCCACGGCATCGCCCTGGCGCAGCGCGACATAGGCCAGCAGCAGGCTGGAGTTGAGGGCGTGGTCGAAGTGCGACAGGTCGCCGTCGTGGCTGCGCATGCGCCGCCCGCAGTCGAGCAGGAAGAGAATCTGCTGGTCGCGCTCGTCCTGGTATTCGCGGGCGATCGGCATGCGCTTGCGGGCGGTGGCTTTCCAGTCGATCTGCCGCAGGGTGTCGCCATCACGAAACTCGCGCAGCTGGTGGAACTCCAGGCCCAGGCCGCGGCGTTGCCCGGCGCGCACGCCGATGCGGTTCAGCCAGTGGTCCACGGCCATCAGCTCGGCGCCGTAGATGCGTGCGAAGTCGGGGTAGACACGGGTTTCGCTGCGCTCTTCCAGATAGCGTCGGCCCTTCCACAGGCGTAGCGGGCTGGACAGTTCCACTTCGCAGCGCGGGAAGACGAAATGCCCGCGAGACAGCGGACGCACGCGGTAGCCCAGCTCGGTCTGCTCGCCCGGCCGCAGCTCGATCACCTGCGGCAGGTGCTCGAAGTCCATCGCACCGGGCAGGTGATCGAACACGGTCACGCGCTGCACCTGGGCGTAGCGATGGTGCAGTTGCAGGCGCACTTCGCTCCAGCGGCCCAGCGGCAGGTTGCCGCTCATCTGCCGCTCCAGGCGCGGCGAGGGCAGGCGGCGCAGCCATAGGGCGTCGACCAGTGCGAGCAGCGCCAGGGCGCACAGGACGCCCCACCAGAGGCGCTCGAGCAGCGCCGGCGCCGGGATATCCAGGGCCGCCGCCGTGCCCAGCGCGATGGCCACGGCCAACAGCACGCCGAGCAGCGCGAGAAGGACGCGCGATGGCTTCATAGGCGCGGCGCCGGTACCTGGTCGAGCAGTTGTTGCAGTACCTGGTCCACCGACAGGCCCTCGATGTCCAGTTCCGGCGACAGCCGCACTCGATGGCGCAGCACCGCCAGGGCGCTGCCCTTGACGTCGTCCGGCAGTACGAAGTCGCCACTGCGCAGCAGCGCCCGCGCCCGTGCGCAACGCACCAGCGCGATGGACGCACGCGGTCCGGCGCCCAGGGCCAGGCCCGGCCAGTTACGGGTGGTGCGGGCGATACGTACGGCGTAGTCCAGCACCTGGTCGTCGATCGGCAGGTCGGAGGCGATCTTCTGCAGCGCCATGACGTCCTTCTCCTTGAGCAGGGGACGGAGCGGCGCCACGTCGAGCATGTCGCTGCGCGCGGAGCGGGTGACCTGGCGCACCAGGGTCTGCTCCTCGGCTTCCAGCGGGTAGTCGATGCGCAGCTTGAGCATGAAGCGGTCCAGCTCCGCCTCGGGCAGCGGGTAGGTGCCTTCCTGCTCGATGGGGTTCTGGGTCGCCAGCACCATGAACGGCTGCGGCACCGGCAGGGCGCGGCCTTCGAGTGTGACCTGGCGTTCCTGCATGACTTCCAGCAGCGCCGCCTGGGTCTTGGCCGGCGCGCGGTTGATCTCGTCGGCCAGCAGCAGGTGGGTGAACACCGGCCCCTTGCGCAGCTTGAACTGCTCGGTGGCAAGGTCGTAGACCGCATGGCCGGTGACGTCGCTGGGCATCAGGTCGGGGGTGAACTGGATGCGCGCGAAGCCGCCGTCGAAGCAGCGGGCGAGGGCGCGCACCAGCAGGGTCTTGCCCAGGCCGGGAACGCCTTCGATGAGGACGTGGCCGCCGGCGAGCAGCGCGGTGAGCACGTCGTCGATCACACCCTGCTGGCCGATCAGCGCCTTCTGCAGTTCATGACGCAGCGCCTGGGCCAACTGGCTGGCGCGCTGGCGCTGGGCGGCCGGATTGGAGGAGGGGCTGGCGGGTTCAGGTGTTTGTTCGCTCATAGGGCATTCCTGAGGCTTTGCAGGTGGGCGACCTGGCGGGTGAATTCGGCGATGGCCATGCGTTGCTGCGGATAGGGTCGCATGGCCTGGCTGATGGCGCTGACCGACAGCCGCGTCATGCGGCCCAGGGTCTGCCATTGTTCGGCGACGGGCAGGCGTTCGAAGCCCGGCTGGCGCTGTCGCGCGCGGCGCAGGATGTCACGCTGAAGCCCCTGCAGCAGGGCGATCTGGCCGCGCTGGCGGAGGACGAAGTCGGCGCCGGCGCGCAGGTGTTCTTCCAGTTGCCGGCGACCGCGCGCCGGGCTCGGTTGCAGCGGTCCCTGGCGCAATCCCTGGCGCCACAGGGCGAGCGCCAGCAGCAGGGCGCAGGCGACCAGCGCTTGCGGGAAGTAGCGCGCCAGCAGGGTGAAGAGGCTGTCGCCGTCGGCGCGATAGACCAGGGTCACGTTGCTGTCCTGGGTCAGGTACCAGAGCAGCCAGGCGTTGTCGTAGTCGCCCAGTTGGTCGTTCTGCCAGATCCAGTTGTCGGTCAGTACGGTGATCAGGCCCTTGTCCTGCTGCAGTTGCAGCAGGTGGGTGGCCTTTGCGCTGTTGGCCCAGGCGTAGGCGAGGTTCTTCGAGTCGAAGAGGTGGTACTCGGTATCGAAATCGATGTAGGCCGGCGCCTTTTCGTTTTCCAGGTAGAGCTTGGTCAGCGTGGGGTAGGCGTCTTCTTCCTGGTCAGGGTCGGCGTTCTCGGGGACTTCCGGGGCGACTGGCTGTTCGGTCGAGGGCTCCACGGCGGACTTGTCCTCCGTTGGGGCGGTGCCTTTGTCCTTGTCGAGGTCCTCGGTGAGGAACTGTTGCACTCCCAGGCGATCGAGCAGCAGGTCGCCGCTCTTGCCTTCCTCCTCGTCCCACAGGCGTTCGGCGGTGACCACCAGGTGGCCGCCGCGCGAGGCCCAGTCGAGCAGGCGTGCGCTCTGCTTCGGCGTGAGGTTTTCTCGGCTGCCGAGCAGGATCAGTGTGTGGCCCTTGCTCGGCAACCGGTCGAGCGCTTCCAGCCCCTTGGCCGTGTTCACCGCCAGGCCGCGTCCGCGCAGGTAGGACTCGGCGGCCAGGTAGGGATTGGCGCGGGCTTCCGGCGCGGCGCCGTGCTCGATGGTTTCGGGATAGGGCTTGAGATGCGTGTAGAGGTAGTACCCGGTGCCGCCGAGCAGCAGCAGGACGGCGAGGGTGGCGAGCAGGACGACGGGCCGCCTCATGCGCGTACCTCGTTGCCGAACAGGCTGCGCCATTGCTCGCACAGTCGCTGCTTGAGGTCGTCCTGGGGCGCGCGATGACCGTAGGCGAGTGCTTGCCAGTGCTGGGTCAGGCTGCGGGCGAAGCTGTCCAGAGGCGGGTTGTCGAGGGTTTCCACGCGCGCCAGCACCTCGCCTTCGGTGGTGGAGTCGCGCAGCGGCAGGCGGAAGTCGTGCAGCAGGCGGCTGAGCAGGGCGCGGTACAGCAGGCCCAGCGCGGCGCGCGGCTGCTCGTCCCAGAGGCGCTCGGCCTCGCTGGCGACGTCCTCGGGAAGGCTTTCCGGGGCCAGCTCCAGGCCGAACAGCACGCTCGGCACTTCACGGCGCGGGCGCTGCGGCAGGCCGATGCGGCCGGCGAACAGGCGCAGCCATTCGCGGTAACGCCAGATCAGCAGGACGACCACGCTGAGCAGCGCGCCCCACAGCAATACCTCGATGATCTGCGCGATGGACTTGAACGCCTGCCAATGCTCCAGTGCCTTGAAGAAGTTCTCCAGGTTCCGATCCTGGTCGCCGCTGGACGCCTTCTTCTCCTTGTCGGGGTCGCTCAGCCGCCAGCGGGTCACGGTTTCTCTGTTGCGGAACGGCGGCGCCGCCAGGATGGCTTCGGCCGCGTGCCGCGACTGCTCGCTGTTCAGCACCTGGTTCTGCAGGCGCGAGGCTTGTGGGCCGCTGGGGTCCTGGTCGGGCAGGGGGCAGCTGTAACCGGGTTGCTCGGCGGCCCGGACGCTGGCACCGGGCAGTGGCGCCAGGCAGGCGGCGACCACCAGCAGCAGGGCGTAGGCGCTGCCGATCAGGCGCTGGCGCAGGCGGCGCAGCACCAACTCGATGTCCCAGGCTTCCAGTTCGCTGCGCCGGTTCAGGTAGAGGGTGAAGCCGCAGGCCACGTACACCGGTTCCCAGACCACCAGCAGCAGTGCGTAGAGAAGATTGCTCAGGTGCTCCATCCAGGCCCAGTCGCCGTCGGCGAGGCTGATCAGCGATTGCCATTTCCAGTCTGAAACCCACTGCTGCGGCAGCAGCAGGTAGAGCAAAGCGGACAGCCCGAGCCACAAGGCCAGCTCGAAGTGCATGCCGATCACCGTGAGCCAGGTGGCGCCGCCGGCATTGCGCTGGCCGAGGACCACCAGGCGCTGGCTGCGGGCCTGGCCTTTGAGCCCTTCGAGCTGTAGCACCGGCAGGTCGAAACTGCGGGTGGGGCTTGCGCGGCGCCACAGCAGGCTGGGCAGCAGTTGGCTCTTGAGCAGGCCGGGGAACGCCCGCAGCGCCTGCCTGAGGCTGGGCGTGTCACCGAACAGGGCGCGCGACAGGATGTACAGCGGCAGGCGTTCGAAGGCCGGCTTGAGCCACCAGAACAGCAGGATCGCCCAGCCCGAATGGTTCCACAGCAGCAGGCTGAGCACGGCGAACACCGGCAGGGTGACCAGTGCCCAGCTGGCCATCAGCAGGCCGGCATGCCGGCGCGCCAGGAGAATGCCCAGGTCCAGGGCTTCCCACGGGCTGCGCGGACGAATGGCGACGCTGGCGTCAGTCAGGCGCATGACGGCTCCGTCCGGCAAAGACGAAATAGCCACCGACCAGCAGCCAGAGGCAGGCACCGACGATGTACTTCACGGTCGCCGGGAACTGCGTGACCGAGGACCAGTAGCCTTCGATGAAGGCGGCGATCAGCAACAGCAGGATCACCCCGCCCACCAGCCGTACGGACCGGGCCGCCGCCTGGCGCAGCGCGTCGAGACGGCTCAGGCGGCCGGGCGCCAGCAGCGCCCAGCCGAGCTTGAGGCCGGCGGCGCCGGCGAAGGTGATGGCGGTGAGCTCGAAGGCGCCGTGGCCGATGACGAAGGACCAGAAGGTCTCGATGTAGCCCACCTGGGTCAGGTGCCCGGCCACCGCGCCGATCATCAGGCCGTTGAACAGCAGGAAGAACAGGCTGCCCAGGCAGAACAGCAGGCCGCTGGCGAAGGTCTGAAAGGCGATGCCGATGTTGTTCATGATGTAGAAGGCGAACATCTTCCAGTCGTCGCCGGTGTCCCGTTCGCCCATCGGTCCCAGGCGCCCGGTTTCCGGCGAGTACATGGACTCCATGTCGGCCACCCGCTCGGGGGACATCACGCTGTAGACCAGGTCGGGGAAGTGGTAGACCAGCAGCCCCATCAGCAGCAGGCTGCCGTAGAGCAGCAGGCTGGCCACCGCGATGCAGCGCCACTCCTCGCGCACCAGGCGCGGGAAACCGGCGGTGATGAAACCGAGGATGCGCGCGCCCAGATGGCTGCGGTGCCGGTAGAACTGCTGGTGCCCGCGCATGGCCAGTTGTTGCAGGTGATCGATCAGGTGGCTGCTGTAGCCGCGTTCCTGCGCCAGCGCCAGTTGCTGGCAGATGCGTCGGTAATCCGCGGCAAATTCCTCGGGACGTTCAGAGGTTTCCTGGCGCTTGCCGCTTTCCAGTTGTTCCAGGCGCTTGCTGAAGCGCTTCCACGCACCCTGGTGGCGCTGTTCGAAGAGGGCCTGCTTCATGGCGTCCCCCGGCCGCTGCCCAGCAGCCCGCTGGCGATGGCGTTGAGTCGTGCCTCCGCGTGCTCGGGCGCGACACCCAGCGGCTCGGCGAGGATGCCGGCCAGTTCTTCGCGCCGCGCCGCGGACAGGTGCTCGGCGCGTTCGGCGAAGCTCATCAGTGCGCGCTGCTCCTCCAGGTTCAGCGGCCAGGGCGCGCGCTGCGGCGGGACCTCCGGCAGATGCGGACGGCTCGGCGGAGGATCGCGGTAGATCACCAGCGTGCCGGCGGCCAGATCGCCCAGGCGCTTGAACGCCGGGTTGGACAGGCAACTGAGCAGACCCAGGGTGTAGCCGAAGGGCAGGATGTCGGCGAAACGCAGCAGGTTGCGCAGCAGCGAGGCGGACCAGCCGATGGGCGTGCCGTCATCGTGGACCACGCGCAGGCCCATCATCTGCTTGCCGGGCGAGCGGCCCTGGTTGAGCACTTCGAAGAGCACCATGTACCACCAGGTCATGACGAAGGTGAGCAGCAGGCCGAGGCCGGTGCCGAGCTGGCCGAGGAAGGCCAGTGCCATGAACAGGGCGAACATCAGCAGGGCGCGGATGCCCAGGTCGACCAGGTAGGCGATCGCTCGCGGAATGACCCCGGCGGGACGCAGCAGCAGGTCGATCCCTTCCGGCGTTTCCACGTGGTAGCGGGTATCCAGCGCGGGGCTGGGTGGACGGATGTCCGGGCGTGGAGCGGCGGCTGCGGTCAATGGGAGTCGCTATCGATGGCTGAAAGGCTGATGCTAGCCAGCGCGGTGCGGCGAGGCAACCGCGCTGGCGGAGAATTGCAGACTCGCATCGGTTCGGTTGCGGCGGCATGCCGGGAAGCGCCCGTCGAGGCAGAGGATCGCCCGGAGCGAAAGGCCGTCGTCGGCCATTCGCGGCAGGGCCGGATCGCAGGGCTCCGCGACGGTCGAGAGGGCCTTTGGCCACGGGCTGGCGCCGTGGTTTGGAAGTGCGGCAATGCGCACTGTTAGACTGCGGCGCATCTGCACGCAGGCAAGGACACGCGCCATGACCGCCAGCCTCTTCTGGTACGACTACGAAACCACCGGCATCGATCCGCGCCGCGACCGGCCCTTGCAGGTCGCCGGCATCCGCACGGACGAGGCCCTCAACGAGATCGGCCAGCCGCTGAATCTCTATTGCCGTCCCAGCGACGACATCCTCCCGCACCCGGCGGCCTGCCTGGTCACCGGGATCGTCCCGCAGCGGCTGGAGGAACAGGGTCTCGGCGAGGCGGAGTTCATGACCCGCCTGCACGCCGAACTGGCGCAGCCGGGTACCTGCGTCGCGGGCTACAACACCCTGCGCTTCGACGACGAGGTGACGCGCTACAGCCTCTATCGGAATTTCTTCGACCCGTACGCCCGCGAATGGCAGGGCGGCAACAGCCGCTGGGACCTGATCGACATGGTGCGCACCTGCTATGCGCTGCGCCCGGAAGGCATCGTCTGGCCCGAACAGGAGGGTGTGGTCAGCCTGAAGCTGGAGCGCCTCACCGCCGCCAACGGCATCGACCACGGCCAGGCCCACGACGCGCTGTCGGACGTGCGTGCGACCATCGCCCTGGCCCGCCTGATCCGTGACCGCCAACCCAGGCTTTACGACTATCTCTACCGCCTGCGCAGCAAGCAGGGCGTCCTGGACCAGGTCCGCCTGCACGAGCCGCTGGTGCATGTCTCCGGGCGCTTCTCCGGGGCGCGTCATTACCTGTCGGTGGTGTTGCCGCTGGGCTGGCATCCGCGTAACCGTAACGCGTTGATCGTCTGCGACCTGGCGGCGGACCCGTCGCCGCTGCTGGAACTGGATGCCGAGGCGTTGCGCCAGCGCCTGTATACGCGCCGGGATGAACTGGCCGAAGGCGAACTGCCGGTGCCGCTGAAATTGCTGCATATCAACCGCTGCCCGGTAGTGGCGCCGCTGAACGTACTCCGTCCGCAGGATCGCGAACGTATTGGCCTGGACCTGGACGGATGCCTGAAGCGTGCGCAGGAGCTGGTCCAGGCCAAGGCGCTTTGGCAGGAGAAACTTGCGCCGATCTATTCCGAGGAAAGTTTCGCGGCGTCCGAGGATCCTGAGCAGCAGTTGTATGACGGATTTATCGGGGACCGGGACCGCCGATTGTGCGAACAGGTGCGTCAGGCAGATCCTGCCCGACTGGCCAAAGAGCAATGGCCGTTCGATGACCCGCGACTTCCTGAACTTCTGTTCCGATACCGTGCGCGTAATTTTCCGGAAACTTTGTCTGCCACCGAACAGCAACAATGGCTGGACTTCTGCCGTCAGCGCCTGAGTGCGCCGGAATGGGGGGCTCCGAATACTCTGGAGAACTTCGACAGCGCAATGGCCGAGCAGATGAGTAATGCCGGCGCAGCAAACCGCGCGGTGCTCGAAGCCTGGGCGAAATATGCACTCGCATTGCGCGAGCGTTATGGCCTCTAGCGTTTGCCGGGCAATAAAAAACGCCAGCACAAGGCTGGCGTTTTTTATTGCCCGAAGGGCTTAGCCCAGCAGGGTAGCCCAGCTCTCGACGGCCTCGGCGCCCCACTTGGCCTTCCATTCCTTGAGGGTCTTGTGGTTGCCGCCCTTGGTCTCGATGACTTCACCGGTGTGCGGGTTCTTGTATTGCTTGACCTTGCGGGCACGTTTGGTCACGGTGCTCTTCGCGGTACGCGGAGATTTGCTCAGCTTCGCGTCCGGATCGAGCAGGGCGATGATATCGCGCAGGGATTTGCCGTAGCTGCCCATCAGTGCGCGGAGTTTCTCTTCGAACTCAAGCTCTTTCTTCAGCTTGTCGTCCTGCTCGAGGGATTTCAGTCGCTCCTGAAGTTCCTTGATGGCTTCTTCGGTGGCGCGGTACTCGTTGATCAGCGACATGTTGGGTACCTTAATCTTGAGGTCCAGCGGTGGCGGATAGTTTGTAGCACCCATAATAGTCAGCGGAGTTGTTCAAGTAAACGCTAAGAACAACTTTTGTGGGTAATTAGTCAAATATTGAAGTTATTAGCACGTCGAATTTAACCAGAGCATTCGCGCCAGCCCTAATTGGCTCTCGTCGGCCACTCCCGCCCAGTGCTGAACTTTTCCCCTCCAGCCGCTAGAATGGCGGCCTTCGCGATGTATCTGGAGTACACCCATGCGCACTTTTCGACTGGTGATCGCCTGCCCTGACGGGGTCGGCATCGTCGCCAAGGTGAGTAATTTCCTGGCCACTTACAACGGCTGGATCACCGAGGCCAGTCACCATTCCGATAATGACAACGGCTGGTTCTTCATGCGGCATGAGATTCGTGCCGACTCCCTGCCATTCGACATCGACGGCTTCCGCCAGGCGTTCGCCCCCATCGCCCGCGAGTTTTCCATGGAGTGGCGGATCACCGACTCTTCGGTGAAGAAGCGCGTCGTGCTGATGGCCAGTCGCGAGTCGCACTGCCTGGCCGACCTGCTGCACCGCTGGCACAGCGGCGAGCTGGACTGCGAGATTCCCTGCGTGATCGCCAACCACGACGACCTGCGCAGCATGGTGGAGTGGCATGGCATTCCGTACTTCCACGTCCCGGTGGACCCGAAGAACAAGCAGCCGGCCTTCGAGGAAGTATCGCGCCTGATCGACGAGCACCAGGCCGACAACGTGGTGCTGGCGCGCTACATGCAGATCATCCCGCCGGACCTGTGCCAGAAGTACCGCCACCAGGTGATCAACATCCACCACAGCTTCCTGCCGTCCTTCGTCGGCGCCAAGCCGTACCACCAGGCCTCGCTGCGCGGCGTGAAGCTGATCGGCGCGACCTGCCACTATGTGACCGAGGAGCTGGACGCCGGCCCGATCATCGAGCAGGACGTGGTGCGCATCAGCCACCGCGACAACATCGAGGACCTGGTGCGCCTGGGCAAGGACGTGGAGAAGCTGGTGCTGGCCCGCGGCCTGCGCTACCACCTGGAAGACCGCGTGCTGGTGCACGACAACAAGACCGTGGTGTTCGACTGATCCACGTGGTTTCGTTCCAGACTGGGTACTCCGCATGCTCCCGCTGTCTTCCGATGGCGGGCGCTGCGCTCAACGGAGATGGTCAGCATGAGCGACCCGAAGAACCCCGGCACTGCCACCCCGCCGCCCACCCTGGGCGAAGGCTGCACCAGCCGCTACGATCCCGAAGCCTTGAGCGAAGAGGACGGCACCGAGTTTCCCGGCGCCGCCGAGCTCTGGGATTCGCTTACGCCGAAGACGCCGCCCGAGGGCGACAAGCCTGCCGAAGACTGAGTCTCAGGTCTTTTCCCGCAGCCCGATCAGCTTGCGCAGTAACGGTCGCCCCGCCAGCAGGGCGAACACCGGCGCGCCCATCACCAGATAGAAGTAGTAGGTCACCACGCGCCAGATCAGGATGGCCGCGGCCGCCGTGGATTTGCCCACCAGCGGGGCGAGCAGCGCGGCGGAGGTCAACTCGGTGCCACCGGCACCGCCCGGCAGCAGCGTGGCCAGCCCGGCCGCCAGCGACAGCAACTGGATCAGGAAGGTCCAGGCCCAGTGCAGGTCCACGTTCATCGCGCGCAGGGTGAGGTAGAGCACCGAGAAGCGCAGCGTCCAGTGGCAGCAGGTGAGGAAGAAGATCAGTGCCAGGCGGCGTTTGGGCTGGCGCAGGCTGCTGACCAGGGTGTCGCGGAAGTGCAGGCATTTGCGCGCCCAGCGCAGGCGTGTGCGCGGTTTCATGCCCAGGCGCGCGAGCAGGCGTCCGTTGGCCTTGATCGCCCGGCGCTGGAAGCGTGCCAGCAGCACCACGCCGAAGAAGATGCCGCCCAGCAGTACGCCACTGGTGATCAGCGAGGTCTCCAGGTCCGGGCTGATGCTGTGGGACAGGGCCCAGATCAGCACGGCCGCCAGCGCGCAGAGGAAGAACATCAGGTCGCTGAGCTGGTCCACGGCGAAGATCGCGCTGCTGTGCGCCGGCCGCATGCCGTGGCGCGACAGCAGGGCCATTAGCGTCAACGGGCCGCCGGTGCCGCCCGGTGTAGCGTAGAAGGCAAATTCCGAGGCCATGATGATCCCCACCGACTGCACCCGGCCGATGTCGCCGGCGCGGCCGTTGAGCAGCACCCGCAACTTCTGGGCGTTGATCAGCCAGCACAGCAGGATCATGCCGAACATGACCAGCAGGCTGTCGAGGGGGAAGGCCAGGACGTGGGCGAGCATTTCCCGGCCGCCGAGGACCAGCGGGACCAGCGAGGCGCCGATCAGGCCGAGCAGGAGCCAGCAGGCACGCGTCACGGACGCGCCTCCGGCAGGGGCGGAGAGGAGGGCTGGGCAGGTTGGAGCGGGGCAGTGTTCTGGCCGAGTCGCGCTTTCATGCAGAGTGGACCGTCAGCGGGGACCTGCGTTCGCCGAACTTTCCGTGGGCGGAGGGCGCCGCCGGCTGACGGCGCCCTGGGCTCACTCGGCGGATTTCTCGGTTGAAGAAACGCCGGCGCCTTCTTCCAGTGCCTTGTTCTCCCAGCCTTCCTCGCCGGGCAGGATCAGGTTGAGGAGGATGGCGACGATGGCACACAGGGCGATGCCCTTCAGGCCGAAGTCGTCCGGGCCGGTGCCGGTGCCGATCAGTACGCCGCCGATGCCGAACACCAGGGTGACCGAGACGATGCACAGGTTGCGCGCCTGGGACAGGTCGACCTTGTGGCGGATCAGGGTGTTCATGCCCACCGAGGCGATGGTGCCGAACAGCAGGCAGAGGATGCCGCCCATCACCGGTACCGGGATGCTCTGCAGGATGGCGCCGAACTTGCCGACGAAGGCCAGGCCGACGGCGAACAGCGCCGCCCAGGTCATGATCTTCGGGTTGTAGTTCTTGGTCAGCATCACTGCGCCGGTCACTTCCGCGTAGGTGGTGTTCGGCGGGCCGCCGAACAGGCCGGCGGTGGAGGTGGCGATGCCGTCGCCCAGCAGGGTGCGGTGCAGGCCCGGGGTCTTCAGGTAGTTCTTGCCGGTCACGCCGCCTATCGCGATGACGCCGCCGATGTGCTCGATGGCTGGTGCCAGCGCCACCGGGACGATGAACAGGATGGCCTGCCAGTTGAACTCCGGGGCGGTGAACTTCGGCAGCTCCAGCCAGGGCGCGGCGACGATCTTGGCGACGTCGACCACGCCGAAGGCGAAGGACAGGCCGTAGCCCACCAGCACGCCGGCGATGATCGGCACCAGGCGCAGCATGCCCTTGGCGAATACCGCGACGATCAGGGTGGTGACCAGCGCCGGCATGGAAATCAGCATGGCGGTCTTGTACGGAATCAGCTCGCTGCCGTCGCCGGCCTTGCCCATTGCCATGTTGGCGGCGATCGGCGCCATCGCCAGGCCAATGGAGATGATCACCGGGCCGATGACCACCGGCGGCAGCAGGCGGTCGATGAAGCCGGTGCCCTTGATCTTCACCGCCAGGCCCAGGAAGGTGTAGACGAAGCCCGCCGCCACCACGCCGCCCATGGTCGCGGCCAGGCCGAACTGGCCCTTGGCGAGGATGATCGGGGTAATGAAGGCGAAGCTAGAGGCCAGGAACACCGGCACCTGGCGGCCCGTGACGATCTGGAACATCAGGGTGCCGAAGCCGGCGGTGAACAGCGCGACGTTCGGGTCCAGGCCGGTGATCAGCGGCATCAGCACCAGCGCGCCGAAGGCCACGAACAGCATCTGCGCGCCCGAGATGACCTGGCGCCACAGCGGGTCGTTGTATTCGTCGGCCATCTATCAGGTGTCCTTCTGCTTGGTGCCGAAGATCTTGTCACCGGCATCGCCCAGGCCCGGAATGATGTAGCCGTTCTCGTTCAGGCGCTGGTCGATGGAGGCGGTATAGATGAGCACGTCCGGATGCGCATCGTTGACCGCCTTGATCCCTTCCGGTGCCGCCACCAGCACCATCGCGCGAATCTCCTTGCAGCCGGCCTTCTTCAGCAGGTCGATGGTGGCGACCATCGAGCCGCCGGTGGCCAGCATCGGGTCGATGATCAGCGAGCGACGCTCGGCGATGTCCGGCGCCAGCTTTTCCAGGTAGGTGTGTGCTTCAAGGGTTTCCTCGTTGCGCGCGACACCCACGGCGCTGACCTTGGCGCCCGGAATCAGGCTGAGCACGCCGTCGAGCATGCCGATGCCGGCGCGCAGGATCGGCACCACGGTGATCTTCTTGCCGGCGATCTTCTCCACCTGCACCGAACCGGCCCAACCCTCGATCTCGTAGTTCTCCAGCGGCAGATCCTTGGTCGCCTCATAGGTCAGCAGGGCGCCGACTTCCTGGGCCAGCTCACGGAAATTCTTGGTGCTGATGTCATGGCGGCGCATCAGACCGATCTTGTGTCGGATCAGGGGGTGACGGATCTCGAGTACGGGCATGGACGGGGTCTCCGGACGGGCTGGCAAAAAAATTGCGGTAGCGTAATGCATCGTAGCTATCTTGGGCCACGATTGTTGGCGACTTTCGTCCGCTGACCCTTGCTCCACGGCACGCCGATAGGTACCTTTGCGCACTTTTTCACCGGAGAGCCCTCATGTCCGTCGATCTCGCGCACATCCGCCAAGTCATGGCCGAAGCCGACTGCCTGTACACCAACGCCGAGGTAGAGGCCGCCATCGCCCGTGTGGCCGAGGCCATCAACGGCTCGCTGGCCGACACCAACCCGGTGGTGTTCTGCGTGATGAACGGTGGCCTGATCTTCTCCGGCAAGCTGCTTCCGCTGCTGAATTTCCCGCTGGAAGCCTCCTACCTGCATGCGACCCGTTACCGCAACGAGACCACCGGCGGCGAGCTGTTCTGGAAGGCCAAGCCGGAAATCTCCTTCATCGACCGCGACGTGCTGATCGTCGACGACATCCTCGACGAAGGGCACACCCTCTCGGCGATCATCGACTTCTGCAAGCATGCCGGCGCCAAGCGCGTACACACCGCCGTGCTGATCGACAAGGACCACGACCGCAAGGCCCGTCCGGACCTGAAGGCCGACTACGTGGGCCTGTCCTGCATCGACCGCTACATCTTCGGCTACGGCATGGACTACAAGGGCTACTGGCGCAACGCCGCGGGCATCTTCGCGGTCAAGGGGCTCTGAGATGGGCGGGCCGCGTTTCCTCGACAGCGTGCTGTTCGACGAGATCGCGGCCCGTGCCGCCGCCAGCCCCCGGCGCCGGCAGAACCACAACTTCCATGAGCAGAGCGAACCCTGCCATCGCCTGCTCAATGCGCTGCAGCCCGACAGCTACATCCCGCCGCATTGCCACCGTCACCCGGACAAGGCCGAGAGCCTGCTGGTGGTGAAGGGCGCGCTGGGCCTGCTGATCTTCTCGGACAGCGGCGAGCTGTTGACCACCCGTGTGCTGCGTGCCGGCGGCGAGTGCGTCGGTGCGGACCTGCCGCCGGGTACCTTCCATGCCATCGTGGCGCTGGAGCCGGACAGCGTGATGTTCGAGGCCAAGTCCGGTCCGTTCGTCCCGCTGGGCGAGGACGAGCGTGGACAGTGGGCGCCGTGTGAGGGTGAAGCGGGCGCTGCCGAATACCTGGCGTGGATGCGCGCCCAGTTCGCCTGAGGCGCCTGCTTTTCGTAGGAGCGAGGGGGACGCCCTCGTTATTGCTCGCGAACGGACTCGCCGGGCGCAGCAGTGCTGGGCGGTTCGCGAGCAAGCTCGCTCCTACAGTCCAGTCTGATACATCTGACGATATCGATGCATGCATGGGCTGACTCGCATTTTTGCCGATGCATGCCCCGCCTATCCTGCGACCCTCACAAGACAACCGTCCGAGGTTCGCATGTCCCGTCTCCTCTATATCGATGGCCAATGGCAGCCCGCCGACAGTGGCGCGGTCCTGCGTCCGACCGCTCCCGCCACCCGTGAAGCGCTGCCGGAGGTCGCCTGCGCCGGTGTGTCCGACGTGGAGCGCGCCGTCGCTGCCGCCAAGCGCGCCTTCGCTGACTGGAAGCTGACCGGCGCCGCCCAGCGCGCGGGTTACCTGCGCGCCTTCGCCGAACAGCTCGAAGCCCGCAGCGAAGCGCTGATCGCCCTGCAGATGCAGGCCAGCGGCAAGCCGCGCCTGGAAGCGGAAATCGACATCGGCGACGCCATCGCCACCTTCGCCTACTACGCCGAATTGGCCGACCAACTGGACGCCCGGCAGAACGCCGAAGTGGCCCTGCCGGATGCCGGCTACCGCTCGCAGACGCGCTTCGAGCCCATCGGCGTGGTCGGCCTGATCGTGCCGTGGAACTTCCCGCTGGTGACCAGCGCCTGGAAAGTCGCGCCAGCCCTGGCGGCGGGCTGCACCGTGGTGCTCAAGCCCTCGGAGATCACTCCGCTGATCGAGCTGGTGCTGGGCGAGATCGCCGACGCTATCGGCCTGCCTGCCGGCGTGCTGAACCTGGTGCCTGGCCTCGCCGATGCCGGCGCTGCTCTGTGCAGCCATCCGGGCATCGCCAAGCTGTCCTTCACCGGTAGCAACGTCGTTGGCCGCAAGGTCATGGAAGCTGCCGCCGCGCGCACCCTGCCGGTCGGCCTGGAGCTGGGCGGCAAGTCGCCGATCCTGGTGTTCGAGGACTGCGACCTGGACGAGGCCGTGCAGTGGATCATCGCCGGTGTCTACTGGAACGCCGGGCAGATGTGCTCCGCCACTTCGCGCCTGCTGGTGCAGAAATCCATCGCCGCGCCGCTGCTGGCGAAGCTGAAGATTGCGGTGGAAGGCCTGCGCGTCGGCGATTCGCTGCAGGGCGAAACCGACATGGGCCCGATGACCAGCGAAGCGCAGTACCGCAAGGTGCTCGATTATTTCGCGGTGGCCCGCGACGAAGGCCTGGCCTGCCTGACCGGCGGCGAAGCGGCCGAGGGCTGGTTCATCCAGCCGACCGTGTACACCGATGTAGCGGCGGACAGCCGCCTGTGGCGCGAGGAAATCTTCGGCCCGGTGCTGTGCGTGCGGACCTTCAGTGACGAAGCCGATGCCCTGCGTCAGGCCAACGACAGCGACTTCGCCCTGGCCGCCACCGTGTGCAGCGCCGATCTCGAGCGTGCTCAGCGCGTCGCCGAGAATCTGGAAGCCGGCAACGTCTGGCTGAACTCGCCGCAGGTGGTATTCCCGCAGACCTCCTGGGGCGGCGGCAAGCGCAGTGGCATCGGCCGCGAGCTGGGGCCGTGGGGCCTGTCGGCGTTCTTCGACATCAAGCACATCACCGCGCCGCGCTAATCGGCGTTACCCCGTGCTCCAGGCGCAGGTCCTCGACCAGCGCCTGGAGCGCTTCGTTGTGCCCCGGCTCGTCGCGCACCACCAGGCTGTGGGTGATGCCGTAGCTGAGGCTGTCCGGCAGCAGAGCGCGCATCTGGCCCTGTTCCACCCAGCGCTCGGCGTAGTGCGTAGGCAGGTAGCCCAGGTGCGTGCCGGCGCGCACGGCGTGGAGCACCGCCTCCATGTGCTGGGCGAAGGCCGTGCTGCGCCGTGGGTCGGCCGGCAACTGCACGTCGGCCACCGCATAGCCGTGCTGAATCCAGTCGCAGGTTTCCAGCTCTCCGGCATCTGTCACTGGCTTGTTGAACAACGGATGTTCGCGTCCGCAGAACACCGCGACTCGCTCGTGGTACAGCGGCTCGTAGCGCAGGTTCGGCAGGCGCCGGCTGAAGCAGGCGATGGCCAGGTGCAGGCGGCCGCTGAGTACCAGGCGCTCCAACTGGCTGGAGGATTCGATGAGGAAATGCAGGCGCACGTCCTGATCGCGGCGGTTGAAGCGCGCCAGCGTCTGGTGGATGCGTGCCTCGGGCAGGGTGGCGATGTTGTCGGCCAGGCCCAGGTGCAGCTCGCCGACCAGGCGTCCGGCGAGGGACTGCACCTGATCGCGGAAGTCGCCCAGCGCGGCGAACAGGTTCTGCGCATAGTCCAGCACCCGCTCGCCTTTCTCGGTCAGTCGAAAGCCGCTCTTGCCGCGCTCGCACAGGCGGTAGCCCAGACGCGTCTCCAGACTGGCGATGTGCGTGCTGATGGTCGACTGGCCCATGCCCAGTTCGCCCTGCGCGGCGGAGAAGCCACCGCAGCGCACCACGCAGGCGAAGATGCGCAGCAGGCGCAGGTCGAGGTCGGAGACGTTATGTAGCATGAAGTCGTTCGATGTTTGAGGGGTGTTGCTTCGAAGGCTATCAATGTATCGCCGGGCTTGCCATGAGCTCCTGTCGTGGCGCTTCGGGCGCGTGCTAGAGTGCCCGGCCCTGTCCCGCGGAGGTGATGATGTCCGTTCGCATGCCGGGCGCCGTGCTGGCGCTGCTGTTCTGCCTTCCTCTTGGCCTTGCCGGGGTTGCTGTCGCCGCGCCGATGCACAGCCAGTTCCTGCCACCGGACGACGCCGGCCTGCGCCAGGGCGAGCCGGAGCAGCAGCAACTGCTGCAGGTCACCGAGTACAGTGTGGTGCTGGGCAACCAGCGCCAGTCCAACCAGCAGCCGATTCCGATTACCACGCCGTCGCTGCTGCGCCTCAAGGGCAAGCCCCTGAACAAGGGCGCGCGGATCAGCCAGGTCGTCATCAGCTTCGACGCCGAGGGCAAGAGCCTGAAGAAGCCGGCCTTTGATGAGAAGACCCGCGTGCTCAGCCTGTACTACCCGCAGGCGGCTTATCCACGGCTGCTCGACCTGCTGCGTAACGGCACCGTTTACGTGCAGTTCCTCACCTACGGCAACGGTCATATCTGGGCCGACCTGCATACCGGCGCGGTGCGCGCGCGTTGAGCCATCCCCTGGCGCGGGGTTAAACTCCCGCCTAGCGTGGTGCCCGGCCTGAGCCGATGCGGGCCGCGATCCCCGAGACAGCCGTAGAGAGAAGCGAGCGATGCGTAAAGACAAGAAGCAGGTGATTGGCGAAGAAATCGGCGACGGCGCCATCAAGCTGTTCCTCGACGTGGAACCGGCCGACAACACCCCTGCGTCCCTGCACAAGCTGGTCAAGGCCTACCGCGGCCTGCGCGTCGACGACTTCGAGCGTTTCGTCGGCTTCTTCGTCGAGGCCGGTTACGACCTGTCCGCCAAGGATGCCAAGGGCCAGGACTTCGTCGCCCTGGTCCAGGACCAGCAGCAGGCCGAGCCCTACATCGAAGTGATCAAGGCTGCTCGCGGCTGATTGCGTCGACTCGCTGAAAAGCCCGCCTTGTGCGGGCTTTCTGTTTGGGTGTGCCCCGGGGCATGCTTTCATAGGAGCAACTGTCTACTTCTGGACGATCTGTGCCAGCGCTTCCCCCTCACCCCAACCCTCTCCCTCAGGGAGAGGGGGCAGACCGTGCCGGCTGAGACCGAGATTTTCTCCTGCACCGAACGGTTTCCTCTCCCCCTGGGAGACGACTGCATCCATGCCGCTCAACCCCTGAAACTCCGATTCCACTCGGCCTCCTGAAGGGGCGCTCCGGCGTGCGCGGATGTTTCTCTGGAATCCGCTTTTCGTAGGAGCGAGCTTGCTCGCGAACCCATCTCCGATTCCCCGCCTAGACTTCCCCTTACAACGATAACGACAGGCGAGGACGAAGCCATGCAAGTACAGCCCTATCTGTTTTTTCATGGTCACGCCGATGAGGCCATTGCCTTCTACCAACATGCGGTGGGCGCCCAGCTCAACGCTCTGATGCGCTACGCGGAAGCGCCCGGCCCGTCTCCGGTGCCGGACGGTTGGCTGGACAAGGTGATGCACGCCAGCCTGCGGGTCGGCGAAACCGACATTCTCCTGTCAGATGGCCGTGGCGAGCACAACGCCACCTTCAATGGGTTCTCCCTGCACCTGGCGTTGCGCAGCGTGGTGGCGGCGGAGCAGGCGTTCGCCGCCCTGGCGGAGGAGGGGCGGGTGGAGATGCCGCTGGAGAAGACCTTCTGGGCGCAGCGCTTCGGCATGCTCACCGACCGCTTCGGCGTCGGCTGGATGGTCAGTTGCCACTGACCCCCGTATTTAGAACGACAGCGAGAACGAAAAAGCCCGCCGGGAGGCGGGCTTCTTCATGGGGGCAGCACTCAGGACGCGGCGACGATCTGCAGACGGTCGGCGGTCATCTGGTTGACTTCGCGATACACCGCGGCGTCGGTTTCCAGCTGCTTCTCGCGGGCCGGGAAGATCTCCTTGAGCTTCGCGGTCCACTCGGCCGACTGGTAGCGCTCGGGGAAGCAGCGCTCCAGCAGGCCCAGCATGATCGAGACGGTCACCGAGGCGCCCGGCGAGGCACCGAGCAGAGCGGCGATGGTACCGTCCTGGGACGCTACCAGTTCGGTGCCGAACTGCAGGATGCCGCCTTTCTTGGCGTCCTTTTTGATGATCTGCACGCGCTGGCCGGCGGTTTCCAGGCGCCAGTCGGCCGGGTTCAGTTCCGGGTAGAACTTGCGCAGGGCGTCGATACGCTGGTCCATCGACTGCATGACTTCCTTCACCAGGTAGCGGGTGAGGTCCATGTTGTCGCGGGCCACGGCGAGCATCGGCAGCAGGTTACTGGTGCGTACCGAGAGCGGCAGGTCGAGGAACGAGCCGTGGCGCAGGAACTTGGTGGAGAAGCCGGCATAGGGACCGAACAGCAGGGAGGTCTTGCCGTCGACCACGCGGGTGTCCAGGTGCGGCACGGACATTGGCGGGGCGCCCACTTCGGCCTGGCTGTAGACCTTGGCCTGGTGCTGCTTGACCACTTCCGGGTTATCGCAACGCAGCCACTGGCCGCTCACCGGGAAGCCACCGAAGCCCTTGCTTTCCGGGATGCCGGACATCTGCAGCAGCGGCAGCGCGCCGCCGCCGGCGCCGAGGAAGACGAACTTCGCCTTGACCTTGCGCGCTTCGCCGGTCTGGGTGTTCTTGATGTCCACCAGCCAGCCGTCAGCGATGCGCTCAAGGCCCACGACTTTCTGGAAATAACGGACTTCGCTGCCTTCGCGGCTGGCCAGGTAGCTCAGCAACTGGTTGGTCAGTGCGCCGAAGTTGACGTCGGTGCCGCTTTCCACTCGGGTCATGGCGACCTGCTCGTCGGCCGGACGGCCGGGCATGGTCAGCGGGGCCCAGTCGGCGATCTTCGCGCGGTCCTCGGTGTATTCCATCGAGGAGAAGGCGTGGTGCTGGCTGAGCATCTCATGGCGCTTCTTCAGGAAAGGAATGTCCTTGCCACGCACGAAGCTCATGTGCGGAACGGGGTTGATGAAGTTACGCGGCGAACCGAAGGCATCCATCCCGGTCAGGTAGGCCCAGAACTGCTTGGACACCTCGAACTGGGCGTTGATGTTCACCGCCTTCTTGATGTCGATCGAGCCGTCGGCCGCCTGCGGGGTGTAGTTCAGCTCGCAGAGGCCGGCGTGACCGGTACCGGCGTTGTTCCACGGGTTGGAACTCTCGATGGCTCCGGATTCCTGCAGTTCGACGATCTCGAGCTTCACGCTCGGATCGACTTCCTTGAGCAGGACAGCCAGGGTTGCGCTCATGATGCCGGCGCCGACCAGCAGCACGTCCATCGATTCGATTTCGTTCTGCGCCATTAACGCGTCTCCAGAAAACTATCAGCAGCCAGTTGTAACAGGGGCTTCGCGCTCATCGCGGTAAAGCCGCCTGTCCGAATTCTTCTCAGGTCGCATGCGACCATCCGCGAATGCCACGGGCCGGGATCGGAGGAGGGGAAATGCGCACCTTCTCGGCAGTCCACGGCGGAAATCAGGCATCCGCAAGTGCATCCGGGTGGGCGCTTATGCGCGGCTTCCGGTGCCGAAAAAGCGATTCAGTGCTGCGGGGTCAGACGTCAATGGTGCTACCAACGCAAAACTCTTCATTGCTCGCCACACTCTCGTGAAGTAGTGAAAAACCTTCGATCACGCTCTTTTGGAGGCGTGAAGCTCAAAGGGGATCGTCGTCGCGGGCCGATCCGGTCTCCGTACGGAGGGGGCGGCTGCATCCTTGCCAAGTTCTGCGCAACGAACGTAAAACGCGACGGCCAGTGACCGAGGCGAGTGGCGACTCTCTTTGAGGGGAGGCAGAGGCGAGACACGGTGTGTCGGCATCGTGCGGGGCCCGACCAGGAGGCGTCCTTATAATCGGGGGGCGATTATAACGGTGAAACAAAAAAAAAGCCCTGCGCCTTAGACTTTTTTCCTAGGGCATACCTCTTGATTTACATTTTTCGCACCGCCTTGGAGCGCCTTGCCCCAAGGCGGGTCAATACGACATGTAGCCGCGCCGTTCAGGGAACCCAGGGAACGGGTTCTGCGTCCAATGGCCAGGCGCTATCTGCCCGCGCCGACGGCCGGTATACTGCCGGCCATCGCCCACCCCATTGGAGAAATGAGCATGCTGCAACGCTTGTTGCTCAGCGTTATCGCTGCTGCCAGCCTGACCCTGACCGGCTGTGCGCTCAGCCCGCAACAACTCAACCCGGACCCGGTGTTCAAGGGCCCCATCGCCGCCGTTGGCCAGGGCCAGCCGGTGGTGGTCAAGGTCGTCGACGGTCGTCCCAGCACGTCGCTGGGTACCCGCGGTGGCCTGTATTCGGAAACCAGCCAGTTGACCGTGCGCAGCGAGGACGTGATCCCCAAGCTGCAGCTGCAGGCTGAGACCGCCGTGCGCCTGCTGGGCTTCACCCCGTCGGCCAACGCCTACAACGCGCCGCAGCTGACCCTGACCCTGGCCGAGCTGAAGTACCAGTCGCCCAAGGAAGGCGTGTATGTCACCGAGGCCGACATCGGCGCCACCTTCCGCGTCGACGTGCAGAGCAGCGCGCGTCGTTACAGCGGCCGCTACGGCGCGTCGATGAACCAGCGCTTCGGCATGGCGCCCAACCAGGCGACCAACACCAAGCTGGTGAGCGACGTGCTCAGCGATGCGCTGAACCGTGTGTTCAAGGACCCGACCATTGGCCAGACGCTGAACCAGCGCTGATCGCCGCACGGACATGAAAAAGCCCGGCCGATGCCGTAATGCTGTTCACTTAAGCATTTGAGCTGTTGTCGCGGCTCCCTGAAAATCCGATGCCAGACTTCTGGCATCGGATTTTTTATGTCTTTCCAACAGCAACTGCTCGACCTAGGCGAGTTGTTCAACTTCTCCGATTTGAGCACCTTCACCCAGAACATTCCGGTCGAGTGGGTGGCGTCCGCGCTGGACCTTTCCGCCCAGGCGACCATCCGGCGGCGCCGCCTGCCCAGCGACCAGGTGCTCTGGCTGGTGCTGGGGATGGCGTTGTTCCGCGACGAACCGGTCCATGAAGTGGCAAGGCGTCTGAACATCTGCGCCCAGGGGCTGGCCTCCTACGACCTTCTGGCCAGAAGTGGCGTCACCGAGGCGCGCAAACGGTTGGGTGCCGATCCGGTTGAGTGGCTGTTTCGCCAGACGGGTCACCAATGGGGCCGCGAGCGCTACGACGGCGATACCTGGCAGGGCTTGCAGGTGTTGGCCGTGGATGGCGCACTGCTGCGCACCCCAGACACCCCCGAACTCCGGGAGCATTTCGGCTCTGGCAATACCTCCACCGACCGCCAGACACCATTCCCCATGCTGCGGCTTGCAGCCCTGATGAATGTGCGCTCGCACCTGATCCTGGATGCCCAGCTGAGTCCCTACCGCCGTAGCGAAATGCGCTTGGCCGATACATTCCTGCAGCAGGTTCCCGATCACTCGGTGACGCTGTTCGACAAGGGATTTTGGAGTGCTGACTTGCTACTGGGGCTGGCCAAGGGCGGTGACAACCGTCATTGGTTGATTCCGGCACGCAAGGCCCTGGTCAGCGAGGAGGTGACGCGTTACGGCAAAGGGGATCGCCTGCTGCGCATGAAGGTGTCGACCCCGGCACGCAAGCGCAATCCGGACCTGCCAACGCACTGGGAGGTGCGTGAGGTCAGCTACGAAGTAGGGGGCAAGGTAAAAACCCTTTTGACCTCACTGCCGGCGGATATCCATAACGCCAAAGCCGTGGTGAAGCTGTACCAGGAACGCTGGGAGATCGAGCTGGGCTTCCGGGATATCAAAAGCTCCTTACAGCAGAATGCAATGACCCTGCGCAGCAAGGTCAAGGAACTGGTCTATCAAGAGGTCTGGGGAGTGTTGCTGGCCTACAACATCATCCGCCGTGAGGCCAGTCAGGCTGCGGTGGCCTTTGGCCGTTCCCCAAGCGACATACGTTTCAAGCCGGTGGCCCACTATATCGCCGTGCAATTGATCGTGATGGCGGCGGCCAACCCGATTTCGGCAACAGGCAGGCGCCTCTCGGAGCTGAGATCGGGACTCGGAGGACTGTTTCTGGATCACCGTCCAAGGCCCTCAAGACCAAGGACGGTGAAGATCTCCAAGTCCCGCTACCCAGTGGATTGCAAGGCTGCTCCGCTTAAGTGAACAGCATTACGGCCGATGCCGGGCTTTTTCATGGGCGGCTGAATACTGCGGTCAGGCGGCCTGGTGGTACGGGTCGACCTCGAACGAGCGCATGCGCTCGTCGGTTTCCGGCAGGTCCAGGTGCTCGTGGCCGCAGGCCTGGGTATAGACCAGCCAATGGTGGTCCTGGACGTTGAAGGACAGTTCGGTGACGACTGCTTCGATTTCTTCCAGGTGTTCGAGCAGATAGGCGCTTTCGTGGGGGACGATCTCGAGCATGACGAATCTCCTAGCGAAGGACCGGGTCGGCAAAACCGTTGAAGCCAGTGGCGTGCCAGGCGTGGGAGAGGTCTTAGACCGATTCTCGATAACTCTTACGCTCGTCGTAATTAAGCGTTGCGCGCTGGCTGCGGCGACCGGCCTGCGGATAAAATGCGCGACGATTGTTTCTCATCCATGACGGGCGATGCCCGTTCATCCAGCAGACTCACCCCCGGCTTTCCTTCGCGATAACTGGCGTGCAGTCCTGAAGCGGAGGTTGTGATGTCGCTGCAGGCGCTCTGGAATCTGTTCCAGGCCCATCCCGACCGGATCCTCAACGATCTGGCGATGTTCTTTGCCCTGGCAGGCGCCTGGCTGCTGCTGGCCACCCGCCGCCGCGAGCGCCTGGCCGTGGCGCGTCTGGTCGCCGAGAGCGAGGTGCAGCCGCAACCGCTGGACAGCTTCGAACCAACGGCCCGGATGAACCGCTTCTTCTACCGCTTCGGCTTCGCCTGCATGGCGCTGGCACTGGCGGTGAGCTGGTACAGCACGCGGATCTGACGAGCTGGAATCGAAAAAGGCGCCCGAGGGCGCCTTTTTCATGCCTGCTTGAGGCGGTACTGGTTCAGCACCGGGTTGGCGTATTGCAGGATCAGGTGCGCGCGCTGCTCGGCGGGGCATTCGCCCAGGCGCCGCTCCCATTCGGTGCGGGCGCGGCGCAGTTCCTCGCCCTTGAACAGGCTGGCGGCAGTGGGCACCTGCAGCGCCGGGTCGCGCAGTGCGGAGGCCTCGTAGGCCAGGTAGTGCACCGGGAACAGCCGGTAGTTGCCGAGGATCTGCCGGTCCAGTTCGGCCGCCAGTTGCTTGGTGTCGCTGAACTCCCCGGTGATTTCCTCGCCGAAGTTGATGTGCACCCGGCCCTTGTAGCCGGTGATGCCCTGCACGATGCTGCGGTCGTCCTCGCCCGGCGCCTTCCTGTACTCGCCGGTGGTGGCGCGAGTGAACAGTTCGTGGGCCTTGGCGGCGTCGCAGGGGTCGTATTCGTAGCTGATGGACACCGGGATCAGGTGCAACTGACGGATCACTTCGGCGAACGGCTCGTCCTTGCGGCTCATGTGGAACATCTTGAGGATCGCCGAATCGGTGCGGTCGTCCCCGTCCTTGGCACGGCCTTCGGCCTGGGCGATCCAGATCGACTGGCCGTCGTCGCGGATCGAGTGATTGATGTAGGCCGAGAGCTTCTGGTAGGTCGCCAGCTTCTCGCGCCGGCCGCTGATCGAGCGGTGCACGATGAAGCTCTTGTTCAGGCGCATCAGGTCGCTGACGAAGGGCTTCTGCAGCAGGTTGTCGCCGATGGCGATGCGCGGGGTCGGCAGCTTGGCGTGGTAGATGGCGTAGTTGCAGAAGGCCGGGTCCATCACGATGTCGCGGTGGTTAGCGATGAACAGGTAGGCGCAGCCGGGCTTCAGGCGCTCGACGCCGGAGTAGGTGACGCCGTCGGTGGCGTGCTCGATGGTCCGGTCGACGTAGGGCTCGACCTTGTCCTGCAGCTCACCGACGCTGCGAATACCCGTGACTTCGCGGGCCAGGCGATGGGCTATAAGAGGTCTGAGCAGCCAGCCGAACGGACCGGACAGACGGGGGAAGCGGTAACGCGCCAGCGCGCCGAGAAAGGCGTCATCGCTCAGCAGGCGTTGCAGGACGGCCGGGACTTCGGCGTCATTGTACGGTCGGATGGCTTCGAACTCGCCCATCATGCTCTCTATGAATTTTTTAGGGGTATCACGGGCCGGGCCGCGAAGTAGACGGCCCGGAGGGTTCCCAGGGGACCGATGGGTCGGACTGGGCTCCCTGAAAGACCGCGCGATTATAAACGGAAGTCACAGGGGAACCAGCGATGCTCGAACGTCAGGACTATTCCTGTCCCTATTGCGGCGAACCGGCGGAGGCCGTACTCGACCTGTCCGGGGGCGACCAGCGCTACTATGAAGATTGTCCGGTGTGTTGCCGGCCGATCCTGTTCCAACTGCGCACCGACGGTGTGGAGTGGTCCCTGGAAGTCCAGCGCGAGGACGACTGATGCAGCGAATCTACGAACCTGCCGACCTGATCGAAGCCGAGTTGTTGGCCGGCATGCTGGCCAACGAGGGCATTTCGTCGCACCTGGGCGGACGCCACCTGGTCGGTGGCATCGGCGAACTGCCGGGCATGGGGCTGTTGCACCTGTGGGTGGAGGACGACGTGGCCGAACGGGCGCGGGAACTGATCGCCGCGTACAATGCCGCGCAACCCCTGCCGGGGCCCGCCGACGACAACGAAGCTGGCCCCGGCGTCCTGCTTTGCTGAGGGTCCGGTCTTTCTCCCCATGAACGCTTTTCGCCCATGACCAGCCGCTACGCCCTGTTTCGCTGGAACCGCGAGCTGGCCGAGAGCGCCGGCTTCCCGGCCGACCTGCAGCCACAGTGGAATCTTGCCCCCGGCGCCCGCGTGCTGATGCTGCGCGAGGAAGGCGGTGCGCGTCGCGCCGACCTGGCGCGCTGGGGCCTGACGCCGGCCTGGCTGAAGGACCTGTCGCGGACTCCGGCCCATGCCCGCGCCGAAACCATCGCCGAGCAGCCGATGTTCCGCGATGCTTTCGCCCAGCGCCGCTGCCTGCTGCCGGCCAACGGCTTCTACGAGTGGCGCGGCGTGCGCAAGCGGCCGCACTGGATCTCCGGTGGCGGGTTGATCTGCTTCGCGGGAGTGTGGGAGGCGTACCCGGTGGAAGGCCACACCTACTACAGCGTGGCGATGCTGACCCAGGCGGCCGGGGACATGCGCCGGCCGCTGATCCTCGATGCGGCGGAGCAGGCCCAGTGGCTGTCGAACGAGACCGACGCTGCGCGGCTGCGGGAGTTGCTGCAATTACCCCAGGCGCGGCTGCGCGAGCAGGCGCTGGCGCACTTCGTCAACGACCCGGCCTGCAACGGGCCGGAGTGCCTGACGCCCGCTTGATGCGCGGTGTCTGAGGTTTTCCGCACCCAGAGGAGCAGGTGCAGGATGAGACCTTGGCGTCCGCCGGCACGGACGGCCCCTCTCCCTGAGTGAGAGGGTTGGGGTGAGCGGAGGTTCCGCAGCGGGGCGGTTCGCGAGCAAGCTCGCTCCTACAGGGCTCCTGTGCCGTTCGTTTTATACCTTGAACTGATTCACCAACCGGCGCTGCTGCTCGGCCAGCTTGGTCAGTTCGGCGCTGGCCTGGGAGGCCTCGTCGGCGCCGCCGGCCACCTGGTTGGCGACCATGCCGATGTTGCTGACGTTGCGGTTGATGTCCTCGGCCACCGCGCTCTGTTCCTCGGCGGCGCTGGCGATCTGGGTGTTCATGTCGTTGATCACCGACACCGCCTGGGTGATCGACTCCAGCGCCTGGGCCGCCTCGCTGGCGTGGCGCACGCTGTCGTCGGTCTTCTCCTGGCTCTGCTGCATCACCTGCACCACTTCACGGGTGCCATGCTGCAACTGCTGGATCATCGACTGGATTTCCTCGGTGGCCTGCTGGGTCTTCTGCGCCAGGTTGCGCACCTCGTCGGCGACCACCGCGAAGCCGCGTCCCTGTTCGCCGGCGCGGGCCGCTTCGATGGCGGCGTTGAGCGCCAGCAGGTTGGTCTGCTCGGCGATGCCGCGGATGGCTACCAGGATCGCATTGATGTTCTCGCTGTCGCGGGCCAGGGTCTGGACCACGCCCACCGCGCGGCCGATCTCGCTGGCCAGCGCCTGGATCGCCGTCGAGCTGCTCTCGACGATGCGTTTGCCGTGATGCGCGGCCTGGTCGGCGTGGTGGGCCGCTTCCGCCGCATGGGTGGCGTTGCGCGCCACGTCCTGGGCGGTGGCGGTCATTTCGTGGACGGCGGTGGCCACCAGTTCGATTTCCGCCAGTTGTTGCTGCACACCCTGGTTGGTGCGGATGGCGATGTCGGCGGTGTGCTCGGAGGAATCGCTGACGCGCTGCACCGAGGACACCACCTGGCCGATCATGCCCTGCAGCTTGCCGAGGAAAGTGTTGAAGCCCTGGGCGATGGAGCCCAGCTCGTCGGCGCGGTCGCTGGACAGGCGGCAGGTCAGGTCGCCTTCGCCCTGGGCGATGTCGTCGAGCATGCCGACCAGTTGGCGCAGCGGGCGGGCAATGCCGTGGCCGACCAGCCAGATCACCGCCAGGCCGATGGCGGCGATCAGCAGACCCACCAGGGTCATGCCGAGGGTGTCGCCGTCGCGCTGGGACTTCAGGTCCGCCTGCAGCGTGTTCAGATCGCCCAGCACGGCCTCCTGCGGCAGTTGCATGACCAGCGTCCAGCGCGCGCCGGTATCGGCGATGGTGAACGGCAGGAAGAGTTCAATCTGGCCGTGTTGCGCATCGAGCCGCGACAGCGGTTGGTCCAGGGGGAGCCTGGACAACTGGGCGAGGACATCGGCGTCCAGCACGCTGCTGGCCGGTTCGCCGAGCTTGCCGGCGTCCCGGGTGTAGGCGACCAGGCGTCCGTTGCTGGAAATCAGTGCCATCTCCCCGGCGCCGTCGTAGAGGTGGCTGTCGGCGTTCTTGAGCAGGGTCTGGATGAAGTCCAGCGACAGGTCGACGCCCACCGCCCCCTTGAACTGGCCATCGACCAGGATCGGTGCGTTGAAGGATGACATCAGCACCATCCTGCCGCCCATTTCGTAGGGGGCCGGATCGATGATGCAGGGCTGGCGCTTCTCCTTCGGGCACAGGTAGTACTCGCCCTCGCGGACGCCGGTGGGCTGCATCTTCTGGCTTTCCAGGGTGTCGCCCATCGCCTCGACGGTCAGGCTGCCGTCGCTCTTGCGGTACCACCAGGGCATGAAGCGGCCGCTGGCGTCGTAGCCCGGCTGGCCGGCATGCTCGCTGTCGTTGCCGGCGAAGGCATCGGGCTCCCAGCCGGCGAAGGCGTCGAGCAGCTTGGGATTCTGCTCCACGGTCTGGCGCAGCAGGCCGGACATCTCCGCGCGGCCGATGCCCAGCGCCGGGGCGCCGCTGGCGTCGACCTTGCCCATCAGGGCGTTGGTGTTGGCCAGGCCCTTGGCGACGGTCAGCGGGTACTCCAGTTCGCGCTGGATCTGGCTGACCTGGCCGCGCGCCAGGGCCTCCAGGCGTTCGTTGATCACCTGTTCGAGCAGCGCCTGGGTGCGCTCCTGCACCAGGGTCTGGGTCCGGGCCCCGGCGAACAGCGCGTACAGCACCAGGGCCGCGACCACCGCCAGGACACTGGCTCCGGCCAGCGCCACCACGGAAAACTGGATCGACTTGAATTTCATACGGGTACCCGAGTGCTCCAGAGCCTGCGTGTCCCTTCTTATCGGCAGGACCGGGCGGATTCCTTAGCCGGGCGTTGTAATGGGTTGTAACGCGGGTATGCACCGCCTGTTGCAGGGTGGTTGCCGGCCACCGGGGGCCGGCCTACCATGCGCGCTGTCCTTGGGAGATTGCACGGTTTCAGGAGAACAGCATGCCCAGTCTTTTCCGTGTCGCCGGCCTGGCCGCGGCCCTGCTGCTGAGCGCTTGCCAGCAGGTGAACACCACCAGCGGCGGCGTCGTCGGCGTCGATCGCAAGCAGAATATGTTCAGCATGCTGTCCAGCGCGCAGGTTGACCAGATGTACGCCCAGTCCTACCAGCAGACCCTCGGCGAAGCGTCGAAGGCCGGCAAGCTGGACGCCAGCAGCAGCGATGCCAAGCGCGTGAAGGCCATCGCCAGCCGACTGATTCCGCAGACCGGGGCCTTCCGGCCGGATGCGCCGTCCTGGCAGTGGGAAGTCAACGTGATCAAGAGTGACGAGCTCAACGCCAACTGCGGCCCCGGTGGCAAGATCATCGTCTACACCGGGCTGATCG
The DNA here is from genome assembly GCF_000349845.1 of Pseudomonas sp. ATCC 13867. NCBI lineage: Bacteria > Pseudomonadati > Pseudomonadota > Gammaproteobacteria > Pseudomonadales > Pseudomonadaceae > Pseudomonas > Pseudomonas sp. ATCC 13867. The sequence goes on along the minus strand of NC_020829.1, from coordinate 4,521,591 downwards.
ATAAGCTGAAGCTGACCGATGACGAGCTCGCCGCGGTGATGGGCCACGAGATCGCCCACGCCCTGCGCGAGCATGGCCGCGAGGCCATGTCCCGCGCCTATGCCGAGCAGATGGGCCTGGGTATCGGCGGTGCCTTGCTGGGCCTGGGCCAGGGCAGCGTCGACCTGGCCCACCAGGTCGTCGAATACAGCCTGACCCTGCCCAACAGCCGGCAGAACGAGAACGAAGCCGACCTGATCGGCCTGGAACTGGCCGCTCGCGCCGGCTATAACCCCAACGCCGCAATGACGCTGTGGCAGAAGATGGGGCAGGCGGCCGGTGGCGACGCGCCGCCGGAAATCCTCAGTACCCACCCGGCCGACAGCACCCGGATGGCCAACCTGCAGGCAGCCATTCCGAAGGTGATGCCACTGTACGAGCAAGCCAAAGGCCGCTGAGTGGCCCGCCAGGCGCGGCGCGTGGTAGCGCCGCTGTGCAACGTGAACAGGGAGCGCCCGTGAAAATTGCTGTACTCGGAGCCACAGGGCTCCTGGGCCATCATGCCGCCCGGGCCATCAAGGCCGCGGGACACCAGCTGGTGCTGATCCACCGGCCGTCGTCACAGATCCAGCGCCTGGCTTATCTCGAGCCGGAGTACCGGGTGGCCGAACTCTTCGATCACCAGGGCATGGCCCGCGCGCTGAGTGGCCTGGACGCAGTGATCTTCAGCGCCGGCTACTACCCGGTGCGGCCGCGTCGCTGGCAGGAGGAAGTGGCCAGCGCCCTGGACCAGACCAATCATTTCTACGCGGCCTGCCTGCAGGCGAAGGTGCCGCGCATCCTCTACGTCGGTTCGGCCTTCGCCATGCCGCCTCACCCGCAGGGGCTGCCGGGGCACGAGGGGCTGTTCTACGAAGGACTGCCCACCGGCAAGAGCGCCTACGTGATGTGCAAGTGGGCGCTCGACGAGCAGGCCCGCGAGCAGGCGCGTGGCGGCTTGCCCGTGGTGATCGGGATTCCCGGCATGGTGTTGGGCGAACTCGACATCGGCCCCACCACCGGGCGCCTGATCACCGCCATCGGACATGACGAGATGCTTCACTACGTGCCGGGCCGGCGCAACGTCATCGACGCCGCCGAGGCCGGTCGTGGCCTGCTGCTGGCGCTGGAGCACGGCCGGGTTGGCGAGCGTTACCTGCTCACCGGGCACAACATCGAGATGGGCGAGCTGACTGCCACCGTCGCCCGCCTGCTCGGCAAGCCGGCACCCACGCCGATGCCGTTGCACCGGGCACGGGCCCTGGCGACCCTCGGGCGCTGGCGTTACCGACTGACCGGCAAGATGCCGCTGCTGGATGATACGGCGATCGAGGTAATGGCCGGCGGGCAGTTCCTCGATGGGCGCAAGGCGCGCGAAGAACTGCGCTTCGAGGCCCAGGTACCGCTGGAGGACACGCTGGAACGGGCGATCGCCTGGTTCCATGCCAACGACTATCTGTAACGCCCCGTAGGAGCGAGCTTGCTCGCGAACCGCACGGCACCGAGCGGCCTCTGTTCGCGAGCAAGCTCGCTCCCTACGACAGCGCAAATGCAAAAGCCCGGCAAATGCCGGGCGTTTTCATGTCAGGGCAGTGCCTTCTCGGCAAAGGGACGGTTCTGCAGCCCCATCTGCGCGCGGAAGCTCTCCATGTCGAACATGGTGCACAGCTCGAGGATTTCCCCGGTACTGCTGAATACCCAGAAGCCCATCGCCGACAGGCTGAGGATCTTCTCGCTGGCCGGATAACCGAAGGCGGGGCGGGAGATGCTGCCCAGCAAAGTGCTCCAGGTGAATACCTTGCTGCCTTCGCGGATGCATTCCTCCACCACCACTTCCAGGTCCGGCATGGCCGAGCGGATCTCCTCCACCAGCCGGCGGTAGCCGGCGTTGTTCAGCGGCTGCGCGGTGAAGGCGCTCTTGTAGATGAAGTCCGGACTGTGCAACTGCTCGGCCAGCGCCAGGTGACCCTTGTTCCACGTGAGGTCGATGTGCTGGCGGGCGAGCTTCTTGAGATCCTTCTCCGACATGGCGCTTCCTGGGTGCTGGGACGATGGCGCACCACTGTGTCCCGGATGCCGTGCACGGGCATTGGCCGGCGCGCCAGATCCCAGCGGGGGCTCGGGTTAGAACACTCCGCCAAGCTTCAGCGCATGCCACACGGCGGCCAGGCCGAGGACGGCGAAGGCGGCGGCGGCCAGGCGGCGGATCAGGTTCAGCGGCAGGCGTTCGGCGGCGAAGTTGCCGGCCAGTACCACCGGCACGTTGGCGATCAGCATGCCCAGCGTGGTGCCGATGACCACCAGCCAGAAGTGCGGGTACTGCGCGGCCAGCATCACGGTGGCGACCTGGGTCTTGTCGCCCATCTCGGCAAGGAAGAAGGCGATCAGGGTGGTGAGGAACGGACCGAATTTCTTCAGCGCGCCCTCTTCGTCGTCATCCAGTTTGTCCGGGATCAGGGTCCAGGCGGCGACCGCCAGGAAGGACACGGCCAGCACCCAGCTCAGCGTGGTTTCCGAGAAGAAGCTGGCAACCCAGCTGCCGATGGCGCCGGCGGCGAAGTGGTTGGCCAGGGTGGCGGCGATGATCCCGGCGATGATCGGCCAGGGCTTGCGGAAACGCGCGGCGAGGACGAGCGCGAGCAGTTGCGTCTTGTCGCCGATTTCCGCGAGGGCAACGATCAGGGTTGGGACGAAGAGGGATTCCATCAGGCTTCCTAAGGGGGCGGGTCGACTCAGCACCATGACACGCGCCACCTGCCCGCCCCGGGTCAGGTTGCTCGTGTCATAGGTCTTGTCAAACCCGGGCCTGAACGATGCAGGCTTGGGTCGCACGCGCCATGATCTGCGGACCAAGTGTGTTGACGCGTACCGGGCGAGCTGGGCGCTCGCGGGAGACTACTCCCCTAGGACGGGGCGCATTCTGCCCAAGTCCTGGGACTTGGGCAAGCCGGCATGTCGGATCATTCGCGGCTGGAGCGGATATCCATGTCTTCGTAGCGGATGAAACGCGTGCCGTTCTTGAAGCGGTAGCCCAGCCAGATCGTGAGGAACAGCGGGATGGTGATGTAGGTGGCGACCAGCCCGGCCCAGTCCACGTGCTCGCCGACGAACGCCTGGTAGTTCTGTCCCAGGGTGATGATCAGGCAGAGGGTGAAGGCGAACAGCGGACCGAAGGGGAACCATTTGGCGCGGTAGGGCAGGCTGTTCAAGTCGCCGCCCTGCAGGACGAAGGCCTTGCGGAAGCGGTAGTGCGACACGGCGATGCCCAGCCAGACGATGAAGCCGCACATGCCCGAGGCGTTGAGCAGCCAGGTGTAGACGGTCTTGTCGCCGATGAAGCTGGTGAGGAAGCACAGCGCGCCGACGAAGGTGGTGGCCAGCAACGCGTAGCGCGGCACCCCGCTGACGGACACCTGGTTGAATACCCGTGGCGCCTTGCCGTGCAGGGCCATGGTGTAGAGCATCCGGGTCGAGGCGTACATGCCCGAGTTGCCGGCCGAGAGGATCGCCGAGAGGATTACCGCGTTCATCACGCCCGCCGCGGCGGCCAGGCCCGCGCGCTCGAACAGCAGGGTGAAGGGCGAGGTGCTGATGTCGCTGCTGTCGGTCTTGAGCAGGTTCGGATCGGTGTAGGGGATCAGCATGCCGATCACGAAGATCGACAGGATGTAGAACATCAGGATTCGCCAGAACACCTGGCGGATGGCGATGGGAATGGATTTCTGCGGGTTCTCCGACTCGCCCGCGGCGACGCCGATCAGCTCGGTGCCCTGGAAGGAGAAGCCGGCGATCATCGCCACCCCGATCATTGCCTGCAGGCCGCCGGCGAAGGGCGCGTCACCGGTGGTGAAGTTGCTGAATCCGGGGCTGTCGATGCCGTGCATGATGCCGATGATGCTTGCCAGGCCAATGCCGATGAAGATCACCACGGCCACCACCTTGATCAGCGCGAACCAGAACTCGCTCTCGCCGAAGCCTTTCACCGAGAAGAAATTCAGCATGAACATGACGCCCAGGAACACCACGCTCCAGTAGATACCGGGCACGTCGGGGAACCAGAATTTCATCACCAGCTGCGCGGCCACCAGTTCCGCGGCGATGGTCACCGCCCAGTTGTACCAGTAGTTCCAGCCCATCGCGAAGCCGAAGCCATCGTCGATGAAGCGGCTGCCATAGGTGCAGAACGAGCCGGAATCGGGAATGTACGCCGCCAGCTCGCCCAGGCTGGTCATGAGGAAGAACACCATCAGGCCGATCAGCGCGTAGGCCATCAGGGCGCCGCCGGGGCCCGCGGTGGCAATGGTGCTGCCGGAAGCAACGAACAGGCCGGTACCGATGGAGCCGCCGATGGCGATCATATTCAGGTGTCGGGGCTTGAGGGAGCGCTTGAGGTGATGCGGCTTCTCTTTCGGCCCCATGGCGAACGTCAGTTCGACATCGTCTTTGATTCTTCGATTCACAGGTGTCCTCGATAGTCTGGGCGTGCGGCGGCGCACCGTTCCATTGGCTCGGTGCAGTGTAGTGCGAGCCTTCGATCAGCGCCGCCGGGCGCTGTAAATGCGGAAGCCGTCGGCCTCAGCCAGGATCTGACAGGGACCGAGGTGCTGCTCGATCAGCGGTGGGTATTTCAGGAAGCTGTTGGCCACCAGACGTAATTCGCCGCCGAGCGCCAGATGGCGTTCGGACTGGCGCAGCAGGTGTTCGGTGGCGGCGTAGCTGGTATGCACGCCCTGGTGGAAGGGCGGGTTGCTGACGATCGCGGCAAGCCCGGCAGGGGCCGCGTCGATACCGTCGCCGGCGATCACCTCGCCGTCCAGGCCATTGGCGGCCAGGGTCAGGCGGCTGCTTTCGAGGGCGAAGGCGTCGACGTCCAGCAGGGCCAGTTGGCTGGCCGGGTAGCGCCGCTTGAGGATGGCGCCGATGACGCCGGCGCCGCAGCCGAAGTCCAGCACCTGGCCGGTGGGCAGGCCGTCCAGTTGTTCCAGCAGCAGGGCGCTGCCGCGATCCAGGCGGCCGTGGCTGAACACGCCGGGCAGGGTGACCACCTGCAGCGGGCCGTCGGCCAGCGGCAGTTCGTAGCGTTGCGCCAGGGTGTGCAGGTCGGGCGCGCCGGGGGCGCCGTCGATGTGGGCATGCCACAGCTGGCTGTGGCGGGCGCTGTCGAGCTTGCTGGCGCGGCCGAAGACGGCGAGCTGCTTGCTGGCGCGCTCGACGCCGGCGCGTTTCTCGCCGACCAGGTACAGCTCGCCGTCCGGCACGCAGTGGGCCAGGGCGGCGAACAGGTAATCGGTGAGTTCGCGGGATTTGGGCAGGAACAGCACGGCGGCCTCGAACGCGCCTTCCGGCGGCGTCACGCCGAAATGGCAGCGGCCCGGATAGCGGGCTTCGAGCTGCCGGGCGTCGCCTGCGTGCCAGCTCCAGCCCTGGGCCTGTGGCAGGTCGCCGAGCAGGGCGTCGGCGGGCAGGCCGGCGAGCAGGACGCGGCCCTGGAAGCGCTCGATCTGGCGCAGCAGCACTTCGCTGGTGGGGGCGTTGGACATGCGGCCTCCTCGAAAAAAGGGCGCGAGTTTAGCAGGGCTCCAGTGGCCGAGCCTAGGCGAGCCGCACCTCGGCGTTGTTCCAGAGGTCGTCGCCACGCAGTTCCAGGGCGCCCGCCGCGACCTGTTCGCGCAGGCGCCAGGCGGCCAGCAGGTCGGTGACGAACAGGCCGTCGACATAGGCCATCGTCGGGCCGATCAGCGATTGCGCCGGGCGCCAGGATTCGCTGGCGCTGTCCAGCAGGACATGGTCGATGTGCGTGTAGCCGGCGCCGCTCAACTGGCCGTCCAGCCACAGGCGCAGTTCGGCGTTCTCGGCCAGGGCGCGCCGCCAGTCTTCGCCCAGGCGCTGGCGCTCGGCGGCGTCCAGTTCGTGGCTGGCGGCCAGGGCGTTGGCCAGTTCCTCGGGTTTGAGCATGGCGATGGCGTGGCGGTCCTCGCAGCGGCACTGGCCGCTGCCGGCGCCAACGCTGCGCAGGGAGACGCGTTCCGGCAGTAGCGCGCAGACGCGGCGCAGCAGCAGTTGTTCGCTGGCGCTGTCGCCGTGCCAGAGGGTGACGGAGCTGGCGTCGGGGCTGCGCAGCCAGTTGACGTCGCTGGCCAGCTCGATGGCGATTTCCCGTTCGCGCAGGACCTCGCCACCCAACTCGTGCCAGAACGCCGCGCGTTGCTGGCAGGGTGGCGTGTCCACGTCGCCCAGCGGGCCGACGGCCAGGTCGTCCGGCATCACGCGGATTTTCTTCTCCACCAGCACGCCGGCTTCCACCGCGCGGCGCAGTGCTTCGGCGGCGCCGTCGCCGCAGACCAGATGCAGGCTCATGGCGCCACCACCCGGCGCGGCTGGCCGGCGAAGAAGCCGGCGGCGTTCTCGCTCAACTGGCCGACGATGCGCTGCCGTGCCTCGCGGCTGCCCCAGGCGCTGTGCGGGGTGAGGATGAAACGCGGGAGGTCGCCGGCCAGCAGCGGGTTGCCGTCCTTCGGTGGCTCGACGCTGAGCACATCGAAGGCGGCGCCGCCCAGGTGGCCGCGGCGCAGG